>CAZWVC010000164.1:0-9247 GCA_964637245.1 uncultured Desulfocapsaceae bacterium
TCAATCTTAACCTGTCCAGGGTTGCCTGTAACTTGCCTATCTCATCTTTCCTGGTGACCGGAATTTCGTCCTCAAGTAACTTGCCGTCGGCCAGATCACCAGCACGCTGGGTGAGGGTATTGATTGCACCCAGAGACTTATTAACGATAATAAAAGTCAGGGCAACAGAAATCACCAAAATGGCAGCCATTATACTGATCAGGGTTGTCATTAGCTGTTTTTTGGCTTTGTTGATCTCAACCAGCGAAAGACCAATGCGAAATCCGCCCCAATGCTTCCCTTTGACATTAATAGGTGATGAGATATCCCACATTGTTTCTCCTGTATCACGATGGTACACTTGGAGGAATCCTTTTTGGGTGTTTTTGGCAGCACCAATACCTACAGGGTCATTAAAAACCCTTTTTGTTCTATTACCAACCTTATCCTTCTCTTGATCACCAGTAATAGGTTTCTGATATTTGGTGTTATGAGTGGGAAGATAGCCATTGAGGTCCACTGCCACAGCAAAAACTATGTTGGGATCTTCTAGAAACTCGTCTTGTACTCCCAAAATAGACTTATCTAAGTAGGAATCATATTTCGTGTGATATTTTGGTGGCTCAAAGTTGCCTATCTGTTCATAATTGGTGTCAAACGCATCTTTTCTAGTAAAGACACCATTATCAATGGCTTCTTCAAGTATCTGGCCAACTATTTTGGCCCCTACAATGGATTGAATTTTGCCACTGTTAAGTAACTCCGTCTCTAAACTTTTACTTTGTTTGGTTAGCAATACATAGGTACCGGCAGCCATAACCACCAGTATTACAAAATTAACAACTATTGAAACCTTTACTCCAATTTTTTCAGTAATGATATTTGCCATGATAGGTTTTCCTTATTAGATCTCCTTGTTTAATCTTTCTATTCTTTCCTGAATCCTATACGAATTGCCCCCCAATGCTTTTCCTTCAGATAAATTGGGACAGAGAGATCGTAAAAACTTTCCCCCGTATCCCTTTCGTATTTTTGCAATAAAAATTCTTTGGTGTTTCTTGCTGCAGCGAGACCGGTTCGGTCGTTGAAGAGTCTCTTTGTCCGATTGTTTTTGGTATTATAATCTTGGTCGTTGGTTAACGGCCTGGAGTATTTTGAGTTATGTGTAGGTAGATATCCGTTGCGATCAACGGCAATGACAAAGAGAAGTCGCGGATCGATCTCGAGGTATTTATCAAGGATGATTCGCAGCCTTTTGTCTGTTATTTTGTCGTATTGAGTTGTATATTTCTGGGGATTGGTATTTGGTATAGGGATGTAAAAAGTATCAAAAAGCTGATTAAAGGTGAGTTCATTAGATGCCAGGATATTATTAAATTCCTGCAAAACTTCATCGTGACATTGTCTCGCCAGTTCCAATACTTTGTTCTCAAAACCTGCTTCTGAAAGCTCCTCAGCATGAAGTATACCGATGGCGGATACGTTGATCCCAAAAGAACACAATACTATAGAAATAAATGCAATGTACCACCTTATCTTTAAGACCATACCTTACCTTTCTCCTCCATAATCCAGCTTCATAACCGTCCTTTGCTACTTTATTCTTCTTCCATCGCCTTAATCTTATCAAGCATGTTCTTCTGAAATTCTCGTCTTTGTTTTTCGCTGGGGATTTCGTTGGCAATGGCCATCAGGTAATCTGCCACGAGATCTTTGGGGATGTTGTCTTCAGTGACATTCATCTGTTCAGCAGCATCATCCATCAATACTTCACCAAGTGGACCCAGCAGTTGCACAAGGTTTTGGCGAACGCTGCTTAAAAATTGACCATTTACATACTCAACGTGTTTATCTACTTTTTCAATGAGTTTGAGTTTGTATAGTTTAACCAAACAGTCTTTGAATACGGCTGCTTCAAGTTTAACCTCTCTAGCAACGTCCAGGATTGATTTATTTTCATCAATTGCAAGAAGTAACGTGAGCATCTTCTGATCAAAAACCATGTCACCATTAGGGGTAAGGTTTGTTTTCCTAAAATATACATCCTGTAAGCGTTTCATTTTCCAGTCCCCTTATTATGGTGTTAGGAACAGGGCATAACACACTGTATTTCTGAGTTTTGTTGCCAATCAACCTTGCGACTGCCTGTTTGGCTTATCCAGTTTTATCGCTGTACTTTTAATAAAAGCACATTTAGCATAGATGGTACAGCGAAAAACCCTGCTGATATCAATCATATCAATAATTTCCATAAAGTCAAATTATAGTTTTGGTAGGTTTTTACCGGTTGAGTGCGATCGATTTCGAGATGTATAATGCTCAATTATAATGAAAAAATCGTTATAAGTATTAAAAAATCTTTTAAACGAGTGGTTTTGTGCTTCCATTGTTTTTGTGCAAAATATTATCAGTTTAAGTGATGATTGATACAGTTCGTGTGCATGTTATATGGTATAATTCATCATTCGAAAGGGTTGGTGATTCATTAATTAGAATATTCAGGAGGCTGGTATCATGTTCAATTTCCCCTATGTTGTCGAACTTCTCTCACCAAAAGTAGATTCAGGTGAGAAAATGGACACATTGATGAAGAGATTTGGTGAGAGATACGAATATTCAACTTCTGCAGGATGCGGAATTTCTGTACCAGATAATCCGATGGGCCAGAGACGCATCAATCTGCTGGACTGTCTTGCAAACATTGATGCAAAAGTAGAACCTGATAAAATTATTATGAATCTCAATACGTTTCATGGGAAAGAGGAACTTGACTTTATCCTTAAACGTGCTCTAACACTGGGATTAGATAAGTTGTTGGTAATTAGAGGAGATGGAGGTCCTGGTTTGGAAAAACTTGATCCTCGTGCCATCGGTGGCCAACACAGTGTTGCTACAACCCCAGATCTGCTACGCTATATCAATACTGAATATACTGGTCATTTCAAGACAGGTGTAGCGTTTAATCCCTATAAAAACATGGATTTCGAGCTTAAACATATGCAGAAAAAGGTTAACGCTGGAGCCCAATTTGTTATCACCCAGCCAATCGTCGGTAAAGATATGAATGTTGATACCCTCTTGAAACAATTCAACATCCCGGTCATAATAGAGGCTTGGATGTCTAAAAATATTGAGTTGTTCTACAAGAGCGTTGGTAAAGAAGAAGATATTAATATGCCAGAATATGACCCTGAGGCAAACCTGACCAGCTTGCATAAAGCATATCCACAATCTTGTATCTATCTTGCACTCCTCAGTTTTGCCAGTGATTGGCAGAAGACATTGCCGGGACTAGCCATTTCGTGATTTTTTATGATAGGAATATTTCTGTATGGCAGAACAATTTGTCAGCCGCTATAGAGTAACAATTGGTGATATAAACTATGGGGGACACCTGGGAAATGACAAAGCGTTGGTTATTTTTCAAGATGCGCGTTTGCAGTTTTTACAATCACTTGGATTTTCTGAAATTGACATAGGTAACAACCTGGGCATAATAATGGTGGAGTCCGGTGTAAGATATCTAAGGGAAATATTTCACAATGAGGAACTGCTTACCCAAATTTGTGTAGCTGAAATAAAAGGAAAAAAATTTAGCCTGAATTACAAAGTGACCAGACAGCCTGATGGCATTGCCGTACTTACCGGTTTCACATCTTTTCTGATTTTTAATTATTCCACCAGAAAGGTAGCCACAACGCCTCATGATTTTCGCGAAAAACTCAGTAAGTATCTATCTTCTTGAGCAGGTTACCGAGATTTGAGGAAATACTCATGAAGAACAGGAAGCCTTTCGTCATTAACTTAGTTTAAAATAAGAGCCTTCCCTGTTTTAGCATCAAAGAAATGGATATCTTCCTCCTGTACTTTACCCCAACATTCAGTTATGCCACTATCGAGCCCGTTATGTAACGAAGTTACAAAGGTATCATCTCCTGTATGGCTGTAGAGTAGCTGTCTGGCACCAAGTTTTTCGACGAAATCTACTGAAATTTTAAGAGCACCATGGTTTTTTTCAGGAAGTAAATTCACCTTCTCCGGCCGAATGCCAAGTACTATTTTACCTAGATTAAGAGTGTGGGTGTACAAATGTATACTCTCTCCACTGGTAAGACGGAGCAGCTTCTCACTTTCGGCCTCTGCCTAAAGAAAACTCATGGGAGAAGAGCCTGTAAATCCAGCAACAAAGGTGGATACTGGCTTCCGGTAGATATCAACTGGAGTACCTATTTGTTCTATTATCCCGCTGTTTAATACTACAATTCTATCAGCAAGGGTCATGGCATCAACCTAATCATTGGTGACATACACCATGGTGGTTCCCAGCTGGTTCTATCTATTGATTTCAACCCGCATCTGATGTCAGAGCTTGGCATCTAGATTGAAGAGTGGTTCATCAAAAAGGAACACACCTGATTTACGAACCAATGCCCTACCCATGGCAACTCGCTGGCGTTGTCCCCCGGAAAGCTGACGAGGCTTGCAGTTAAGCAGTCTCTGACACTCTTCCAACACATGAATAATATAGGTAACGCTCTAAAAAAGCAGGCGGTGACGATATAGCTTGGGAGCATGTGAGGCAACGGAAGCGAGAAGAAAGGCGATAATGATGGTCGGTGTTTGCGGGAATACCTCGTGATATGCCAACCCCAGGAGGATCAATTTTAGTACGGTAGAAACGCCTGATAATTCTCGGTAAATTTCCCGATGTCTCATCCATTCAGCAAAATATAAAGCAATTCCGCTGACCACCGCCAGGATGAGATAAGGAGTTGGTGGTGCAACGATTTCATCAAGAAGAAAGGATGCGAGAAATACTGCTACACCTACCTGATGAATGGCTCGAAGGATAATAGATAGCTTGAGAACCCAGAATGGCCGATAGCCAATTTTGCCAAGATGAGTTGCCTCACGCTCAGTTGGTTTATTATGCTGCAAAGATAAACTCCGTATTTTTCAGATTAACTGCATTTGTTCTTTACCACCCCACCTGTAAAGCATCAAATCATTCCCTTGTCTACATATTTGTCGCATTACCCCTCTATTTATTTAAAGTACAATCTGAGAACATAATTGTCGATTGCAGCCAGGTTGAGGAAAACGATAAATTAACATTTGCGGCAATGCAAGAGAATGTATAGTAATGTAGGCATAAGAAAACATTTAACTTTACGAAGTGAAGTTCAAACGAAAGTCGTCATCAGGTTTGAATCGGTTCTCTACTTTAGTGATGTTTTAATTGGATAGTTCGAGGAAATGTCATCACCTTCTGGTAGAGATCATTCATTCACTCCCCCATTCCTATTTACTGCATGAGGAACAGTATGAGTTCATACTATAACGATCCAGATCCCCAGGAAACCAGGGATTGGCTGGATTCTCTTGAAGGCGTTATTGAGTATGAGGGCAATGAAAAAGCGGATTTTCTTTTACAGGAACTGACTATAGCAGCCCGAGCACAAGGTGTTTCCACCTCACCAGGTATTCTAACGCCATATTGCAACACCATAGCACCCGAAGAGGGCGAAAAGATACCTGGCGAATCTCTGATTGCCAGGAATGTTTCAGCCTATGTACGGTGGAATGGTATGGCAATGGTTGCCCGGGCAAATAAGGAAGGGAAAGGCCTGGGTGGTCACATCGCCACATACACTTCAGTATCTGCCATGTATGAGGTTGGTTTCAATTGGTTTTTCAGAGGGCCCAAGTATAAATACGGTGCCGATATGATCTATTTCCAGGGGCATAGTTCTCCAGGAATATATGCTCGGGCATTTGTCGAGGGTAGGTTTGATGAAGAACACCTGGCCAATTTTCGCCAGGAGGTTGACGGTCATGGTCTCTCCTCATACCCCCATCCCTATCTGATGCCAGATTTCTGGCAGTTTCCGACAGTATCTATGGGGCTTGGTCCCATGGCAGCAATCTATCAGGCCAGATTCATGCGCTACATGGACAGCCGGGGACTCAGGGAGGCTGGTGATCGGAAGGTGTGGGTCTTCATGGGCGATGGTGAATCCGATGAGCCTGAATCGCTGGGAGCGTTGACAGTTGCTGCCCGAGAGAAACTGGACAATCTAATTTTTGTTGTTAATTGCAATTTGCAGCGTCTCGACGGCCCGGTTCGCGGTAACGGTAAGATTATCCAGGAACTGGAGGGCAGGTTCCGTGGTGCTGGCTGGCATGTCATTAAACTGCTCTGGGGAAGTGAATGGGATAAAATCCTTCAACGGGATAAGGAAGGGCTTTTGCTCAAGAAGTTTGGAGCTATGGTGGATGGTGAATTTCAGACTATCAGGGCAAGAGGGCCGGAATATCTGCGAGAGAAAGTATTTGGGGATGATCCACGTTTGCAGGCCCTTGTTGAGGACATCAGTAATGATGAACTCTGGCAGATGACGCGAGGAGGACATGACCCACGAAAGGTGTATGCCGCATTCACCGCTGCCTCGAAATTCAGGGGCAAACCAACGGTAATTCTGGTGAAGACTATAAAAGGGTATGGCATGGGCCACTCTGGTGAATCGGTAATGGTTGCCCACAATGTCAAAAAGATGGATGTCGAATCACTTAAAGTCTTCCGTGACCGCTTTCATGTTCCCCTGGAGGATGAGCAGCTGGGATCTCTGCCATTTATCCGCCCACCGGAGGACAGCGACGAAGCACGTTTTCTCAAGGAGCGTCGGGAAGCCATGGGTGGACCGGTGCCCTATCGTGAGACTGAACATATACCGCTTCAAGCTCCAGCTGAGAAGGCTTTTGCCCCGTTACTGAAGTCATCCAAAGACCGTGAGCTCTCAACTACCATGGCCTTTGTACGGTTGCTGGGAAATCTCGTCAAGGACAAAAATATCGGCAATAATATTGTACCAATCATTCCCGATGAAGCGCGAACATTCGGAATGGAAGGGCTCTTTCGCCAGCTTGGAATTTATGCTCCCACGGGGCAACTCTATGAACCTCAGGATTCCGAAACTGTAGCCTGGTATAGGGAGGATCCCAGCGGTCAGATTCTTGAAGAAGGGATCACCGAGGCAGGGGCCATCTCCACCTTTATGGCAGCGGGAACAGCTCATAACAATTATGGGGTGCCGATGATCCCATTTTATACCTTTTACTCCATGTTTGGTTTCCAGCGGGTGGGTGATCAGATCTGGGCAGCAGGTGATGCAGGAACCCGCGGTTTTTTAATGGGTGCAACATCAGGAAGAACAACTTTGAATGGTGAGGGACTCCAGCATCAGGATGGTCATGGATTATTGCTGGCATCAACGGTACCAAACTGCCTGGCATATGATCCGACATTTTCCTATGAGGTCGCTGTACTGATAGAAAAGGGAATTGAACGAATGTATGTGGATGGCGAAAATGTGTTCTATTATATAACCCTGCTCAATGAGAATTACCCCCAGCCGGAAATGCCTGAAGCCGTAAAAGACGGTATTGATAAGGGCATGTATCTTTACAGAAAAGGCGGTGAGGGTGAACTCCGAGTCCAGCTTCTGGGGAGCGGTTCAATTTTCCGTGAGGTTATTGCCGGGGCGGATCTGTTGAAAGAAGACTTCAAAGTGGAGGCAGATATCTGGTCAATTCTTGGGGTAAACCAGCTCCATCGTGATGGCATGATTGTTGAGGACTGGAATCGCAAGCACCCGGTTGAACCCCAAAGAAAATCTTATGTGGAGGATTCATTGGAGGGGTACGACGGTCCGGCAATTATCAGCACCGATTATGTTCAGGCTTATAGCGAACAACTTCGCAGGCTTATTCCTCAACCACTTACTGTGTTGGGAACAGATGGATTCGGTCGCAGTGATTCCCGCGCAAAATTGCGTGACTTTTTTGGGGTGGATAGATATCATGTCGTTGTTGCAGCCCTTAAAGCTTTGGCAGAGCAAGACAAAATACCATTTTCTGTGGTTGGCCAGGCAATTGCTAAGTATGGTATTAAACCTGACAGTCAACATGCTATTATCAGATAGGCAGAGGAGAGAAAGATGACCACAGAAAAGGTCGTAATCCCTGATTTCGGCGATGTTCAGGAAATCTCGGTGGTAGAGGTATATGTTTCTGTTGGTGATAAGGTTGAGGTGGAAGATCCACTCATTGCCTTAGAGAGCGAAAAAGCCGTGATGGATATTCCTGCAACTGCTGCAGGTATTGTCAAAGAGATCTATCTCAAGGAAGATGATAGTGTCAGCAGTGGTGATGCCATTGTGCTATTGGAGTTAGCTGACGGAGAGGAGACATCAGCTGCTCTTCAAGAAAAGGCTGAGGAAGTTCCTCCTGCCAAAGAGGAAGAAAAAGAAGTTGTTGACACAAAAGTTAGTCAAGCCGAGCCCGCACTAGATAAAGATGAGACCGAAGCGAGCAGCCTTGAAGCCGATACCTACCATGCGACACCTTCGGTACGTGCCTATGCCCGGGAACTGGAAGTTGACCTAGGCATCATCACCGCAACCGGACCAAAAGGTAGAATTCTAAAAGAAGATGTAGTTGGTTATGTGAAAGCCGCAATGCAAAGCGCACCTACTGGCGGCACTGCAGGAATGCCAACTGCAGAACCAGAACCTTTGGAAGACTTCAGCAAATATGGCGAAGTTGAAGAGATTCCATTAAGCCGAATCAAAAAAGTTTCAGGCCCACATCTGCTTAAAAGCTGGGTAACTATACCGCATGTTACTCATTTTGACGAAGCAGATGTGACGGATCTGGAAGCTTTTCGTAAACAGATGAATGAGGAGGCAGACAAGGAAGGACTTCGTTTCAGTCCATTGGTTTTCATTATTAAAGCCGTAGTAGCTACCTTGAAGGAGTTTCCAAGTTTTAACAGCTCGCTCGATCAGCAGAATAGCAGTCTAGTCCTGAAACATTTCTATAACATTGGTATAGCCGTCGATACGCCGAATGGACTGGTTGTGCCTGTTATCAAGAATGCCGATCAAAAAGGGATGAAGGAAATTGCCCTTGAACTTAGGGATTTGAGCCAATCAGCCCGTGATGGTAAACTCGCCATTACTGATATGCAGGGGGCAAGCTTTACCATCTCCAGCTTGGGTGGGATTGGTGGAACCGGTTTTACTCCTATAATCAATGCACCACAGGTTGCCATTCTCGGACTTTCTCGTAATTATCCAAAACCTGTGTGGGACGAAGAGAGGCAGACTTTTATCCCTCGGCTAACCCTGCCCTTTTCGTTGTCCTATGATCACAGGGTAATAGATGGTGCAGATGCAGCCAGATTTTGCCGGGCTCTGGGTAAGGATAT
>CAZWVC010000165.1:0-9233 GCA_964637245.1 uncultured Desulfocapsaceae bacterium
CAAGCCACTACTATTGATCGGACGCTTCCTGCTGCAACTGGGATTGCCTGTCCTTTTGCCTCGGACCTACTTGCGGCAACTGCAGCTGTGGCGGCTTCCAGGTCATCACTTTCTGAAGCGTCTTTGCGAATGATAACTGCTCCAATTGCGAAGGAAGTGACAGCTGAAACGACAATGGAACTCAACGTTAAAAGAATACCCATTCCTTTTGTGGACATCAGGGTTAATGCAAAAACAGAACCAGGTGATGGGGGACCAACCAGAGCATTACCTGTGACCATATTAAAACCAACACCCGCCATACCGCCTGCGATTACGGCAACAATTAACCTTGGCTTCATTAAGATGTATGGGAAATATATTTCATGAATACCACCAAAGAAGTGAATAATAGCCGCACCGTAGGATGACTTTTGTGCGGTACCTTTACCTGCTAACATATAAGCAAGCAAAACCCCCATACCAGGACCCGGATTGGTTTCAATCAAGTAATAAATTGAAGCTCCGACCTTAGCGGCCTGCTCTGCACCCAAAGGTGTGAAAACACCATGGTTTATGGCGTTGTTTAGAAACAGAATTTTTGCGGGTTCGACAATGATCGACACCAGAGGTAACAGAGACATGTCCACAATCCAACCTACACCCGCCGCCAATGCTTTTGTAATTATAGAAACAACCGGGCCTACTACCAAATAGGCAACTAAGGCTGCCACCATGGAGATGATACCTAGAGAAAAATTGTTAACCAACATTTCAAAGCCAGGTTTGATTTTACCATGAACCCTCTCGTCAAATTTAACTATTGCCAGACCTCCCATTGGTCCAGCAATCATGGCACCCATAAACATCGGAATATCAGCACCGACGATGACCCCCATTGTTGTAACGGCACCAGCTACGGCACCACGGTCACCTCCGACTATCTTACCACCGGTATAGCCAATCAATAGTGGCAGCAAGTATGTAATCATAGGACCGACTAATGACGCCAATGTTTCATTCGGCAACCAACCGGTTGGTATGAACAATGCAGTAATCAACCCCCAAGCGATGAATGCACCAATATTTGGCATTACCATACCGCTTAAAAACCTTCCAAATGACTGAACACCTACTTTCAAAGCATTACCAGACATAAACATACCTCCCAATCATATGTTTGTTAAATTATCCGTAATCAAACTTCAGGTAATAATGACGTCAAGGTTAGGAGTGATCGTTCTTGCCATAAAGCCACCTAACCGTAGTGTTTTTTTATTTGAAGTTCCCCCTAGAGAGAAGTTAGTGAGAGGCACCAGGCTTATACATTGAAGGATAATCTTAACTGGCCTTCTCAATTAAAGTGGTCTACAATCTCAACCTGTACATATACTGTAATCGTTTACAGTGTGTGATGTCAAATATTTTTTTTGCCCTAGGGGTGGGCAGGTGGTGGGCTTGATTGCAATATGTATTTTAAAATAATAATATTATTATATATCAGTCCAATAAAATCAGAAAAAAAATATTTTGAATATCAAGTAAAAAACGAAATTATAGGTGTTATTGTTGAAAACCTTTTCATAAACCTTGCTGTAATTTGTATGAGGTATAGTTGTTTTAACTTACTATTCTGCTTCTTGAATATAGTTGAGACAATGAAATACACACTACACATGGCAAAGTGCATAACGAAATATGTTAATATGTAAATATCTATATTGTTTATATAATGTGTAGTTCTGATGTCGTTTGAAGCATCATTGAATCACTTTTGTTAAAATTGCTTAGAATCTGCATTTATGCTAGAAATATTAACAATAAAAATGATTTGACTATTTTTATGAAAACGTTTACATTTTAATTATATTTGTTGTTGATTGTTTATCAAGGAGGTCAGTGTTTAGATGGTAAAAATTAAAGATGTTGCCGATGCTGCAGGGGTCTCAACTGCCACAGTTTCTAGGGTTTTGACAAACAAACCCCATGTTCGTGCTGAAGTCAAAAAGCGTGTGTTGGAGGTTGTAAAAAAGCTTAAATATCAACCAAACAGAGTCGCCCAAAATCTTCGGTCAAACACCTCAAAAATCATTGCACTTGTCGTGGCCGACATAGAGAATCCTTTTTTTCAAAGGGTGAGCAGAGCTGTCGATGATGCTGCTCAAGAACACGGATATAACGTGATGCTCTGTAATACAGATGAAGACCCCATAAAAGAAAAAAGGTGTCTTGATCTATTGCGCGTCGAAAATGTAGCAGGGGTTATTATATCACCAACACTGAAGGGCCTAGAAACTTTTGTCGAATCATATTCACTCGACATGCATATGGTTATGATTGATCGGCGGGTTACAAATTTCGAAGTAGATAATGTTCTCATTGATAATGTTGCATCGGCCAAAAGCCTAGTTGCACATATGATCAACAACGATTACCAGCGTATCGCTGGTGTGTTTGGTGCTAACAGCACAACCGGTCGGGAAAGGCGAGAAGGCTTTATGAAAGCCCTTAAAGACCATGATATAAAACCGATCAATGAGCTAATAAAATATTCCAAGCCAAGAGAAGAGGATGGTTTTAATACGGCAATGAAGATGTTGCAAATGAAAGCAAGACCCGATGCTATTTTCACGAGCAACAGTCTACTTGCGTCAGGTGTGTTGTTGGCGATCAGGAAATGTCAGTTGAGAGTCCCCGACGATATTGCTTTTGTAAGTTTTGACGATACCAGTTGGGCAAAACTAGTTGAACCTGCCCTCACAGTCATTGAGCAGCCCACCTATGAAATCGGCCACACTGCAGCTGAACTTCTGATAAAAAGAATTACCGATCCAAGTCGATCAATACGTGAGGTAGTTCTTAAAACAAGGCTCATTGTTCGCCAATCATGCGGTTATCAAAATGATTAACCGGACGTTTTCTTATTTACTTAATTGCCTTTACTCTTCCGACAGCACCGCTTCTCAAACGAACTTTGATGCCGTGGGGGTGAGTGGGGGATTTGGTTAATATATCCTGAACAATACCCTCTGTCAGTTTTCCAGATCTTTGATCCTGTTTTAATACAATGGATACTTTCTGACCAACTTGAATATCAGCTCGTTTTGCTAAATCTGTCATTTAGATAGTCCTCTGCTTTGATTTTTTATTCTCACGGTAAGTTGTCATCAAATCTATAACATTTTTCCCAAAAGATAGTTGTAGAAAACAACTTTTTCCGGCAGCTCCATTATACGATTGAAATTGCTCAGAATGACTATCATGCATCTTACTGGATTTGGGATCAATGCACTGAGCATTGGGAGGTAGAGGTTAAGTTTGGCTAAAAATAAACTTACTTTATATTGTTTATTGTGCTAAAAAAGACTGAGTAAAAATTGAATACAAAATTCAATTTCGCCTTTGGTATACAACGAATATATTATCTCAGAAGATAGCTTGTAAGTTACGTCTGAGAACCTTTTTTATGTTGCAAAAAAAACATAAGATTAGAAACTTTTGAACATGAAGTTATTTGTATCTGTAGAAGAGTTGATAACAGGGCCAAAACAGCATTATTGGCGATGTAATTAGGTATGAGTTACTGAGAAAGTAAGTGAGAAAAAATGCGTTTGATGACGCTTTTCAAAAAAAGGAGATCAGTTGCATGAAAACTGTAGCCGCGGTTCACACTGGTGTTTTTATGGTGGATCTTATAAAACAATTATGTGCAGAAATTCTCCCCGATGATGTCAGGGTAATTTCAGTCGTTGATGATGGTATTATAGCTGAGGCAGTTGCTGCAGGTGGAGTGACACCTGCTATTACCAAACGCTTAATTAACTACTATCATGCTGGAGTTGATGCCGGTGCTGACATTATTTTCAATACATGCTCTTCCGTAGGCGAAGTCGCTGACTTAGGGGCAAAACAACTGAGCGTGCCATTGTTCAAGATTGATGTTCCTATGGCTACGAAGGCTGTAGAAATGGCAGAAACTGTCAGTGTTCTGGCAACCTTGCCGACAACCCTTGGTCCTACTGTCAGGCTGGTAAAGAGTCGTGCTGTGGAATTGGGCAAACAAGTAGAAGTTTTGGAAGGATTGGCAGAGGGTGCTTTTGACAAATTCCTCGCTGGCGATACTGACACTCATGATCAGATGATTCTTGATACTGCTGTAAAACTGGCAGATAAGTCAGATGTTTTTGTTTTGGCACAGGCTTCCATGTCAAGAATGGAAGGTGCCTTGGCAGAAAAGACCGGCAAGCCTGTATTGTCGAGCCCAAGACTCGGAGTTATGGGGCTCAAGGAAAAACTCGCAGAACTTTAATCTACATTTATTGGTGTAGACTGAAAGTTAGGGATTGTTCGTTTTCTTCCAGTAGCACCATGGGTTTCGGTTAGCGGTAAATACTATCGTTAAAAACCGGCTGGTTACGGTATTTTCTGATTATCTAGAATTAATCAAAAGTACTAGTACTATTACACCGTACCATTAGCTCTACTGAGATTGTTAGAGTCCATGGGAGAAAATCTAGAGAACTAAAGTCATCTGAAGTTATCTGTTCAACCACAACCAACCATGGATTAGTTGTAGAAACAAATAGTTAATGTCGAGATAGTTCCCTCTGATTATCTTTATTTCAGGCGAGGTGCTGTAGGCCGCTTGGTAAGATGTAACGGAAAATAAACTTGCAATTGCAATGTACTCAACCTCTTGATACCGGTCCTACTCAAGGGTTGGTAAACTGACAGTATGAGATTTACATATCTCCTCCATGTAACCTCATTTTGAAGTAATACTCAGGTCCTTGTTTCCTACCTAACATGGAGAGGTAATAAACATCTCTTGGTCTATAAGGGGGTGATGGGAAATTGCATTATCAACCTCCCTCAGAAAAGATTCCCTATATGACGGCAACATTTTTCTGGGTCTTAGTACTATTGCCGTAATCACCCCATAACAATACGAGCATAGTGGGCAAATTAAGATTAGCCCTGTTGAAGATGTGGGCACGGAGTTTTTTCTTTCTTTTCCCATAAAGTGCGGGATTGCAATAATAATGTGATATTTTTCTGCTAGGATAGATGCACTGCGGTCCTTAATTTCAACCTTGAAATCCAGACTTATTAATGAAGGTAAAAGTCTTTATAAACTATAAAACCAAGGGTGGGCCGAAAAGATCCTCTAGTTTGGCGCTTAACATTTCAACATATACATCCGATAGAGCTAAAGTGGTTCATATACGATCTTTAGTTGATGGTGAACTATTAATTGCCTGAAACTTCCGAACTGTTTTCCTAAAAGAACTACACCTGTCAAAGAAATTTTTTTTAACGCATAATCTTTCCTTTTTCTGGATAGATATACCAAATGTTTTTTTCATGAAACATTCATTTTCGATGATTAATTTGCAATAGCTCAGATTATAAGAGATAATTCTAAATAGCCGAATAAATAATGTTAAAAAGTACTGATATTATTGACATTTATAATTTTAACCTTGAATGTGCCAATGTGCTAAATCTAGTAAATCATGAACTCAGGAGAACTTGTATGAGAATTCCAGTGAAAACACTTTTAAACGCAGCATTTCTAAGTATCATTTTTTGTTTAATTTATTCTGTTTCTTTTGCAGAGGCTCCAACTGCTGCAGAATATGGTGTGGTTCTCAACCTCTCCGGGAAGCAGCGAATGCTTACTCAAAAGATGTCAAAGGAAGTACTCCTCATTAATCTAGGCCATAAAAAAGATGAAAACCTGAACAACCTAAAGGCTACGTCTGCTCTTTTTGATAAGACGTTGAAAGGCTTACGAGATGGAGATGAGAGCCTTCGCCTACCTGCAACTGAGTCACGTAGGATTCTACGCCAAATTGACCAGAAAATCACTCCACTCTGGAAACCATTTTATGCAACTATCCAATCTATTTTAGGGGCAGGAAGTGTCAGTGCTGAACAACTTGATAGTGTTGCCCAGAGCAATCTACCGCTCCTAAAAGAGATGAACAAATGCGTGAAGCTTTACGAAAAAGATGCGGCAAAAGCTGGCTTGAAATCTGATCCCGGGCTCGCTGTAACTATCAACCTATCGGGTAAGCAAAGAATGCTAACGCAGAAAATGAGTAAAGAATTATTGCTCGTGGCCAGCAAATATAAAGTAGAGGAAAATAAGTTGAACCTGCAGGAAACATATGGCCTTTTCGAGAGAACACTATTGGGCCTGCTTGATGGTGATGCAACGTTGGATCTTCCAGGCACAAAGGACGAAGCAATTCGTGATCAGCTGAAAAAAGTGCAATCCATGTGGACTGACTTTAAACCAAATGTTGAATACGCAGTTACTGCAACTGGTGATATCCCAGCCGATAAAGTGGAAGAACTGGCAAGTAAAAATATTCCACTACTTAAAGAGATGAATCGAGCAGTCAAGATGTATGAAGTACTGGCAGCCGAAAAATAAATTACAAACAGGTAATTAACGTGAATATCCGAACGAAGATTCTTTCTCTCAGTGGGGTTAATGTTGTTATCCTTGTTATCACTTTGTTTGCAATTAGCTCAATATTTTCATCATTATTGACAGGTTTCAATAATATTATTGAGAAAGCGAACACCAATAGCAGGCTTACTGAGAAATCCCAGCAAGATATAAATCTAACTACTAGAGAAGTTGAATCCATGGTTGGGCAGATGGCAGAGCTCAATGAGATAATAGTTTCAACGAACAATGCCATCAAGATACTTGAGAGAAAAGTGGTTTCCAGTTCGGAGAATCTATCGGTAACTTCTGAGACTATTGAAGAGTTGCTCGATTCGATCGAAGAAGAGGATTTGCAAAACCAGCTGTTTGACATGGCAGATGGAATTGGGGACATACAAGAAATAATGAAACGAGAAGCACTTGTAAGTTTACAGGCTTCCGTGAAAAGCATGGAAGCCTCAAGTGAAAATGTCGCAAAACAATTGGAGAACATAAACGTTATTTCCCAAAATCTTGAAAAGTTGCGTGATAATGGCAGCAACGTAACCCAAGGAAGCGAGGAGATACTATCAATCTCCACACTTTTTGAGAGCTCAATAAAGAAGAACAAATTATTCATGTCTATTTTGATGATTGCTTTTGCAGCAATTGTTGTTGGTATTAGCTTCTTTATTTCACGATCCATCACGGTACCGCTGGCTAAAGTTGTTGAGATGGTAAAAGACATAGCCCAAGGAGAAGGAGACCTCACCAAAAGGCTGGAGGTAAACTCGAAAGACGAGCTGGGAGAGCTCGCATCTAGGCTGAACTCATTTATTGGTAAACTTAATGATATAATAGTGAATATCACATCAAATGCAGACACCGTGACTGCATCATCGAAGGAACTTCTAGAAGTCTCTGGCAAAGTCTCAGGGGGAACTGAAGAGTTGTCTCAAAAAGCCAATGCTGTTGCATCAGCCTCTGAAGAGATGAGTTTAAATATGGACACAGTGGCAGCAGCAAGTGAGGAGGCAGCCACTAATATTTCTATTGTATCTGAGTCCGCGCTAAACATGCAGGAAACACTTGAGGGTGTTGCCGTCAATTGCGATAATGCTAAATCCATTTCCGGTGACGCTG
The DNA here is from genome assembly GCA_964637245.1 of uncultured Desulfocapsaceae bacterium. Classification (GTDB taxonomy): domain Bacteria; phylum Desulfobacterota; class Desulfobulbia; order Desulfobulbales; family Desulfocapsaceae; genus Desulfopila_A. The sequence goes on from CAZWVC010000165.1 coordinate 7,565, forward strand.
CAGAGCAGGTTGATAAGGCAGCAGAGCAGGTATCCTATTTAGGAGAGGCTGCTCAGGAAATTTCAAAGGTAACTGAAGTGATAACTGAAATCGCTGAGCAAACCAATTTACTAGCTCTAAATGCTACCATAGAGGCAGCAAGGGCCGGGGAAGCCGGAAAAGGTTTTGCTGTCGTTGCAAGCGAGATTAAGGAACTGGCTGGCCAGACAGCAAATGCCACCAAGGATATCAAGGAGCGAGTTGATCGGATTCAAAGCTATACCGGCAGTACAGTTCGAGATGTAACGAAGGTTTCTAAAGTCATTACCGAGGTAAACACTATTGTGGTAAACATTGCTGAGGCCATTGAGGAACAATCCGAAAATGCCACAGCCGTTGCAGAAAGTGTTGGTCAGGCATCAGGAGGAATTGCTGAAGTTAATGAAAACGTCTCTCAGAGTTCTCATGTATCAACAGAAATTGCAAAGGATATTTCTGGTGTTAATGTGATAGCTGAAGGGATGTCAAAGACAAGCATGCAACTTAATCAAAGCGCTAACAACCTCTCAGAGCTCTCCGCTGGTCTAAGGGATATGATCAGTGTTTTTAAGATTTCTTCAACTGCGAATTCATCTGATGCTGCAGCTCAGCATGAGATAAAAAACATCGCGGACTTGATGGAATGGAAAAGTGACTATGAGTTTGGGGTTAAAGAGGTTGATGAACAGCACAAGAAGCTGGTAGCTCTGATCAACAAGCAGTACAAGCACATGAAAATAGGGGCGGGACTGCAAGCAACCAATAAGGTTGTGAATGAATTGGTTGAATACACAGAATACCATTTTAAGAGTGAAGAGAGGTACTTTTCCTCAATAAATTATAAGGATAGAGAGACCCATATACAGAGCCACAGGGAAGCAATAGGTAATGTCCGAGAGATGAAACGACAATTCAGCCAGGGTAATGCTGCGATTAATATGGACATGCTCCTCTTCTTAACAAAATGGTTAGAGTCGCATATTTTGCAGACAGATAAGATCTTTTTTGATCAATATTCTTCTGAAAAAAGGTGATGTAAAATCGTCCAGACCTGATCTGACACTTCGCTTGTGAAGGTTAAGATGTGGTTCAATAAAGAAATTAGGTGTTTTTAAAAAGTAATGAAAAAGCTCTAAACATCAGACTCTCCGAATTCGATTTGAATGAAGAAAGTATCGATCAGGCTATTGAATATCTATAACCCATCTGAATAACAGCTTTTTGTGAACGTAATAATTAGCCTCTCCATGTTTCCTCACTACCATGGTGAGGTAACAAGCACCTCTTGGTTTACAGCCGGATGATGCGAAATTGCATGATTAATCTTTTTGAGAAATAAATCCTTATATGTCGGCAACATTCCTTTCAAAGTCTCAATATTATTGCCATGGTCTCCCCAGTACATCATTTCGAAATTATCAAGATTCTCCAGCAGGTATTTCTCCTCTTTAAGGATTTGTAGTGGAGTTGCCTGAATGAATTCACCCGATTCAACCTGTTTCTTCAGAATGGTTCCCGGTTGGATCGTCAGCGCCATGGGAGCAAGCTCTTCAGGCTGCAGAATGTTGAGCAGTTTTGTGGTTTCCACAATATGTTTTTTTGATCGTGACCTACCGCCGATCCCGAAAATAATGGAGATGAGCACTTCAAT
>CAZWVC010000166.1:0-9198 GCA_964637245.1 uncultured Desulfocapsaceae bacterium
TCACTCCGGAACGGCTGGATATCCTGCGACAGGCTGATCTTATCGTTTTGGATGAAATGAGAAAAAGCAGCTATTACCGAAAGGTCTGGCAGTCTTTTGCGGTTCTGCTTCCAATCCAGACAGTTGGAGTCATGGGCGACTTTCGTACCTATGAGCATGTCATTGCCATTCGTGCGGTCGATTCGCGTGATGCGATGACAGCGGATTGGTCACGCTTACCCTATGACATTTTGCAAGTGATCTCAGGAAGAATTATAAATGAGGTAAGAGGAGTGAACAGAGTCGTTTATGATATCTCTTCCAAGCCTCCAGCAACCATTGAATGGGAATAAAATTTAGTAAAACGATGAATCTGTAATTGGGGTTCGGGTAAGTGCAATGTTGAAAACCGGTATATATGTAGATGCTGAAAATATCCGGCTGTGCGGCGGTTACGGCATGCGCTATGATGTTCTGGTCGAGCTGGCAAATTCCGGGAATTCAGTGCTTCTCCGGGCCAATTCATATCTTGCTGAAGATCGCACCCGTACCAAAGAAGACCAGGAATACAAACAGAAACTCTATCGTTATCACGATGTACTGCGCCAATGTGGTTTCAAGGTGATCAAAAAGTATGTCAAACATTTTGTGGATGATGAAGGCATCTTGACCACCAAGGCTAATGCTGATATGGATCTGGCCATAGATGCTCTGCTGCAGGCACGCAATCTTGACCGTATTATTTTACTCACCGGTGATGGCGATTTTATACGCTTGGTCCTTGCTTTGCAAAACATGGGTTGCCGAGTTGATGTTATTGCTTTTAAGCATGCCAGTAACGAGTTAAAGGAGGTTGCCGACAGCTACCTTTCCGGTTATCTCATTCCTGGTCTGCTACCTATTCATGCACCAGCCGGAAAAAACCGACAGCGGGGAGTTCCTCTCAATTATAATCCAGAGAGGGGGTTTGGATTTATGCGCTATTACACCCTGGGTGAAAATGGCCTCTCACCCCAGTCAGTCTTTTTTCATTGTTCCAGGTCAGATCTGCCCAACGATTCTGCGTTTAAGGATTCAGTAAATGTGTTTGAGTTCACCATTGTTGAAACCGAATCCAACGATGGACGGACGGAAGCCTGGGAGATCTCACTATTTGAGGAATAGTTGAATTTTTCCAGATAATAATTAGCTTCTTCGGAGTCCTGGTGCAATGATGCAGCAGGTGACAATCTCAGATCTTTAAAAGGAGACGAAGATGGAAGTTGATCTGCAGGCAATTCAAGCACTTGCAATAAACTATGGAATCAAGATTATCACAGCCATACTTATCTTTATTATTGGTAAGTGGCTGGCCAGAAAAATCACCAAAATTCTGGCGAAGGTTCTTGAAGCACAAGATGTTGATGTTACCCTGGTCAAATTTCTCAACAATATAATATACTACCTGCTCCTCACTGCAGTTTTAGTGGCAGTCGCTGGTCAATTAGGAATTAACACTGCCTCATTTCTTACTATAATTGGTGCTGCCGGTTTGGCAATTGGTCTGGCATTGAAGGATTCTTTAGCAAATTTTTCATCCGGGATAATGCTTATTCTCTTTCGGCCTTTTAGAGTGGGTGATGTGGTCGTCGTTGCCGGGGAAACAGGAAAAGTCGAGGAGATATCGGTATTTAATACCATCCTTAACACCCCAGATAACCAGCGTAAGATAATCCCAAATGGGGCTATTTCCAATGATACCATTACCAATATCACGGCAAATGACACCAGAAGGGTAGATCTGGTTATTGGTATTGGCTACGATGATGACATAAAAAAAGCCAAGGAAACCTTAGAGCAGATAGTAGAAGCCGAAGAGTTGGTCTTGAAGGATCCAGAACCAACTATTGCCGTATTGGAATTGGCGGACTCTTCAGTTAATTTAGTTGTTCGCCCCTGGGTGAAGACAGATGATTATTGGACCGTTCATTTTAACCTGATAGAAAAGATCAAACTCACCTTTGACGAGAAAAACATTTCCTTTCCTTATCCTCAACAGGATGTTCACATGCATACTCAGGAAACCAAGGCATAAATCATGGCTTCCGTGCTTGTTGCCGATTTAGGTGGAACGAAAAGTAGATTGGGGATCATTAGCCTGGACAGTGAAGCCGCCGGCTTCACTGTCCAGACGGTCTATCAAAACGCTGATTTTTCAAGCTTTGCCGAGGTTATTTCTACATTCTTCAACGAGATAAAGATTACCGCTGATTTCGCCTGTATTGGTGTTGCCGGAGTAATCGAAGGAAATTCGGTAAACATGACAAATCTCTCCTGGTATGTTGACGGAGATGCTTTGATGGAGAGGTATTCATGGTCAGATATCTTTCTCATTAATGATATGACGGCCCTGGCGATGGGGATCCCACAGCTGGGCGATGATGATATAGTGGAGTTAAAAGGTGGTATTCGCCAGCCAGAGGGGACTATCGCAGTAATTGCACCAGGTACCGGTCTGGGGCAGGGATATCTGGTTCCACATGGTGAATCTTACATTTTTAAAGGTTCCGAGGGTGGTCACTCTGGATTTGCTCCTGCCAATGAAGATGAACTCCACCTCACCCGCTGGCTCTGGCAGAATTATGGTTATGCCAGTGCTGAACAAGTGTGTGCAGGCCCTGCCATTGCAACTTTGTATAAATATTATCAGGAGAAAAAAGAAATTAAAGGCGACGATGCCATTGCCAGGAAAGTAGCGATGGCAGATGATGCCACACCGGTAATTGTCAGTGGTGCCATCTCGGCAGATCCATGCCCTTTGTGTAGCCAGGTTGTTCAAACCTTTATTCGAACCCTTGGTGGTGAGGCAGCCAATCAGGCTTTAAAACTGTATGCCCTTGGCGGTGTTTATATCGGTGGCGGGGTGGTGGGTCATCTTCTTGGCAGGGTATCCTTCGAACCTTTCATCGAGCGTTTTCTGCAGAAGGAAAAAATGCGCGAGTTACTCACTACTATTCCTGTCTACATCATAAAAAACAGTGATGTTCTTATGCTTGGGGCATTGCAGCACGCCAAAGATAAGATTGGCATCAATAAATCTTCCTGACTTGACAGTCCTTTGCAAAATACTTCCTCAACTTCTCCGCATAACGTGCATGCTATATTGGACCAGATAGTTGCCGCGTATGTAGATTCTCCATTCAATCTGGAGTTCAGTCCGATTGGCCATGGCAACATCAATGACACCTATGTAATTCGTGGAGGGATTGCTCCTTTTATCCTGCAGAAGATCAATTCCGAGGTTTTTCCTGTTCCTGAGAAGGTGGCCGAAAATTCCGCCAGGGTTTCATCTTTTATTCACCAGAATACTAAAGGTGGAGACGAGATCATTTTTCCAACGGTTTTACCGACACTAAATGGCAGAAATTATTGCAAACATAACGATGGTTCGATATGGAGAGCCCAAAAGCTTATCGGCAATGGTGTAGTATTTGAGCATATCAAGAAAGAAAGTCAGGCATTTGAGGTTGGCCAGTGCCTCGCAAGATTCCATCAACAGGTAGCCGAACTGCAACCAGACACTTTAGCTGTTGTATTACCTGGTTTTCACCATTTGCCGGGTTATTTTGAAAAATTCGACCTAGCTCTAAAAACATACCAGGAAAAACAAGGTGAAGGTTTTCTTCACTGTCTTGAAATCGTGGAGGAGAACCGTACTGATAGTAATTTTTTTATCCACGCCCTTAGAGATAAAAATGTTACACCTCGAGTGGTACATGGCGACCCCAAGGTTGCTAACATAATCTTCGATCAGGATAGTGGCACTGCCCTCACCGTAATTGATCTTGATACCATAGGGCCTGGTTTGCTTTTGCATGATCTGGGAGATTGTCTAAGGTCTTGCTGCTTGACAGGAAGCGAAGATAATTATGATCAGGAGGTTCATTGTGATATAGATATGGTTGCCTCAGTTTTGCGAGGCTATGCCCAGAAGATGTCACTCACTTCATTCGAAAAGGAGTCCATCTACGATTCACTGCGGCTTATCACTTTTGAACTGGGCTTGCGGTTTTTCACAGATTATCTGGAGGGGAACATTTATTTTAAGACCTTGCAGCCAGAAGACAATCTGCGGCGTGCGCTAATCCAATTTAATCTTGTTGCCTCGATAATCTCTCAACGAGACAATATTCGCAGTCTTGCAGCAGATATTTTTTAATCCATCAATTAACTAATAGATATAATGAGTGAATCACCATATACACTTCAGAATAATTCCTCCGAATGCAGGGCCAGAAGAGGAGAAGTAAAGACCAAACACGGCATTATTCAGACCCCGGTATTTATGCCGGTAGGAACACAGGCAACAGTCAAATCGGTTACTCCTGAGAATCTCAAAGAGATGGGGGCTCAGATAATCCTGGGCAACACCTATCACCTGTATATCCGGCCTGGGCATAAGTTAATACAAGAGTTTGGCGGATTGCACGGTTTCATGAATTGGGATAAGCCAATTCTGACAGACAGTGGCGGATTCCAGATTTTCAGTCTGCAGGAACTGGCTAAAATAACCGAGGAAGGTGCCGCCTTCCGTTCTCATCTGGATGGTTCAAAGTTGTTTCTCAGCCCCGAGGATGCTGTTGGGGTTCAGGAAGCATTGGGCTCGGATATAATGATGTGTCTCGATACCTGTATTCCTCATCCGGCGGACAGGAAGACAACCATAGACAAAACCAATCTCACTTCCAGGTGGGCGAAGCGTTGCAGAGATGCTCACAGGAAAAAGGATCAGCTGCTCTTTGGCATTGTACAGGGGGGCATGTACAGTGAACTGCGAGAACAATCCGCCCGGGATCTCCTTGATATTGGATTTGACGGTTATGCCATTGGGGGGTTAAGCGTAGGAGAGTCGAAGGAGCAGATGCAGGAGATGACCGAAGCAACTGTTCCCCACCTTCCTGAAGATTACCCACGATATCTGATGGGGGTGGGTACTCCCGCAGATCTGGTAGAGGGCGTGTGGCGCGGCATTGACATGTTTGATTGTGTGATGCCGACCCGCAATGCCAGAAACGGCACCATGTTTACCTCGAAAGGAAAGGTAGTCATCAAGAATGCACAGTATCGTGAGGATAAGCGGCCTCTTGATGAAAATTGCAGCTGTTATACGTGTAAGAACTACTCACGGGCGTATCTGCGGCATCTTTTTCAAAGTAGAGAAATTCTTAGCTACCATCTCAACACCATTCATAATCTCCATTACTACATACATCTGATGGAAGGAATTCGTAAAGCCATAGAAAAAGATTCTTTTGCCAGGTTTCGAAAAGATTTTTATGGCAGGCTTGGGTGCGAATGATTAAACTGGTTCCTTATTGTTAATATCGTAGCTATCTTATTTTCTACAACATAATGCCCTTTTATTATTGAATGGATGTTGTGTTGAATAAAGTATCCTATTGGAGGAAAAATCATGACAGGTATTGCCTATGCTGCTGCACCAGCAGCCGGATCCGGCGGAGCTGGGGGGTTTGCATCATTTTTACCACTGATTCTCATTTTTGTGGTGTTTTATTTTCTCTTGATCAGGCCCCAGCAGAAACAGGCCAAGCAACATCAACAGTTTCTTGCAGATTTAAAATCTGGCGACAAGGTAGTCACCAGAGGGGGAATTCATGGCACCATTACTGGAATAACCGATACCGTGGTTACCCTGGAGATTGCCAAGGAGATAAAAGTCAAGGTATCACGTGATGCCATTGGCGGAAGTGCAATTAAAGGTGAAGCAGCGGCTCCTGCTAAAGGTGGCTCTTGAGGAGTAAAAGGCTGCTAAGTATTGGTAGATAAACAAGCAAGGAAGGGTCATAAGGGTGGTGAAGTTCGTAAGGAGCTTCACCACCCTTTCTTGCTATGGCAGAGTTCAATTGGTATCACTTAATATTAAAAAGAATCATTCATGGCGAAAAAGAAATTCTACGCGGTAAAAAAAGGAATAAAGCCAGGGGTCTATCTAAGTTGGTCTGAAACTGAAGTCCAGGTAAAAGGTTTTCCGGGTGCAAAATTTAAAGGTTTTGCCACAAAGACAGATGCTCAAAATTGGCTGGAAAATGAAACATCTTCACAGCCAGGGAAATATCTGCCTAAAGCATCCGGAGTTCAGGTAATGCCTGAAGTGCAGCATGGTGAAGTTATTGTGTATACCGATGGTGGGGCACTCAACAATCCGGGGCCTGGAGGATATGGAGTTGTTTTACTTACTCCAGAGGGAAAAAAGGAACTCAGTGGAGGATTTCAATTCACTACCAATAATCGCATGGAGTTGTTTGCCTGTATTGTCGCGCTGCGGGAGTTGAAAGGTGATAGTTCAAAAATTCAATTATACTCTGATTCCTCCTATGTGGTAAATGGTATGTCCAAAGGGTGGGTCAGAAAATGGCACAGTAATGGCTGGCTCAAATCAGATCGCAAACCAGTTTTGAATCAAGATTTATGGGCAGAACTTTTGTCTCTTAGCGAATGTATGAATATTGAGTTTAACTGGGTAAAAGGCCATGCTGGCAACCCGCTGAATGATCGGTGTGACAAACTGGCAGTAACGGCTGCCAGAGGAAAAAATCTACAGATTGATAGTGGCTATGGAAATGACTGAGCAACAGGGTATCAATTAGTGGCAACAATACGACAACAATTGTTAGAATTATTGGAACAGGGTGAATGGAACTCAATAGAGATTTCCAAGGAACTCTCAATTGAAGAGCGTGAAGTTTTCAGCCATCTTGAACATGTAAAAAAATCATTGAAAAGCAGAAAACTTCACATTGATCCTTATCAGTGTCTCTCGTGCAATTATCTCTTCAAAAAAAGAAACCGTCTGGACAGGCCCGGAAGATGCCCGAAATGTCGGGAGAGCCATATCCGTATGGCATTATTCTCACTCCGCTAAAGCTAAGAACATTAGAAAAACTTCATCCCTTGATTACAAAACTGATTATAACCCTCTGAGCATCTCGGGCTTTAGACTGACTTCACCCTGAAGAGCAGCAGTGATCAATTTAAGAGTGGTTTCCTTGTCTTCCGGCAGATGCGCTTTGATAGGCAAATAATTGGAGGCATGATTAGCATGGAAATAGCCACTTGAGAGATGGGTGTTTTCAATCATGATCTTGATTTCTTCGAGCATCTCCAGTGGTTCCAAGAGAGTGAAGGAACCATGCTGATGATCACGAAATAGAGGCGTATTGGGGGTAAGCATAAGACTCAATGCCCCTACATATTCAGGATCAATCGCTGAGAGAACCCGACCTGTTTCCCGTGCGTGGATAGTTGACCTCTTCCGGCCAGCAATACCAAGCAGAACGGTAATGGAAAGCTTGATGCCTGCTTGTCTTATTTTCTTACCCATATCGATCATTCTCTGAGAGTCTGCCCCCTTATTTATTGCCCCAAGGGTAACATCGTCGCCAGTTTCAAGCCCCATATAGGCTATCGTCAGGCCAAGGCTTTTAAGCTCCTGTAATTCCACATCGCTTTTATGGTAGATGCTCTTGGTGTTGGCGTAGGTACCAACACGTTCAACCCAGGGGAGATGCTTGCGGATGTTCTCAAGAATTGTCACCAGTCTTTTGTGAGAAATAGAGAGGGTATCGCCATCACAGAGGAAAAGTCTTTTTTGCCGGGTACAGTGTTTGGCTGCAAATAAAATATCCTGCAAAACAGTCTCTTCATTTTTTATCTTGAACTTCTGCTCCTTATACATGCCGCAGAAAGTACATTTATTATGAGAGCAACCAGTGGTTACCTGGAGAAGAATGGAGTTGGCTTCACTTGGTGGCCGGAAAACATTTCCTTCGTAGTGCATTTACTTACTCCTTTTGGCAAAATATGCTGTTGGTCAAGTCGAGTATAAGATTACCATGTTAACCAGTATTCATGGAAATGTTTTTTCTATGCTTAAGATGATTACTCTTGAGTAATGTCGCGAGTTAATGCTAGAAATGCGAACGAGAATGTTAGGGCATCAAGATAAAAGGAGAATTAATGCACAACAACCGTTTACGGGAGTTACAGCATAAGCTGTCCACTGGGCCGGATATCCTGGGGAGAAAAAACTATATCTCTACCGCAATCCTTGTTCCTCTAGTGATAATTAATGGTACGGAACATCTGCTTTTTGAAAAAAGAGCATCACATATCAAACAAGGTGGTGAAATCTGTTTCCCTGGTGGTCATTACGAAAGTGATAAGGACAGCTCGTATATCGATACTGCGCTAAGAGAAGCCCAGGAAGAGCTGGGGCTGATGCCTGGTTGGATAAAAGTTATAGGTCAGCTTGACACTCTGGTGTCACCTAGAGGCCTTATTGTTGAATGTTTTCTGGGAGTTCTTGATATTGAGAATATACAGAATCTTACCATTGATAGAAAAGAAGTTGGGGATGTCTTTACCATCCCCATTTCATGGTTTCAGCGGAATCCCCCAGAGATTTACCGAACTAGAGTGGAGATGCAATCATCCTATATTGATGAGAACGGTCAGGAAAATATCTTACTACCGGTTGATGAGCTTGGCCTACCACATAAATATAAAGAGAACCGCAGTGAATATATGCACCGTGTGGTTGTCTATCGGACGGAACCCGATATCATCTGGGGGTTAACTGCCGCGGTGGTTGAAAACATGATTAACAAGGTTTTTCCACCAGACGACAATTAACACTACACTTAAAGTTTAGTCGGTAATAATGTGTATACTTCTCTTTTCTTATAAAAAAACTCCAGGTTACAGGTTGATTCTTGCAGGTAACCGGGATGAATTCTTCTCTCGCCCCACAGCGCCGCTTTCCTGCTGGGAGGAGAATAAAAAGATCCTTGCAGGTAGAGATTTGGAACGGGGAGGTACTTGGCTTGGCATTACCAAGGCTGGGAAAATTGGGGCCTTGACAAATTACCGGGATGCAGAGGGTAAAATACCTTCATTAAACTCCCGGGGTGAGATTCTAGCCAAGTTTTTTGACAATAATGTTGGGTGCGACAAATTCCTCACAGATCTTTCCATCAGGAAAGACCAGTACCAGGGGTTTAATTTGCTAATAGGTGAAAATGATTCACTCTACTATTACAGTAACAGAAATGACCAATACGAGAAGCTTCAACCGGGAATCTATGGTTTGAGTAATCATCTCCTAAATACGGCTTGGCCGAAGGTAGAGAGAGGCAAGCAACTCTTTGAGGATGTTCTGAA
>CAZWVC010000167.1:0-9130 GCA_964637245.1 uncultured Desulfocapsaceae bacterium
TCTAAGAAACGCATATATAATTGTATGTCACCAGCTAAAAGAAAGTCAAATTGTCTGCACTTAAGCAAAATGTAAGTGATTCTTTAAAAGTAAACCTTTTTAAGGCACACCAGGTGGGGAGGGTAAATATAAAAAATTATAATACTTTATCGGATTCTGCTTGCTGGGCTAATTTTGCAGCTGCCTGCTCTCCATGCTGGCAAGCCAGATGTTGAGCTTGTCCGGAATCACCGGAATCTATAGCTTTGAGGATTGCTGCGTGTTCATCCCAGATTTGCTGTAGAGGTGGTGTGCTCTGTAAAACCTGCCCCATGATACGAAGCAGGTGATACCAGTGTGGTGCGACAGTTCTATCGATCACAGGATTTCCTGAAATCTGGTAGATGAATCTGTGGAATTCCATATCAGCATGGATCATCTCCATGATTGAACCAGACCTGCATTTTTCCCGACCAATTTCTATTAATGTTGATCCACCCGTTAGTGCTTTTGTAGGATTGTGGATGGCAGCTTCTCTTGCTGCCAGCCCATCAAGGGCGGCTCGAATTTGATAAAGTCCTGTTATCTGTTCAATACTTAGTTGCGAGATTTCTACACCGCGACGACCAGTATCACGGACAAAACCCTGGCTCTTTAACAGCTGGATGGCTTGCCCCACGGGCTGTCGCGAGACTTGCAGTTGAACTGCCAGTTGGTCTTGGTTGAGACGCTCACCGGGTACAAGCTGGCCTTCACAGATAGCATCTCTAAGGGAAATATAGACCTGATTGACCAGATCCGGTGGTTGTGATACAGGTTTAACCATTTGAATTAATAATTCTTGATTACGATAAAAATATTCTGACTTACAATTGCATCTCAGTTAGCTTTTGCTGACTGACTGTTTTCTAATTAACCTGGGTATCAAAACCTCTACGGCAACTGATGCGGTGATCACCAAAATAGCAAATAGCTGTGTACCAGTCAACGCCTGCTTGAGGATCAAAGTGGCCAGAAGGGCGGCAATAACCGGTTTTAAAAAGAAAATATAGCTCCCTCTGGTTATGTCTGGAACTGCAGCCAACCCACCAATCCAGAGAAATTGGGTAATTGTGGTGTTCCATAAAGCAATAACGAGAAGCGCAGTAAGCGCCTCCCTAGGCATCGTAGTAAGTCTAGCTGGAGAAACCCAGATGTCGAAAAAGATACCGACGACACCCCATAAACCTATCGAACCAATAAACATGGTTATGGCTGTAATACGGAGTGCCCCGTATTGTCCTATTATGGGACGGATCATAACTGAGTAGGCAGCAACTGCTGCTGAGCAGCCCAGAGCAAGCATTATGCCCAGGAGGCTGTCAGTAGAGCCTGCCAGTTTTGCGAGGTATCCATCTGTAATTAGCAGACTTATACCTATCAAGGCACACAACCCGCTGGCAATTTTTGCAGTGGAGATTGGTTGACGATTAATTATTAAATTCGACAATGCCACAAATATAGGTATTGTGGTCACCAAAGTTGCTACCTGGGGTACTGAGGCGAAATCTAGGGACCAGTGAAAAAGCAAGTAGCCTCCTGTTACCCCCAAGAGAGAAAGACCTAGAAGTTTGATAAGATGGGTACGAAGTGGCTCTAAAAGATTTCTGCTGCCTGGAAGAGCGAGAGATACTGCTATGAGCCCCAGGCTGCCAAGTACGAATCGCCATACTGAAAGTTCAGGACCTTTCACACCAGATAACGTTGCAACAAATTCGGTTGATGCATGCCCCAATACCCCCACGAATACAGCTGTGTAAGCAAGCCAACCATATTTTTTCCACAGACTCATAGGGCTACCTCCCTGGGGAATTGTATAAGAAATTCGATCAGCTCAGCAGGTCGTTCAGCAGGTATCATATGTCCAGCATTAGCCATTTGTATATGCTTTGATTTTGGTAAGCGTTTAGAGAGTTGTTCAACATCTTCAAGATCAAGAAAAACATGGTCTTGGAGTCCTGTTATTACAAGGACCGGAAGATCGAGCTTTTCATATGGTTGGTCCCAATTGGCACTACCTGCATTTTTCAGGAGATTATAGTGACCTTCCTCTTTGTCCAATGGGAAGTAGGGTTGAGACAATAAAAAGGATTCTCTGTTGTTCGATTGCCACTCCTCATTAAACAGTAAGGGAACAAAAAGATCTCGAAATAGTTGGAGTCCGCCAACTTCTGCACACCGCACGAGAGCATCGTTAACCCAGCGGAGTCTTGGTCCGTTTCGTCTGAGGGTATTGATCAAAACCAGACCAACGACCTCCAAATCCGCCAAGCCAGCAATAATACTTTGTACGGCAAACAGGCCGCCAATAGATAAACCACAAAAAAGAGGTCTTACAGGGGCTATTTCTGCGAGTAATAGTTGTGTATCACTCACTATTAAATCGGCATCAAGAGCTATTTCGGGTGAGAAGGAACTGTTGGCCTGACCCCGGTAGTTAAAGCTAAGTGTGCCGTGACCCGATGATCGTAGTTTCGGACCAATTTCAGCTTCCCACATTTTAGTGTCACCTGTTAAGGCGTTAAAGAAAACCCAGGTAACACCATCGGAACGAGTTGGCTTATTATGGATATAGTACAAGCTATTGTTTGCATCAAATCGATATTCGGCCATATTTCCTCCGTTGAAATTCTTAATGGTCAAACCAGCTACCTGTTCACACCAGATATTCGTATTCCGTATACGAAATACATAAATACACTGTTACGCTTAAAAAGCTACATTTATTATAATGTACAGTGCTATAGACGTTCTCATCTCTCTTGTTAGACCATATGAGAGGAAATTACTCTTTACCACATTTTTACACTATTCCTTAAATGAGGAAGGGTCACTAAACAACAAAAATAAACTTCAGCTAGTCTCTGATCTCTGCTAAAGCTTGTCCATCAATGGCAAGAATCTGCATTCATAAGCCTAGCCACCTCATGAGCAACATAGTATAATTCTGTTGGATAATGCTCAGTTTGCAACATGTGTTCATCATCCAGGTATTCAAGTGATTCCTCAAGAACTTCAATATTTGATGGACCGGAACACCAATCGAAATTCCAAAAACTATCTTCGTTTACCAGGCCCAACGTGGCTAAACACCCACCAGAACGAGTTCGTATTGAGAAAAGGCAATAATTCAGATTGGCACAACGGTGAGCGTAGTCTATGCAGTCGTTATTCATTGTATATGATTCAGACTTGAGCATAGTTACACTAGTCAATGGGACTATGAGATAGTTTCCGATAACAATCTCGGATAATGTGCATGCCCATTTTCGTGACTTTTTTACATTTGAATCAACTTTGAAATCATTTGTGAATATTCCAGATGACTGAGCTTCCTGATGCTGTATTAACATTTTGAATTCCTCCTGATGATAACCTGCGCTTGTTGTTTGACTTAGCCTGCTACATGAGCAGGAAAAGCCAGCCTTTCACCCTAGTAAACCACACCCGGGTTATCATATAGGGACTACCCCTTAATTTTTTTACACATTTTTAAATGGGAGTAATTAATCATTTGCAGGGAAAATAATAAGAGATTGGCTGCTGCAAAATGAGTGTCTGGGGAGAATCGATCATTTGCAGAAATAATTCGAACCTAAAACTGTAGCTAAAGATAGTATGGAAGAGGTCTATCAATACGATATAGCATTGTCGCCAGGCCTTATAATAATTAACGATTGGTCGCCGTGGTCCTTTAAGCTTCCTATCCTGTCATATCCAAAAAAAGATTTCTTGACATCTCTCAACACCCTGCTATAGTTCTTGCTATGAACAATAATAAAAAGGACACCTCAGAATCGGTTCCCGATTTTCAGGTGCAGCAATTTCAAGAGTTGATAACCAAGCTGTATCAGTGCTGTCAGGAGCGTATCAAATATCAAAGTGAGCGCTTTGACCTACCAGACGCAGAACTTCGATGCCTTTTGTTTTTCGGTGAAGAGCGTTATCTGACTGCCAAGGGAATATCCCATAAGATGAATGTTGTCAAAAGCCGAGTGACCAAGATAATCGATGGGCTCCATAACAAAGAGTTAATACAGGGGATTAAAGATCCTGAAGATTCCAGGATAACACTGCTTAGTCTGAGTCCAAAAGGGCAACGGAAGTTAGGAGAAATCAATCAGTTTTTAGATCACATTCACAACGAAGTCCTGGTGCAAATGGAACCGGAACAACGTAAAACCATGTTGACCAATTTGGATATCCTGAAAGCATCTCTGGAAGCGGCCAAGGACTTAATGGTCTAGTTAAAAAAGAGCAGGATTGTTTTACGGTTGGAAATTTTTTTGTTTGTGTATGGTACACAGTGTACACTATATTCGCAAATTTTTTTAATTATCTAAATAAATTTACATATGTATTTGTTGGTCACACCGTAAACCAAAGAAAGGAGGTAATACCTATGAAAAAAATGATTAAAAACTTTTTTCCACTTTTTTTCACCGCTATCTTGGTCAACACCGCTTGGGCTACCAATGGAGACAATCTGATTGCCATTGGTCCAATTGCCAGGTCAATGGGAGGTGTAGGAATAGCGCAGCCTCTTGACGCCATTAGCGCAGTTTTTGCCAACCCTGCGGCCATGTGCTTCGGTAAATACTGCCCAGGATCCCAAATTGATTTTTCCGGAACACTATTCATGCCCGAAATCGATGCCAAAATAATTAATAGTTCCGGTATAATTCAGGCAGACAGTGAAGACAACGTCTACCCCATTCCGGCTATTGGACTTTCTATTCCTGCCTCGGAATCCAAAAGGTTACGGTTTGGTATAGCGGCATATGGAGTTTCGGGATTAGGTGTAGATTATCGGGGAACTTCGTTGGACAATCCATCCTTTTTTCCTTCACCACCATTACCCGTTTCAGCACCCCTCTCAACAGGAACGTATACCCAGTTGCAGATTATGAAATTTGCACCTGCTCTTGCATACCAGCTGAGCGATCAGTTGTCTCTTGGGTTAGCATTTCATGTTAGCTACGGATCCCTCGACCTCAACAGTGGTAGCTCTTCGGGATATGCCTTTGGGGTACAACCAGGGGTTATCTATAAACCTTTAGACAATTTGTCCCTTGGGCTGACCTATACGTCGGCTCAGGAAGTTACCCATGAGAACATCAGTGATTTTGATCAGGATGGCACACCAGACGATCTTGACCTTGAGTCCCCTCAGCAATTTGGTTTTGGTGCAGCCTATGAATTTATCGATGCCGGTCTGATTCTTGAGTCAAATGTGAAATGGCTGAATTGGTCCGACGCCGAAGGATATAGCGATTTTGACTGGGATGATCAGTGGGTGTTTGCCATTGGTGCGCAATGGGAGCCTACTGCCAATCTTAAATTAAGAGTTGGCTATAACTATGCCAAGAATCCTGTCAATGAACATAATAATTTCACTGGCTTTATGCCCATTTCGATCCAGGGAAAAGTGCTTCCACGATATTATTATGAAACATTTAGAATCATAGGATTTCCTGCAGTTGTCGAGCATCACTTCACCGCTGGAATAGGATATGCCATCACTGATGACATTTTTATAGATTTAGGAGTTATGTATGCACCCGAGAATACGATTACAGAAAGTGGCACCGATCTTTTCGGTCAACCAGTAACTCTGGAATCCAATCTAAGTGAAATCAGCATTGACTTTGGTTTGACGGTGCGATTTTAACGAATACAACTCATTTAACATCAAAGAAATAGGGAGATTTACCATGGGAAAGACAAAAGACAAAGCAGCCTTTATTTGCGTGAAAGACACAATTGATGGTGCCTACCCCTCTCTTGTCCTAGGCATTAATGCTGCGCGCCAGGGTCTGGAGAGTAAAATATTCTATTCGTTTATGGGATTGAACATGGTGCTTGAAGGTGGCAGCGACAGGGCCAAGTTCTTCCCGCCCGGGGTTATGGGAGCCATACCGGGTATGAGTTCCGTTGCCACCGGCATGATGAAAAAGAAAATCGACAAAGCTAATATACCCTCCTTAGCCGATCTTCAGGAAATGGCGATTCTTGAAGGTGTTGAGTTGATTGCTTGCAAGATGACTGTTGATATGATGGAAATCGATGAATCCAAACTCATTGAAGGTGTTATTGTTTGGACCGCAGAGGATTTTCTCCAATATGCTATTGATTGTAAAATTTGCTTATTTACCTGATTCAGAAAATGTTTGCCTGAAAAGAATACAATGTTAAATTCTTATAGACCTGCAGTCCCATCTGGAGACTGCAGGAAGATTGACTTAATAGAGGTGAACATATGAAGCTAACATATTATAATATTGGGGTTATTCTTCTTTCTTTGAGCATGCTTGGCGGAATAGCAGGTTGTGCATCGACAATGATAGGATCATCCAGGGATATACCCCGAATGAATATAGAAACCCTGTTAACTCGAATAGATGAACCATCCTTACTTATTCTAGATGTTCGTCTCCCAAGTGATCAGAAGAGAAGTAAAATAAAAATTAAGGGAGCTGTCCGGGAGAACCCCAACGTTTTTTCAAGTTGGGCAGAGAAATACCCAAAATCAAAATCTATTGTACTCTACTGAAGCTGAGCCCTCGAACATACAAGTGCCAGTTTGGCGCTTCGGATGAGGAGCAAGGGATATTTGAGTACATATGCACTTAAGGGTGGTTGGGATGCTTGGGTCAAAGCTGGATACCCCACTGAACCAATTAAATAGTTTAACCACACCGAGTACAATATCGATACCCGTAACGAGAAAAGTCCAGCAATAGCTGGATCTTTCTCAAAAAGTAAGAAATATTAGGATTAGGTCTTGAAATAATGCTGGAATTTACAAAAATAAAAACTCTCTCTGGAAGCTTTTAGATCATCTCTTTATTGATTTTGAAGGGAGCTAGGAGACATCTTCTAGCAGCAATATGGATTTTACCGCCCGGTTTTTTCCATTTAGTGCGAAAGTATCTCAGATGTGGCGATCTTCATCAGGGATATGCTGGCATTAAATGCCCCAATTGTCATCACCAACATTTGTTGGCATACAGCTGCCGAGGCAGCTGGTTCTGTTCTTCTTGAAAGGCAATTAGTTTCTTGTTTGCTCGCCGCCTTATGCGATAAGTAGTGTAGATTAGTCCGTATGAGAAATTCGGGTTGATGAGATTTAAATTACGAACCCACCACCGCTATCATTTGAGCCACGGTTGAACCGGTTCCATGGAAGGTGTGAGGTTTTGACGCATCTATATAGGCGCTGTCACCTTTTTCCAACAGATGGGTTTTGCCATCGTAGGTCAGCTCAATTGCACCCTCCAGGATAAAAACGAACTCCTGGCCTTCATGGCTAATAGGTGGTCCTGCAGGTACCTGCGGATCGAAAGTCAACAGGAATGGCTGCATTATGTGGCCTCCCATGCCTGGACGGGTAAGGGTTGCATAGCCATAGCTCTGGTCGGTATTGCCCTGTTCACCCGATAATGACTCACCGGCACGACAAATGGTGATTGCCTCAGATACCATTGCACCACCGTGGAGCATTCCTTCGACCTTGGAACCAAGGACCCGCGAAAGTTTGATAACTACACCGATAGAAGGGACTGCCCTGCCATCTTCATAGTTTTCAATGCTGTCTACAGGAATACCAGCAAGTTGACTCACTCGCTCACGGCTGAGACCCTGGGCTTCACGCAATTTTTGAATTCTCTCTCCCACATATTTTCTCATGCTATTCCTCCATAAGTAGCATCTTCAAGTGTTTATCATCACGTCCGCCGTGCCGGGACGATCCTGCCGCTCAAGGTCCGCAAACCATGCCAGTATTTATCAATCTCCGGTCTCAGGCTGCTTTCCGTTACTCCTGATTTTCTGAATCTGCGCTGCAGGGATAAGTACATGGCAAGTGCCTCATCGGAAAAATCCGGTTCAATATTGATGACATACCTATCACCATCAAAAACCTCATATACCGGAAAGAGTCCGGAACGAACCGCCAGTCTGATCAACTCTATGCTCATGGCGGGCTCTGATTTCCACCCGGTAGGGCAAGGTGACAGGATATGAAGAAAACGAAATCCACTGGTATCCAGAGCAGTCCGCATTTTGTTGACAGCATCGTCTGCATTAGCGATGGAAACCGTCGCTGCATATGGTATTCGGTGTGCAGCCATAATAGCCATTATATCCTTTTTTACCTCTACCTTCCCCCGTGGGGTGGACGCAGTGGCTGCTCCTGCTGGAGTGGAGGAGGAACGCTGACCGCCTGTATTGCCGTATATTTCATTATCATAGCAGATATAGAGAATATTTTCGTTGCGTTCTGCAGAGGCTGAAAGTGTTGCCAGGCCTATATCATAGGTACCGCCGTCTCCCGCCAGGCAGACTACTCGGGTATCCTCATTGTTGAGGCGAGCCACCGAAGCAATACCAGTTGCCACAGCAGATGCCGAAGCGAAGGTGGTGAGGATTGTCGGGACGTCGATGGCTGATTGAGGATAGACCGCCGCGGTAATTGCCCCGCAGCATGCAGGGATCACCAGTTTGATCTCCCGCCCAGCAACGGCATGGCTGAAAAGCTGAAAAATACTTGACATTCCGCAGCCTCCACAATTCATGTTGCCGGCTCGCAATAGTGGTTTATCTCGGTCCTGTTCTGTCTGAACGGTACCTCCAAGAATTGGTTCTCTCATTGCAGATCCTCCATTATTACAGGCTTGCCAGCATCTTCTCTGGAGCAAATATCTTCGACTATTTCAACAAGGTGATGGGGCCTGACATCTCCTCCACCGATACCAGCCATATAGTTCTGCAGTATTTTCTCTGGAGCGATAATGCTGCTTATCTCACCCCAGAGCACTCCACCAAAGCCAAGGCTGATATCTCGATCGATCACCGCCACTCGTTTTGCCGAGGTAAGGCTCTTGCGGATAAACTCAACAGGAAAGGGGCGCAGCATTCTGATCCGCAGGGCGCCAACTTTTTGGCCTTCCTGGCGCAGCTGATCAACCACCTGCTCTGCTGTGGCACCGATGGTTCCCATGGAGATAATCACCGTTTCAGCGTCTTCAACCTCGTAGGAGACCACCGGGTCGGCAAGCTCACGGTCCATCTTCTGCAGAAACTCTTGCTGTATCTGGGCATAGACTTCGAA
>CAZWVC010000168.1:0-9067 GCA_964637245.1 uncultured Desulfocapsaceae bacterium
TGCAATACCATTTTCAGCCTCTAAAACCATGACAATACATGGACCGCTACTCATAAAATCTGTAAGCTCGTCAAAAAAAGGTTTTCCTTTATGGACATAGTAAAAGCCCTGAGCTTCTACTTTGCTTAAGAACAGCTTTTTGAGACCAATAATTTTGAAACCTTCATCATAAATCCGTTCTATAATCTTTCCGGCGTTACCAGCTCTGAATGCATCCGGTTTGATAATCGCAAATGTTTTTTCCATAAGTCTTCCCTCCAATTTTATCAAATTTATCAATGCCGGAGAAACCTCTAGCATTGTCAGGAAAGGAAGTCAAGCTTTATAAATATAGAGATAGAGGAGGTTAAGGATAAAAGTTAGAAGTCTTGGGGAACTAAGGATATTTCCAGCTACTATTGTTGCTCCAAGATTGAATCCACCTCTATAGAGATTATTTGTACGGTCTCTTTGAGATTAATAGTTTTTTCTCTACGGGCTTTTTCCAGGCGTTTTCCCCAACTGCGGAGTTGGTCTGTATCAATTTTTCTGATATTGTTATCTTTCGACCATTCTGTGCCAATCCGCAAACCCATAGTATCGAGGAGTTTCTTCACTCCCGTTTTTTCTTCATGGGGAAGAGAGGCAAGAATGTTTTTTGAAATGTTTTTCCAGCCATCAAAAAACATCAAACCGTGTTGGAATTTGTCATACCAATGCCATTCTTCCTCCGTGAGTTGTTCTACAAGTTGGTTACTTGTTATATTGCCCCCCCCATAGTTATTCCATACAGGGGATGATAAATTCGATTTTGATAGAATACTCTGAGTTCCTTGGGCGAGAACTGGGGAGAAAAACAGAAAAATATAAATGCAGAAAGAAACACTTTGACGATTATTCATTGTACAAAATAAGTTTAATTAATTTTATGGAGTTTGAATAAATTACGTGTAATTCCATAGTTCAATTACATGCGAAATAACTAATTGTATAAACGTTACAGCTGTTAAAAAAATCAACTTAGTTAAATGTCAAGTATGGGAATAGTTCCCATATGAATGTAATTATCACATTATGGTGAAATTTCAGACACCATAATTCTAAAAAAAAGAAGTGCAAACAGAAATAATAGAGTTGTTACAAGGACAATCTTGTTAGTTTTCGGAATGTGCTTAGCGGAAATATCTTGAACTTTATCGCCAATAAATGGTTTTTCTACTTTCTTACCAAAGTAATAGGATGGTCCGCCTAATTGCAAATTAAGTGCACCTGCTACTGCGGCCTCAGGGTGGCCCGCATTAGGACTTGAATGATTAAGCCTGTCTCTTCGAAAAATTGCATAGCTATTACGCCAGTCCATATTGGTCAGTAAAGCGGCGATTACTATACAAATACCAGTTAATCTTGCGGGTAGGAAGTTTACCAAATCATCAATAGAGGCTGGTAGCCAACCAAAATTAATATAACGATCGTTTTTATAGCCAAACATCGAGTCCATGGTGTTGATGGTTTTATAGAAGGTAATCCCAAGAGCAGCAAGACTAATTTCACTGAATGCAGAATATGGAGCTATACAAGAGAAGAGCACGGCCCAGAATAACGGTGCAGTAATACCATCAACCAAATTTTCAGACACTGTCTCCACACAGGCTTTGCAGATATCCTGTCGATTGAGCGTTGCTGTATCACGGCCAACGATGCGTCCTATGGCTTTTCTTGCTTTCACAATATCTTCATGAGGTTCAAGCGTTTTATAAACTTCATCGCTGTGACGGAGTAGATCTTTTATGGCGATAAAAAAATAGATAAAAAGTATTGCAATTCCACTTTGGATGACCAAAGAATACCTACCGGTCACTAGTAGAAGAACAGCAAGTGAGGTTAAGGTTATGCAGAGTACTGTTATTGTTGTAAAATTACCTGCTATTTTGGCATTGGGAATAATTGAGCGGAATATTTTTTCGAGGATTACACAGAGTTTTCCAATAAAGCGAACGGGATGAGGCAGCCAGCGGGGATCACCGATTAACCAGTCAAGTATAACGGCAACTATCAGAAATACTGCAAAATCCATAGAAGTATACTACAGCTGAAGCAGCTGATATATTTTATCCATTTCAACTGAATCTCGGACAACCTTGGCGAGGGTGTCAAAGGCGAGTTCAAGATTATATGGTGCGACTATCCTATTCAGTCTTTCCAGCCCTTTCTCTTCACGTAGATTATCGATAAACCATCTCCTGAATGAATCGGAATCAAATACACCATGGAGATATGCTCCCCAGACAGGTAGGCTGGAATGGGCTAGACCGCATGTAGAATTATCATTGAACTGCAGCAGTGGCGAGTGATTTCCAGCCGATAGACCGTGGTGAATTTCATATCCGAATATTGTAGTGCCGGATGGCAGATGTGTTCCTTCTTTGCGTGTTAGAGTTTTTTCAGGTGCCAGGATTGTTTCTATGTCCATAATGCCAAGTGCAGAAACCACAACTTTTTCTGATTCGATGCCGTGAGGATCACTGATAGAATTTCCAAGAATTTGGTAACCCCCGCAGATACCTGCAGTATGGACTCCTTTGGTGATAAACTTGGTGATTTTCTCTCCTAATCCACTAGACTTTAAATAGTTGAGATCTCCAATGACATTTTTTGATCCTGGCAAGATAATGGCATCAGGTTCTATGAGCTGATCTACTGAATTTACAATGTTGAGGTAAACATCAGGTTCATCAAGAAAGGGTTCTATATCGGTAAAGTTGGAAATATGAGGCAAATTGATAAGACAGATTTCCACATGCTCGCTGGCTGGGGGATTTTTCTGTAATTTTCCAGCCTTAAAGGAAACAGAGTCTTCTTCAGGTATACCAAGATCTGTAATATACGGAATTGTACCCAATACCGGCTTACCAGTAAAATCGAGAAGGTAATCGTGGGCTGGCTGCAGCAGTGTAGCATCTCCACGAAATCGGTTTACTAGAAAACCTGAGACCAGGCGTCTTTCCCATTCCTCCATCACTTCCATGGTACCGATAAAAGAAGCATATACCCCTCCCCTGTCTATATCTCCAACCAGCAACACATTCGATTTAGCATATTTGGCCATTCGCATATTAACAATATCATGATGTTTCAGGTTTACTTCACCAGGAGAACCTGCTCCTTCTAATATTAGCGCATCATATTCTGCGGCGAGATTGTCATAGCTTTGACAAACTTTCTGCCAGGCCTCTGCCTTATAATCGACATATTGAGTAACACTCATATTCCCCACGGGTTTGCCATGAACAATAATTTGGCTACCAATGTCAGAGTTTGGTTTAAGCAGAACCGGGTTCATATTGACATCTGGATCAAGCCGTGCGGCTTGGGCTTGTACTACCTGCGCCCTACCCATTTCAAGGCCATCATGGGTGACAAATGAATTCAATGACATGTTTTGCGCCTTAAACGGTGCTACTCGGACACCATCCTGTATAAGTATGCGACACAGGGCTGCTGCTATAACTGATTTCCCGGCATCAGATGAGGTACCTTGAATCATCAGTGAAGGCGTTTTGGGGGGAGTGTGAGATATAGCAGTTTTTTCTGAAGAAATAATAGATCCTAATGACTTTATTAATAAATCATTTTCTTCCGCAGTTCGAACAGCAATACGAAAATACTTATCATCAAGATTGTCGTAGTTCTCACATATCCTGATAGCTATACCTTTCTGCAACAGTTTTTGGGAAAGTTGAGTTGCCGAAAGAGAGCTGTTTATCTTGACAAGAAAGTAGTTAACTTCTGATGGAAAAACATGAAGTTCATTAAAGTGAGAAAGTTTGTCAGCTAAATCTTCACGTAACTCTCTGTTGTATTGGAGTGAGCGTCGACGGTATTGAATATCGGCAAAAAGTTTAATACCAACATTCTGGGCAAAGGTATTTACCGACCAAGGCGGCAAGTATTTTCTTATCCCTTGAGCTTGAGTCTGTGGAAATGTACCATATCCTAGGCGTAAACCAGGCAAAGCATAGAATTTTGTCAGTGAATTAAGCGTTATAATGTTGTCACTTTGACCGGCTACAGATGGCCTGTCATCAAGAAAATCGATAAAGGCTTCATCAATAACAAACCAGGTGTTGGGAAAAGATTCAGCAAGCTTTAGCAGGCTTTTCTGGGCAATAATTGCTCCGGTAGGGTTATTGGGTGATCCAATGACAACCAGGTCTTGATCTTCAATAATTGTGGCAAGCTCATCGACATCCAGTACGAAATTTTTAGATGGAGAGAGCGGTACTTTTATGATTTCAATATTATGCAACTCCATAACCCTAGCATAATCAATGTATGCTGGGACAGGAATGATTGCTCTTTTTGGTGAGAGTAATTGTGGCAGTAAATAGAGTAATTCAGTTGAACCATTTGCAGGAATTATTTTTTCCTTGTTAATTTCACAATGATCTGAAATGGCGGAAATGAGATGGTAGCATTCAGGGTCAGGGTAGTGCAGGCTTGATGTTACTGAGCGACTTAGAGTGCTTCGCAACCAGTGAGGTGGTCCAAGTGGATTAATGTTAGCGCTGAAGTCGACTATGGTTGTATGCTGATTGAGTCTGCTAAGCTGGTGAATGTTTCCACCATGCCCACTACTCGTTGCCGGATTGTCCATACGTCTTGTCATTATGTCTAATAATCTATAGATTTAAAGCCGCTGCGAGAAAGACTACAACAGTCGTTTCAGTAAGTTCACAGACTGCCCCCAGAGTATCGCCAGTGGTTCCACCAAGCACTTTTTTGCACCATAATCCAAATAGCACAACGGTGGCGATTAGGGCTAATAGAGCAATAAGGGTGAGGTTGAAATCAACAATAAAACAGAGCACCAAAAGAAAAACCATAACCAAAAAATGAAGTTGATATTTCTCGCCAAGATAAAATAGTTGACCAAGACCTCCTTCACTCCGCGCATAAGGGAGAAACACCATGGTTAGTACTATTGCACACCTGCTGGCAATAGGCATATAAAAAAAGGCTAATGGTAGATAACTTGGTTGAATCGAATTAACAGCAGAAAATTTGAGGAGCAGCATAAATACCAGAATTATTACTCCCATAGCACCGCTCCTGCTGTCACGCATGATGGCGAGTTTTTTCTCTCTGGGGCGGTAACTCAACAACCCATCAGCAGTATCAGCTAAACCATCTAAATGCAAGAATCCGGAAATAGAAGATAAATAAAAGAGCAGTAAACATGAGCTTATCTGAAGTGGAAAAAATGTAGTCAGCAGGTTGGCTAGCAAATATCCACAAGTCCCGATTAACAACCCAACTATGGGAAAAAAAATGACGCTTTGCTTATAATATTTGTGATCACTCTCAGCATGCCAGAAAATAGGTAAAACTGTGAGAAATCTGAGAGCTGTTAAGAGACCAATAAGCGTATCTTTCATCTTTAAGGACAAACCTTTTATTTATCGGCGGTGGCCACTGCAGCCTCTTCGAAAGTCAATACTTCTGTTAAGATAGCAACTGCTCCATCTATTAAGTTCATGGCTACTGCCCCCCCTGTCCCTTCTCCTAATCTGAAATTGAGATCCAAAAGAGGTTTGGAACAACCCAGGTGGGCTTGCATGGCGGCATGACCTGGTTCAACTGACTTATGAGAAAAGATGATATAGTCTTTAACAAAGGGTTCAATTGCATGAGCAATCAGGGCACCTGCAGTAGAAATAAAACCATCAACGACCACGGGTTTGTTATTGGCCGCTGCCCCAAGAATAAGACCGGCAATCCCACCGATTTCAAAACCACCTAATTTTGCCAAGATATCAATTCCATTGTCATTATTGGGATTATTAATGGTTATTGCTTTTTCAATTACTTCTATTTTATGATCAAGTTGTTGATCATCGAGTCCGGTGCCACGCCCGGCGAGTTCAGCAACTGCTTTTCCGGTAATGATTGCAGCAATTGCCGTTGATGGTGTAGTGTTGCCAATTCCCATATCCCCCGTACCAAAGATATCGGTGGTGTCAGTTAATTCGTTGGCAATTTCAATTCCCGATTCTAAGGACCTTTTGGCCATGGCATGACTCATTGCCGGTCCTCTGGCTATGTTATCCGTTCCTAAGCCAACTTTTTTATTAATGATTTTATTAGTATTAGCTAATTCATTTAAATCGGCGTTAACACCCATGTCGACGACATAAACCATAGCACCTGCCTGGCGAGCCAAGGCATTGATTCCTGCGCCACCGGCCACGAAATTGTAAACCATTTGTGGGGTAACCTCACTTGGAAAAAGACTTACCCCTTCAGCGGTAACACCATGGTCCCCGGCCATGGTAATAATGGCTTTATTGGCAAGTGATGGTTTTATTGTTCGGGTCATACCTGCCAGATCAATAGCAAGATCCATAAGATCGCCAAGTGCCCAGTGTGGCATGGCTAATTGATCGAGTCGTTTTTTAGCAGCATCTCTTGTAGAAGCATCCTGTGGATAGATTTGTTGCAAAGTTCGTTCTAGCAAGCTCATCGTAATTATTTGATTATGTGTTGTTTTTAAGGGTTAATGGGATACCACAGCTCACCAGCACAACTTCATCTGCATGAGCAGCAATGACCTGGTTGCATCTGCCCACCAGGTCTCTATATAATCTTGAATCTGGTGACTCGGGAACAATACCTGATCCAACTTCATTTGTAACAAAAAATATAACTCCCTGGTGATGATGACAGGCCTTGATGAGCTTATGGCAAAGAGTACTTATCTGCTCTTCATCTGGAGAACAATTGCCAGGAAGGGAATGGAACAGAATATTGTTAATCCAGAGGGTAAGGCAATCTACAAGTATGATATCTTTATCGGGATGTTTTTGAATGATCCGGGTTATCTCTATTTCTTCCTCGACTGTATGCCATCCCTTATTCTGACGTGCTGCAATATGCTTATCAATTCTCGCAGTAATCTCTGAATCGATCCGTGGACAAGTGGCAATATAGAGCATATTGCCTGATATCTTCTCTGCTCTGTTTTCTGCATAGGAACTTTTACCACTCCTAGCTCCACCGGTGATAAGCACAATCGTTGCCATACATTACATTCCTTTGTTTAAAGAGGTAAGTACACCACCTTCACTGTAGAGCTTAAGAGTAGAGAGATGGCCATAATCAATATGAAAGTAAAGATAATTATCCAGAGGAATGTTAAGAAGATAACAGATCATATGACGAATTACTCCACCATGTGAGATAATTAATATCTTAGGCTCTGGAAGAGTTTTTATATACTCGCAAAATGCAATTATCCTCTGATGAAAGTCTTTAACAGCTTCGCCATTGGGAAACACAAATTTTTCCTTATCAATACTCCACCTCGTTATTTCACTAGGATGATTGGCAGCGATGTTTTCAAAACTTTTTCCTTCCCAATCGCCAAAATCCACTTCCCGTATTCTATCATCTAAGCTAACCTTACTATCAAGCTGTAGCTGTGAATATGTCTGGATGCAACGTTTAAGGGGACTGCAGAAAATTTTATCAATAAGGAGATTGGAAAATAATTTTTTTTGTGAAGAAAGCTGTCTGATACCCACATCTGAAAGTTTCACATCAGTTGCTCCAATATAGCAATTTGTTCTTGCTATATCACCATGTCGAAAAAGAAATATTTCCTTCATGAATAGCTGTATATCCGTTACTTTGTGCGTGATTGCTTGTAAATTGTAAGATTGCAGGAACGAGCTCCCGCACATTCAACCTTTGAGCCCGGATTTCTCACCAGTTCATGAGAAATCCGGGTTAGAGTCCTGATCTTATAGATGAAGCATCCATTAATCAAGTATTTTCAAGATGAAATTAAGATCTGCAAAATGAGTTTGCAGAAGTTGAAATTGATAAAATAGAGCAATGTTTAGCCTGGATATTTCATGAGTGAGATGGTCTGCTAATCAAAGAGGTGTGTGATAAAATTATACTAATGTATTTGAATCTCACAAGCGACTGTAAATAGCGGGCTGTATCGACTCACCCGGAGGGTGAAAAACCTCTAAACTGACAATAATTTTTAAAAGTACAAACTCTGCCGGAAAATAATGAGCTCATATCTGTGTTATTTGATGCAAATAGCGAGATAAAATTGCTTCAATAATGGTATTTCATGAAATGTGGAGTTTAGTTGTCAATCTTTTGGAAAAGCTGGACGGAATAATCCTGAGCTTTTTTTAGTTCCTCAGCATTGAGGACTGTTTCTAGGTAGTCACGCGAGAGTTGGGCATCGAGATGATTTTTAGAGGCAGCAAGACTCAGCCAGCCATATGCTCTAATGAGATCTGGTTGCTTGATGCCGCTTCCTGAGTAATACATGATCCCCAGGCTGTATTGGGAAACAGGAAGCCCCTGATAGGCAGATCTTTCGTACCAGTAAAATGCTTTTTCAAGATCTCTTCCCCCACCTTTTCCAGTAAAGTAGAGAAAAGCAAGTTCACTCTGGGATTCTCTATCACCGTTTTCAGCGGCAAGTTTATACCATTTAATTGCCTCGGCATAATTTCTGGGTGTGGTACTTCCTGTAAGAAAGAACTGCCCAAGTATTTTTTGTGACTGTGGTGTACTGTTTCCTTGTAAAGCGGCACCATAGAGTAATTCAAAGGCCTTTTTTCGATTAACAGGAGTTCCAATACCCTTATAAAACATACCACCGGCAATATATTTGGCCTCCGTATCACCTAGCTGAGCCGCCTGGAGATAAAAATCTAGCGCTTGGGAATAATTTTTTTCTACTTCTTTACCCCAATAGTATTTTTGCGCAGCATATTTTAATTCTTCAGCTTCACTGGCTCCATGGCTGGATGCAGGCCCTAAAAAACATAAAAAGATGAGGAAATATAATGTTTTTGTCATTATTAAACTTATCAGCCCGGATAATTCATGAATAATTCAATGATAACAGAGAAAATTATTTTACGATATATTACCAGTATTGCGAGGGTAATCTCTAACTGTACAAAGTGCACTGTCCACTATTGACAGCATTATACACCCTTCGGGCGAACCTGAAAGGCCCATGGACTTCGTTACCGAGGGTTCACGGTAGCAAACTACA
>CAZWVC010000169.1:0-8967 GCA_964637245.1 uncultured Desulfocapsaceae bacterium
AGCTGATCTACTTTGTTCTTCAAGAATACGCACTTGCAGCAGCATACTCTCACGGTACTCGGGAGCGTCCGGTGGTATTTTTTTCAGCACTGTTAGCGCTTCTTCAAAATTGAGTTCTTCGTAGAATATGACACCCAACAGATAATTTGCCTGCGAGAGGGGGCTTTCTTCCAGTAGACTCATTAAAACATCTTTTGCCCTGTCTGTTTCGCCGATATTTATGAGAATCTGGCTTCTGACAATATCGATTCTCTGGGGATTATTGGTAAATTCACGAATTCTCGTTAACTCCTGCAGGGCTTCTTCTCCATGCTGGAGAAAAAGGTGTGTTTGCACTATTCCTAAAGCAGCTCTTTCATCTTTCTCGTGTCTATCCAATATTTGCCCATACATATCCTGAGCTTTTTGGAATTCTTTGCGTAAATTATAGTATTCAGCGATCTCGTAGGAGAGTTCTTTTGACCAATTTATATTGAGTGCCAGTAAATACTGACTTTCAGCCAAATCGAGTTCGCCTCTCTTGGAGTAAAGTCTGGCAAGATAAAGGACAGCAAAATATGAACTCTCATCCTTATCTAAAATATTCTTAAAAATAGTTTCGGCCCCTTGGTAATTACCTGTCTTGCTGTATAGGGCCCCAAGGCGAAGTCGGACATTATTGTTTTCAGGGTCTAAATCCAATGCTTCTTGATAGAGCTGAATAGCTTCGTCTAATTGACCATCTTTGATTTTCAACCGTGCCAGCATATATCGTTGAACGGTTTTATCAGGACGAGTTGTAATATATTTTTCAAGCCATTTTGTAGCCTCGTCAAAACGGCCCAGTTGAATAAGTAAAACAGGTATTTTTTCAGCGATATAGTCTGCACGTGGGTCACAGATTGATGCCTTTTCATAAGCCTCTAAAGCTTCTGCATATCTTTCGTCATATTCAGCGTTACTTCCCCACAGGAAGTAGAAATATGAGCAGGAGGAATCAGCGGTTTCCTCGACAACTTCCTGTGGTGAAGGCGGTGCGAAGATTGATTTATCTGTAGCGCACCCTGCACTGAGGATTGCTGCGGTAAGCAAGAGAAAAATACCGGTATGCCTGATTGTAATCATGTTATTAAGTAATACTCTTCAGGTGTGCATTGACCACAGAGAGGACAGCCTCATGCACTGTTTCAATGGGCTGATCTGCGTTAATATGTCTGATATAGGGAAACTCAAGTGAATTAAATATTTTAGCAACCATTTTCAGTGAATCCTCTTGTTCAAAATCATTGAGAGAATCTCCTCTTTTTTGCGTTATTCGCTCTATTGAGGATTGTGGGTTTAATTGGAATAATAGGGCAATATCGGGTGGAGGGGCGAAAGTGTTTTTTTGTGCTATTTCTTCAACGGCTAAACCAGCAGCACCTTGATATGCAATGGTTGAAAGAAAATATCGATCACACAGAACAATCTTGTTTTTTGCAAGACTTGGGTTGAGCAACCTCTCTACATGATCCTTGCGATCACGCAGGAAAAGGTATAATTCCTCTTCTCTGGTTACCTCTTTCCTCTTGAGATATAGTTCCCGAATCTGTTTACCGAACTCGCCATCTGTTGGTTCCTTGGTCTTCACAACTGAGTAGCCTTGCCTCATGAGATGATCAGCCAATAACTGTAATTGGGTTGATTTGCCCGTCCCATCTATACCCTCAAAAACAATAAGCTGGCCTTTGGGTAATATCTTTTTTTCCTGAGGAATCATGTGTTTATTATATCCAATCTTTATATTATGAAAAGGTTACCTTCTTTTTTTCTCTATTTATAGCTATCTGTGCAGCAAGTTCAACGGCAGCAGCCAGGCTCTCGCTGCTGGCAATTCCCTGCCCTGCAATATCATAAGCCGTGCCATGATCGACTGAAGTTCTAATCAGAGGAAGCCCCAGGGTGATATTTACTCCATCTTTAAAATGGATGAGCTTGAATGGTATTAACCCTTGGTCATGGTACATGCATACCACAGCATCATATTCACCCCGTACAGCTTTATGGAAGATCGTGTCAGGAGGAAAGGGGCCTTGGACGTTAAGTCCTCCCTGTTGAACAGTATGAATGGCAGGAGAGATGATATCCATCTCTTCTGAACCGAATAGCCCATGTTCGCCTGCATGTGGGTTTAACCCTGCGACAGCAATTCTCGGATTGCGTATTGCAAAATCATCTGCGAGACTGTTTTGGGTTATGTGTATTTGCTCTATGATTGACTGTGTGCTCAGTTGCCTGGGAATCTCATTTATGCCGCAATGTATGGTGACCAAGGTTATTCGGAGCTTGGCTCCAGCCATCATCATAGTAAATTTTTCTGTTTTGGTCAGCGTGGCAAACATTTCGGTATGACCAGGATAGTTATAACCAGCTTGTTGGAGGGCATATTTAGAAATTGGGCAAGTGGTTATGGCGTCTATAGCTTTATTTTGTTCAAGTTGAACAGCGGCTTCTATATAGGATGCCATAGCCATACCGGTTTCTTTATCTGCTTTTCCCCAGGAAAGCCGTTTTGCATTAAGGTCGGAATTATTAAATACAGGAATTCCCTGGACTGGCAGCCTGTCTCCGGGAAACCAGGGATGGCATTTAATATTGAAACCATAATGAGAAGCAGTAAAACGCAGCACACCAATATCACCTATGACTATTGGAAGGAAATTGGTTTCATTGCTAAGCGAGTTGAAATAGTTCAAGATAATTTCAGGACCAATTCCAACAGGGCACCCCATTGTAATGCCTATACGTTTCATCTTGCTGGTGTTAAACTCCAATCAAAAATATTATAAATTGCCGTAGCAGAGGTCAAAGGCGTTTTCTATATGTTCTATGTTGGGACCTCCAGGTCTGATAAAGCTAATTGAAATTACGTCAAATCTAGCTTCACAGTCAAATTTATTTTCTTTGCATAAATACTCTTGGGCTACTTTACTAATCTGGATCATTTTTTTATTAGTTACAGCAGCCAGCGGTGTTTCAAGAAAGTTACTTTTTCGTGTTTTCACCTCTGTAAATATGAGAACATTTTTATATTTGGCAATAAGATCAATTTCACCACTTTTAGTACGATAATTGCGCTGGATTATTTTATAGCCTTTATTACGTAAATATTTTGCAGCTAGATCTTCCCCAGACTGACCAGTCTTTATTCGTTTAAATGACAAATTCGCGTACTCCTTTAAAGGTTCTACGATGAACCCCACAGGGTCCATATTTTTCTATAGCCTCTCTATGCGCTTGTGTGGGATAACCTTTGTTAGAAACAAAACCATATTGGGGGTATTTACGATGTAAGGTTGCCATTATGTCGTCGCGTTTAAGCTTAGCAATAATTGAGGCTGCAGCGATGGAAGCACTCTTACTTTCACCTTTGATTAAAGCCTGCTGTTGCAGCTCAAGTGGAACCTCAAAATTGCCATCTACCAACAAAAAATCAGGAAATTTATCGATAGCTGCATGGTTATATACTGAAAGTTTCATCGCAAGAAGAGAAGCCTGTAAAATATTTATAGCATCTATCCTTTGGTGGGAAACTACGCCAATACCAATGGCTGCACCATTGTTGCAAAGAATTTGTGATAAATGATTTCGCTGGTTGACGCTGGTTTTCTTGGAATCAAGAAAGGGTGAAGGATCACAAGTGGGTGGCAAAGAGACACAGGCAGCCACTACCGGTCCGGCAAGTGGACCTCTGCCCACTTCATCAGTACCTGCGATACAACCATATCCCCGTAAGCGCAATTCTCTTTCAAAATGGAAATTGTCGTTTTTGGCTGAGAATATGTTTGGCAGTGTCGCCACACCGTTTGGCTGTAGAATTTTAGAGGGCTATCTCATTGCATAACAATCGTGGATAACCCTCTGAAAAGTATGTTATAATTAGCGAATTCCGCGCTCGCGAATTCTGGCTGCTTTGCCTCTTCTGCTGCGGAGATAGAAAAGTCTTGATCTTCGCACTCGACCACGGGAGACAACCTCGATTTTTTCTATACGAGGGTTGTGCAATGCAAATGTTTTTTCAACACCAACACCATGGGATATTTTCCGCACGGTATAGGAAGCATTCATTGTGCCGCGTTTTCGGCGAATTACGACTCCCTGAAAAATCTGGACACGTTCTTTGCTTCCCTCAATGATACGGATATATACCTTGACGGAATCACCTGGACGAAAATCCGGGTGATCTTGACGCATCTGCTCTTGCTCAATTTTATCAATTATTGCACTCATAGCTTTTTTTTGGTTGTACTTTAAGGGTTTATTCACATAAATTATTAATTCCAATCACCCAGCAGTCTGTCGCAAATAATTGCAACAGCCGCGCGAACGGAAAGATGGTTATAATCCATTCGGCCTATTATGGCAGGCAAGGTGTAATCCGCTCTATCATTAATCTCAGGAGCAAGACCATGGGCAGTGCCAAAAACAAGCAAAGTTGGCTCACCGGTATCAATACGTTGACGTGCATCAATAAATGGCACGCTCTTCTCCTGAAAATTTGCACTTGTGGTAACCAACATTGGCGGTTGTAACTGTTTTACCGTGATTAGGTCAGATACTTCCTCAAGTGTTTTTGCCAATCTAACGAGATTAAATGCCTCTTTTCGTGCAGGATTGTAGGTTGATCCATGGCCCTTCTGCCAGTGAGCAATTATTTCCTTTACCAGTTCCTGCTGATCTGCATATGGGGTGATGATATAGTATCGATCAATCCCGTATGTTCTTGCTGTTCTCGCAATGTCATGGATATCAAGATTAGTTATCGCAGAACCAATCACCTCACCTTTTTTCCCTAACACAGGGTGGTGTACAAGGGCTATGCTGACGAATCGCTTTCCTTGCCCCTGACTCAATTTCCTTGACCTTTTTGCACGTTTTTAACCTCATTTAACAGTCCATGATCCTGCAGAAGTTTCAATTCCTTCTGCGTAAATGTTTCCCTGGCAACGAGCTCTGGCCTGCGTGTCAGCGTTCGCTTAACTGAGGCGATAAAACGATAATCTTCAATTTTTTTATGGTCTCCAGAGAGTAGTATATCTGGAACCCGTTTACCTTCGTAATCTCTAGGTCTGGTGTACTGAGGGTGCTTGAGAAGATTCCTACTGAAGGTATCATTCTCCATTGAAGCAGTGCATCCAAGAACACCCGGCAGCAGTCGAGTAATTGAGTCGACAACTACCATGGCTGCCAATTCACCACCGGTTAAAATATAATCGCCAATAGAGATTTCATCCGTTACATATTCTTCGTTAAACCTCTCATCGACTCCTTCATATCTACCACAAATAAGCATTAGGTGCGATTCACTCGCCAGCTCAGCCGCCTTTCTCTGGGTAAACTGTTCCCCCTGAGGCGAGAGAAGGATGATTCGTGTCTTTCCCTCTTCGTGTTTAATGCTTTTTATGGCCGCAGCAAGCGGTTCAGCCTTCATAACCATACCCTCACCTCCACCGAAGGGGCGATCATCCGTCATTGCATGCTTATCAACAGCAAAATCACGAATATTGGTGAGATTTACAGTTATACTGCCTTTTTCCTTTGCCCTTTTTATAATGCCTTCATTGAGCGGTGAATCAAACAGGCCAGGAAAAATAGTAAGTATGTCAAAAACCATGTGGGAAAAATCCCTCTATTCACCAGCTCTGGTATTTATTTCAAGGAGACCAGGTGGAGGTGAGATGACTACCTTCTTCTCGGTTTGTTCCTTGATGATAGATTCAAGGACAGGAATAAGAAACTCATCCTTTCCCCGCTGTACTACCATAATATCCTGTGCTCCGTTGGAGAAAACTGAAGTTATGGTCCCCAACTCGACACCATCTTCAGTAAAGACTGGTAGATCATATAATTGAAACCAGTAATATTCTCCTTCATCAACCTCCAGCAGATTTTCCTTAGCAACCAGAACACCCATTCCTTGAAGAGCTTCTGCGCTGTTTCTGTCGTTAATGGACCTGAGCTTTAATACGACGGTTTTTCCCTGAATACGTGCTTTTTCCACATGCAATGAGGGTGATAACTGCCCCTGTTTATCAACGAGTATAAATGTTGCATAGTGCTGCAGCGTTTCCACATCATCTGAATAGGCGAAAATTTTAACCTCGCCACCTAGTCCATGAGGTTTTACAACCTTTCCCACCAGAATAAACTCTTCATGAGGGAATACAAAATCATCAGTCATAGATTCTAATGTTATCTATTCAAGAATATCCAGTCGTGATTTTTTGTTATCCTTTTCAGCAGCAGCAGAAAGCAATGTACGCATGGCCCGGGCTGTTCTCCCTTGTTTGCCGATCACCTTTCCCAAATCTTCCTGGGCAACGGTCAGCTCGATGATGAAAGTGTCATCTTCTTCATTCATTGAAGTTTTTACTTCATTGGGACTATCAACAAGTGATTTGGCTATATAGGCCACCAGATCTTCCATAAATAACTCTATTCAGCAGCTACAGCTTTTTTAATAAGGCTCTTTACTGTGGTAGTAGGTAGAGCTCCCCTGCCAATCCAGTCCTGCAGCTTTTCATTATCAATTTTAATAGAAACAGGATCCTGCAGAGGGTCATAAGTTCCAAGGATATCAAGGAATTTACCATCACGTTTGCTTTCGCTATCAGCAACGATTATACGGTAAAAAGGTTTTTTCTTTCGGCCAAGTCTGGTTAAACGAATACGAACTGCCATTCCAGGTTATTCCTCCGGTTGTATTAATGGGATATTCCCATGAATTCTAAATGATTTTCTAAATGAAATATTTATCTTCTTAAGCCTTTCGGCATCTTTCTTCGTTTCTTCCCGGTTGCAAATCCAGGTTTGCCTCGCATTTTTTTCATCATCTTCAGCATAGCTGTATAGCTTTTCAAGACCCTATTTACATCAGCCACTGCCGTGCCAGATCCTGCAGCTATACGTTGTCTTCTGCTGGCATTAATTATACGGTGATCACGCCGCTCTTTCATGGT
The DNA here is from genome assembly GCA_964637245.1 of uncultured Desulfocapsaceae bacterium. GTDB lineage: Bacteria > Desulfobacterota > Desulfobulbia > Desulfobulbales > Desulfocapsaceae > Desulfopila_A. The sequence continues at coordinate 6,978 of CAZWVC010000169.1, forward strand.
CATTGAGCGGATAATAGCCTCAGTTTTGCCCAATTCTTTTTCATCTGGTTTTGGTGCATCCTTGAGCTGTTTTAGCTTATTAATCCCAGGAATCATACCCATTATTTGCTCAAGTGATCCCATCTTTTTGATCTGCTGAATCTGATCAAGAAAATCTTCAAGGGTAAACTGGCTTTTCTTTAGTTTTTTGGCTAATGTATCTGCTTTTTTCTTGTCAACGACGGCTTCTGCCTTCTCAATAAGAGTAAGCACATCCCCCATGCCAAGAATACGTGAAGCTACCCGGTCTGGATGGAATACCTCTAAAGCGTCTAAGGTTTCACCGACACCAACAAACTTAATTGGTTTACCAGTAACATTTTTAATAGAAAGTGCCGCACCACCTCTGGCATCACCTTCCATTTTAGTTAATATAACACCTGAAATTTCGAGGTCTTGATTGAATTTATCGGCGACGGTAACGGCATCTTGACCAGTCATCGAGTCAGCGACAAACAATACTTCGGACGGCTCAATTGAAGCCTGAACATCTTTCAGTTCCGCCATCATTGCTTCATCGACATGAAGACGACCAGCCGTATCAATAATTAGTGTGTCATATCCTAAGTTTTTCGCTTCAACGACGGCCTGATTGCAGATAGCCGTTGGTTTCATTTCGGTAGTAGAAGGATGAACCGGGATGTCTAGTTTTTCACCAAGAACCTGGAGCTGTTCAATTGCAGCAGGTCGATATACATCTGCGGGCACCAGATACGGTTTACGGCCTTTATCCTTCATCATTCTGGCTAATTTACCCGATGTTGTTGTTTTACCAGAGCCCTGAAGACCTGCCATCATAATGATTACAGGCTGTTTGCCATCAAGTCGAATTTGCTCAGTAGTTCCGCCCAACAACGAAACCAGTTCTTCATGAACTATTTTGATGACCTGTTGACCTGGTGAAAGTTTTTGAGAAACTTCCCTCCCAATGGCTTTTGCCGTGACTGCAGCAACGAAATCTTTGGCAACTGTGAAATTCACATCAGCTTCAAGCAAGGCCATACGCACTTCACGCATTGCCTCGTTGATGTTGTCTTCGGTGAGGATGCCATGGCCACGAAGTTTCTTAAAAACGCCTTCCAGCCGGTCTGTCAGGTTTTCAAACATGGTTTTCTATTTCACTTCAATGAGAAAATTATCGTGTAATTTTAAACACATTTATCCCAGTTTCCTTAGTGTTCCCAGGTAAAAAGGCAAAAATAAAATAATGTAAGAATTCAAAACACAAAAAAGTACCTTAGATTTGACAATATGTCAAGCTGGTATCGAAATCAATATCAAAAGACCTCAGACGTTCTAATAAGATTTGGGTTATATGTTTACCAGCCCGGATATTTCACGATTCTGAAAGGGTGAAAAATGCTGGCAATAGTGGACAGCACACTTTGTATTGCCAGAAATTGTCCGTGTAATGCTCGTAATGTGTTGAAATAAAATGTTTATCTGTGATCATTAAATTGTTCATGAAATATCCGGGTAGGATAAATAATTATAGAAGATTTAATATGGTTTTAACGATAACATAGAATTCAGCCATTCAGCTTTCCGCATTGAAGGGATTTCAGAGTGTTGAGTATAGTTGATAAGGAAAGTTTAGCTTTTTACTGAATCTTCTCCATACAGTTTAATAAAGCAGAATGCACCGCTGGAGACAGCAACTGAGTCAGGTGTTTGAATGGTGAATTTACCTGTGATTCTATTTGTTTGTGAGGTTGTCATCAATGAAAGGAGAAGCTTTTGGTTCGGCCTAATCATGTTCTTAAATTTCGTTCGTTTGTAGTGCAGAGGAATCAGGTCAGTTTCAAAGGCTTTTTCTGCAAGGCAACGGATTAGAGCTAATTGGACAATAGCAGGAAGAATTGGATTTCCCGGAAAATGTCCCTCAAAGCCAATGAAAGAATGGGGAAAAGTACATTCTGAAGTAACTTCTAGCTTGGCTTCATTACCAGTT
>CAZWVC010000170.1:0-8957 GCA_964637245.1 uncultured Desulfocapsaceae bacterium
TATCTAGAGCAAAAGAGTAGCGATATTTCCATGGTTGTCAACTTTGGAGTTGCTGGTGCTTATCTTAGTGAAAAACAAGGCACCCCGAGTCTTCTCGATATCTGCGTAGCGAAAACAGAATATTTCGGTGATTTGGGTATCTGCTTTCCCAGGAGAATTGATGATTTACCCGAAAACCTCGTGCAAACGAAGTTTCAGCTTGACCCGGAAGTGCGAAAAGCTGCAGAGAAAGAACTGCAAAGGGGGCAGATCAAATACGTTAGTGGAGACTTTGTAACTGTGAGCTGTGTTAGTGGAACACGGGAGCGTGGAGCCATTATGCAGCGCAAACATCAGGCAATATGTGAAAACATGGAAGGTGCAGCCCTTGCCAGAGTTTGTGAAGAATATTCTCTACCTTTATTGCAGATCAGATGCATCTCTAATATGGTTGATAACCGTGATCCGGGAAAATGGAAACTCACAGAAGCTGTCGAAAAATGCGGAAAGACTGTGGCTTTTCTTGTAGAACAATTAGGATGATATAATGAATACAGTTAGTTTGGGTTTTTCTCCCTGTCCCAATGATACCTTTATCTTTCATGCCCTCGTGCATAGCTTTGTCGACACCGGTATTCGTGTCCAAGATCCCTTTCTTGAAGATGTGGAAACCCTGAATAACTGGGCAATTGAAGGTAAACTTGATATCACTAAACTTTCCTTTCATGCTCTCGGTCATGTTCTTGATGAATACTGTATATTACAATCAGGCAGTGCCTTAGGCAGAGGTTGTGGACCGCTATTGGTTGCTGCCAAAGAAATTGATTTGACCAGTGGTACTGCCCTGAACATAGCAATTCCTGGTAAATACACCACAGCTGCCATGCTTTTTAAGATGTATGCACCACAATATCACAATCTAGTGGAGATGCGCTTTGAGCAGATTATGGCAAGTGTTGCCAGTGGTGTGGTTGATGCCGGTGTAATAATTCATGAAAGCAGATTTACCTATGCTGAACAGGGTTTGGTTTGCCTGCAGGATTTAGGTGAGTGGTGGGAACAAACCTCAGGTCTACCCATACCGCTTGGCTGTATTGCAGCAAAAAGAGAGCTTGGTCAAAAGGTAATTGAAGAAATTGATTTGGCAATTAAGCAGAGCCTGGAGTATGCCTATACTCATCCCCAACAGAGCTTGTCCTATATCCGGAAATATTCCCAGGAATTGGATGAGAGCGTCGTGCAAGAACACATCAAGCTGTATGTTAACGATTTTTCATTGAATCTTGGAGATGAAGGACTTCAGGCAGTTAACCGTTTTCTCGATTATGGCAGGCAAGCTGGGATATTGCCCAAAAGTAATAAAAAGTTAATGGTATAGCCTGGCAAAATGACCAACGATTACTCAACTTCTCACTTTCACCAACTTCCTGTTCTTGGGGTCATAGGGGGAGACTCTCCGCGACGAAAAAATCTTATCGAAAAAGTACTTCCAAATTTAAATATAGCAGGGATTGCCAGTTTGGTAATACAACTCTCTCCAGGTAGAGATGATGATTATCACCTTTTCGCAGATGTTATTACTCTATCAAAATCTCTATTCCAGGATAAGCAAAAGATGGAGGATGGAGATTTTCAAAGTGCTCTCAGAATAAAATTAAACCGGTATGCAGATTATTATGATCTGATTATTGTTGATTCTCAGTCTAATCCTGGCGTTCCCACAATTTGCCTTGATGAGCAGTGTGCCGAGCAGAACCTGCTCCTTTTTCATTATAATAGCAACAGTGAGTTTTCCTCCTTACTTACCTCCATTATGGAATACTTGGACTGGATCCAGGCAGCAAAGCCTCTTTGGGGCTGTATTCTAATTGGTGGAAAAAGTTCAAGGATGGGAAGGCCAAAGCATCTTCTCATGGATAATGGTGGGATTACCTGGGTGGAAAAACAGACGGCCAAATTGGCGAAAATAACAGATGAGGTTGTACTTTCCGGAAGGGGAGAGGTTCCTGCATCACTTCGTCACATGACCCGGATTAACGATATTGCCAATGCAGATGGTCCACTGGCGGGTATACTTGCAACCATGCGGTGGCATCCAGGTGTATCCTGGCTTTTTTGTGCATGTGATATGCCGCAGATTGAAAGGAGTGCAATTAAATGGCTGTTAAGTAAGAGAAAACCGGGGAGATGGGGGATTGTGCCGATTCACCCTGTTTCTGGTAGACTGGAGCCTCTTTTTGCCTTGTACGATAGGCAATGCAGACACTTATTTGAAGCACTTCTGGACTCAGGAGAACTTCGTCTAAGATCAATTAGCGACAATCAGAAGATTTACACACCAAAATTACCGGAAAAATTTGCCAGGGCTTTGGAAAACTGTAATACCCCTGGTGACATAAAGCGCCTGTATCCAGATAAAATATAAAAAAGAAATGTATACATTTGCAAGATAATTCCACTACACCTACGTATAAACTCCTATGATGAATGTTAGTGAGACGGAAAACCTTAAGCCGTTTTGTAAAATAATTATTTTTTATCTACTTCTTGTTGTTGCCATTATTCTTCTTCCTGGGAAATTACCCTATGAGATCGTACGGGAAAATGGTCCTGTTGAGGCCCTTTCAGCAGTTGGATACCTGCTTTTTTGTTTATTTATTTTCTACTTCAATCTTAAGGGGATAATACGCACCAGTTTTGCGCCAGGCTTCTTTATTCTCCTTCTGGGATTAAGGGAACTTGACTTTCATGCCAAATTTACCACCATGGGAATGTTCAAGAGCAGATTTTTTATCTCTCCTGAAGTTCCACTTGTGGAAAAAACCATTGTCACAATATTTGTTATCGGTCTCATTATCTACGCAGTCACCTTTCTCCGCAGGATCTTGCCTGATTATAAGAAAGCTTTTTTAGCAAAAAGACCCTGGGCTGTATCTACCGCCTGTGCAGTTGGTTGTGTGGTCATCAGTAAACTTCTAGATGGCAACTCAGACATATATAATTTTCTGCTGCCGATGTTTGAGGAAACCAAGACCTTGGCCAGAACGGTGGAGGAATGCCTGGAACTGCTGATACCTCTGTTCTTTATTCGCTCCCTGCTGCAATATAGTCTAGATAGTGTAAAAGGAAGACTGTTAGCCTGATTATTTCATGAAAAACTTACTGAAAAGTAAATATGGGTAGTAGCTTAGAAAAATAAAAGTCGAATTTCATACAACTCCTTGACTAGCAGACTACCTCAACTCAAGAAATATTCAGGTTAGAGTAAGGACAAATTAGGGGAATTTCCCGAAGCTATTCTTTTACTTTGATACGACTGCTTGAACAAGCCTGACAGGATCCTGAGCGAATACGGGCAGCATCTGAAAGACTCAAGACTCCGGTCACCACATTCTCATTTTCCGAATAGACAAAAAGTCGACTAATTTCAGCTAATACCATTTTACGGATGCCTTCCTCCAAAGGAAGTTCGCTATCGCAAAGCTGCACAGGGCTTTGCATAATTGTATCAGCACTGTTTTCAACCCCGATATTTCTGCCATAAGCCAGAGTAAGATCGGTTTTGGATATGACTCCTACAGGTTTCTGTTGAGAATCGACTATCAGCAGAGCACCAAGATGATAGGAAGAAATTTTTTCAATAACCTCCATAATTGTCTCCTCTTTAACTGCGGTTATTACATCCCGACGCATCACTTCCCTGACGGAATAGCGTAGCTTTGCTTTGCTATCTGCTGTCATTTTATTTCTCAGGCTGTATTCGCAGTCACAGCAGAATTTATAGAGTGTCCCTACTATATCTGGGTAGCTAAGTGTCCCTCTTGCTCTACCAGTATCATCGGTAACAAAAACACGATGGATTGCGGCATTCTGCATTGTCATCAAGGCGGATTCAAGCGTATCATCAGCTGAGCAATGAATCACCGGAGAACCCATGATATCAGCCAGAGGTGTCTCCAACGGCATTGCTGCATAATATGCGCCGGTAATCTCTGTTTTGGTAACTACACCTGCAGGCAGGCCATGGTCATCCTCTATAAGCACCGCGTCAATTTTGTATTTCAGGAAGGTTCGGAGAGCAGCGGCAATATTATGTGATCCGGGTAGAGAGATAACCTGGTGGCGCATAGTATCGCCAATCGAAAGCTTGCTGAATAAAGGGTTGCGTTTTTCACTGTCTTTTGGGATAGTTATTACCATTTGAAATACCCAGTTATCGAGTAATCCTTTACCAAAAAGGGGTGACTGCTCATATCATTTTGTCCACAAGATGAAAGAAAAGATCTGATATATAGACTATTCCAAGTACCTGCTCTCCCTCAATTACGGGGATTCTCCTGATATGCTGTTTATTCATAATTTCCAGGATGGCAAAGAGATGGGTATCTTTTTTAACAGTGATAATATCAGTAGACATGATATCACCAACGCGAATTTCCCCGCTCTTACTGCAAATATTCTCTAGCAAACCGGAAATGTCGATATCACTCATTTCCCCCCATATGTGGGTATGTTTTGGTTGAAAGAAAAGGAGTATATCATACATTGAGAGGATTCCAACAAGATGGTTATCCTCATCTATAACCATCATGCCAAATACTCGACGACCTTCTTTTTGGGATGCCTCCTTGAATCGCTTAGCTGCTTCCGCGATGGTTGTCTGGGGAAGAAGAGAATGAAAGGTGGTATTCATTATATTTTCTGCAGTGATCATGGGTTCCCTTCAAGTAAAGTCCATGAGGATGAGTCAAATGTGTATTTTCTGGTTAGCAAAAAAACGTGATAAATTCAAAGATTAATTGAATTGCAAGGAAATTGCACCAAAGCATTTGCTTGCATTAGGAGAATGTTGACCTATTTTTTCAAGGTATACCTTGATCCACTAATCTGATTAGGATAAACTTAAGCAATCCTAACGTTTTTTGTAGTTTCTTTCTGTCCTTTTCAGTCCTTTTTAAATCCAGTTCGTGAATAGACACGGCTGGAGTAATTATTGGCAGTACATTACCTAGTTTCGGTTCTTTAATCTTTTAGACAGGAGCTATATAATTTCACGATTTTCCGAAATATCACAGTAAAAGTCAATATGAAGGAGGTACGGCAATGGATTATATCAAAAATTATAAACTTGATGCACGACCTGATCGAATTGATTTACGTGACAGGCAGTACATGCCGCCACTAACGTCATTAGAGCCAGTGTTCCCACCTGACAAAATTGTTGAAGAGTTTTTTTCCCAATATGCCGAAGATCATATGGTTTTAGATCAAGGCCGTGAAGGAGCCTGCACAGGTTTTGGGCTGGCTGCCATGATTAACTATTTGTTCTGGCGCCGTAAGATTGAACGAACCTTGGGGGAGGGTGGCAGCACCATGGGCTTTACCCCCCCACAAAAGGTGAGCACCCGAATGCTGTATCATCTGGCAAGGTTTTATGATGAGTGGCCAGGAGAAGATTATGAAGGATCAAGCTGCCGTGGGGCAGTGAAAGCCTGGCATCGTCACGGCGTGTGTAGTGATGAGTTATGGCGCTATCGTGATGACAATGGCAAGGTTAAGTTTCTAGAACCAGAAGAAGGCTGGGATAAAGATGCAGCGAAACGGCCCATGGGTGTCTATTATCGGATAACCAAAGATTCTATCTCCGACATGCAGGCAGCTTTACAGGATGTTGGTGCAGTGTATGTTTCGGCCAGAGTCCATGAGGGCTGGAATCTCGATAATGTGAGTACAAGCATGTCCCATGAAAACCTTCCTGTAATCAAATGGTATGAGAATATTAAACAAACCGGTGGCCATGCTTTTGCCCTGGTCGGTTATAATGAAAAAGGCTTTGTTATCCAAAATTCCTGGGGTGAGTATTGGGGTGCTATGGGATTTGCAGTTATCAGCTACGATGACTGGCTGGCCAATGGTTCAGATGCCTGGGTCTGTGTTCTTGGTGTGCCTCAGCTTGAAAGAATGCCATCTCATTTCATTGCCCCGAGTGCTGCTATGCCCAAGGGTAATTTTGCCAGGTTGGCAACAGTTGCGCGAGCCAAGGGTGAACATGATTATCAGGATCAGGCAGTAAAACGCTGGGATGTCTCCGCAGCCTATGAACACTCTATTGTCATGGGAAATGACGGCAGGGTGATAAACCGCCTGATAGCTAATGAAAACGCCTCTACAACAGTAAACGATATTGCCTATGTCAAACCATCGGAATTCATCTCAACGAGTGATTCACCATCCATTGCCATTTATGCCCATGGTGGCCTTAACGATGAAGAGAGTTCGATTCAGCGTATTCAGACAATGGCTCCCTATTTTAAAGCAAATGGAGTGTATCCACTTTTCTTTACCTGGAAAACCGGATTTCTTGACAGTTTGTTAAATATCCTTGAAGATTCAACTGCGCGAATATTTCATCGGGCCGAAGGACTTGAGGATTTGATCGAAGATGCCAAAAGAAAAGCGTTGGATGTACTTGATCGCACCTTGGAACTGGCCTGCGAGAATCTGGGCGTAAAAGCGATATGGTCGCAGATGAAGCAGAATGCAGATGAGGCAGCGAAGAGTGGCGATCATGATCGTGGTGCCTTTTTGCTTGCTGCTGGTCTTGCAAAACTTAAAAGTGATTTCCCTGAGCTTAAGATTCACTTGGTAGGCCATTCTGCTGGATCCATCCTGCTGGGCCATATGCTCGATGATCTTACCAGACATAATCTCAAAGCGAGCTCTTTAACCCTCTATGCGCCAGCATGCTCCGTTAATTTTGCTAACCGCCATTATATCAAGGCTGCACAGAAAGGTACTCTTAACCCTGATGATATTATTATTCATTCCCTATCGTCGCAGCGGGAGATAGATGATACGGTTGGACCATACCGTAAATCGCTGCTCTATCTTGTTTCCAGGGCACTTGAGGAAAGTCATAAGACTCCACTTCTGGGTATGGCTGATATATTTGATCCAGAAAAGAATATTGGAAACTGGAATAAGAAAACAGTAAGCCATCTGAAGAAGTGGCAGGAATTCTTCATGCCGCAAAGTGACAATCTTCGCATTATTGAACAGGAACATATCATTACTGCAAGAAAATACACAGGTGATGATCCTGTTAACCTTGCCGTAATTGATTCAGCTCATGGTTCTTTTGACAATGATGTTGATGTGGTCGATGAGACATTGCGTCGCATAACTGGCAAAGCTAAACTTGATCACCAGGTAGAAAATTTGCGGTTCTAGAAGATCTTTTACGACGCACAATCTTGCGGGAGAGTTTTACTCAACGGTGATGGGCGAGCTGCTTGAATGAACAAATGACTTAGCCGGGAATTACTTTTCCTGGCTAAGTTATATCTTAAAACAATCACTACTTTGCTCTTCAATGTGCTATAAACGCTACTACACTATGAGTGAAAGCCACAATCTTTGGGTGTTACCCCCAGAACAGAACCAGACAGTTGGTCCATTATTCTCACGATCTAATGCGAGGTGACCAACTGTGGCCACTCCGAAGTCGATGGAGATATGGATAGACCGATAATCTGGGTCTCACCAAAGTCTTCCTGTGTCCAACGTGGTGTTGCTAGCACCCAGAATTGCTTATTTGCATCGCTCACATGTACAAGAAGCTGTGAGTGCGATGCGGATAACGACCTGGATACTCCCCGTATGCACATCCCATCTTTTGATATATTCGTTACTACCCCCAGGGAAGTACGCTTACCATCGCTCAACTCTGCATGAATTGTTGGCTTTGTCTGGAGTCGTATATCTTTGCGTGCCTTCACACTTTCTGCTGCACTTTTTTCTGGAGTTGCAGCAAGATAGCTTTCTGTTACTGCTAAAGAATGTGTGCTCAATTTAGATAAAACCAGAACAAACAGCCACATTACCATTACCACCATAGGGAATGCTAACCAACTAGCCTCATGCAGCAACCAAAGATATATCTCTAATACAGTTGTAATTTCCATCATCCACCTCTCATTTCAAACTTTCAAAGCTAACCAACATATCTTTGGCCAGTCTGTATCCGGCAAATTTGTTGTGGGCTAAACAAGTTTTTCCCAAAGACTAAACCGCTTTTCTGGTAATAAGATCTATGATTACTGGTTTCTCCTCTTTATTCCTGCTCACAAAAAAACCTTTCTGGAGTTGGTTCAGCACATCTTTGTACAACAGCACAAATGAACAACAAACCAGCATAGCCAGGGGAACCAGGATGAAAAGAATTACAGGGATGTGCCACAAAACAACTATTGCTTGTCCGATAGCAGAATACATAGCATTCTCCTCCCAACACGTTTTACTTCTTCGTTCTAACTTTTTCTGCCAACCCATTTTCGATTTCTAATTTGAATCTTTTATTTTAATTATACACTCCCCATCCCACATTTTTCCCATATTCAGAGACGCATTTAAGAAAAAACCAACTTTGTTTTGCACAATATAACTGTCTGGAAATATGATGAAAAAATACAATCTAAAAAAATTAAATAACTAGAGGGAGGGATTTTGGGTACCTTACACTGCGAATTCAGCTGATTTTATAGATTATTAAAACAAAAAAAGGCCAGAAATTCTGATAAATGTTGTGTTGCCATAGCTTCCATCACAATTGATCAAGATAGATATTTAACAAATTCTGATGATGTAGGGATTTCAATGATTACGTATCCGTTTCCATTTAGAAAGTGATGGGAAGATTTAAAAGTCAATTATATTGACATCTCTATTGAGATCCAATACAACTAATGCAGTTTGTAGTTAGGTAGAGTGAGGGAGCAATATGCGCAGAACTCAAATCTTTAACATCACTTTTCACTGTGACTTAGTATTGATAATAAATTTAGTTATAAATATTATTTATACTTGCCCGTAAATCCCCTCCAATATCAACCTATCAAGGCAAATTGCCCTGATAATATAATGTTATGAGAACAAAAACTATTATCCCATCAAAATTTGTAACAATTAATATCCTAGCT
>CAZWVC010000171.1:0-8936 GCA_964637245.1 uncultured Desulfocapsaceae bacterium
TGGTGTCCCGAGGAAAAGGCCAATAGCTATCTCAGACACATTGCTGAGCTTTAGTAGTAATCAGAAATTTTTATTAAATATATTTATTTGGCATATTCAACAGCTCTGGTCTCCCGAATAACTGTAACACGGATTTGCCCCGGGTAGGTGAGCTGACTTTCGATTTTACGAGCAACATCCTGGCCTAGAACTGTCGCGTCACTATCTTTGATCTTGTTCGAATCAACGATTATGCGTAACTCTCGTCCAGCCTGGATAGCATAGGATTTCTCCACTCCATCGCAGGTATTGGCAATTCCTTCAAGATCCTCGAGGCGCTTCACATAACTCTGTAGCATCTCCTTTCGTGCACCAGGACGAGCTCCAGAGAGGGCATCGGCTGACTGAACCAATACGTCGAGCACACTCTGCGGTGGAATATCTTCATGGTGAGCACCGATTGCGTAAACAATCTCATTGGTTTCGCCATATTTCTTTGCCAAGTCACGTCCAATGATGGCATGTGATCCCTCGACCTCATGATCCACAGCCTTGCCAATATCATGGAGCAAACCTGCTCGCTTAGCCGATTTTACATCTATCCCAAGTTCTGCTGCCATAATGCCACACAGAAAAGCAACTTCCAGAGAATGTTGTAAAACGTTTTGCCCATAGCTGGTTCGGTATTTCAATCTTCCCAAAATTTTAATAAGCTCAACATGAACTCCATGTGCACCAACATCGAAGGTAGCCTGCTCTCCAGCTTCACGCATAACCACTTCAAGCTCTTTGGTGACCTTTTCAACAACCTCTTCAATACGTCCGGGATGAATCCTCCCGTCACTAATAAGCTGTAACAGTGCCAACCTGGCTACTTCCCTACGCACAGGATTGAAGCCTGATAAGATGACTGCTTCAGGTGTATCATCGATTATGATATCGATACCAGTGGCAGCCTCTATAGCCCTAATATTTCTGCCTTCTCGGCCGATTATGCGTCCTTTCATTTCCTCATTCGGCAAAGGCACCATGGAAACGGTTTTGTCGGCAACATAGTCACCGGCATACCGAGAGATGGCAAGTGCAAGAATGTTCTTCCCCTTCCTGTCAGCCTCCATCTTCATTTCATTCTCAATCTGTACAAGTTTCTTCCCAGCTGCCAGACGAGCTTCACTCTCCAGAGATTCCATCAGCATCTTTTTAGCATCTTCCTGACTTATCCCTGCCACTCGTGCAAGTTCATACCGTTTTTTGCCAACCAATTGTTCAGCTTCTTTAAGATTAACTTCAATTACTGATTCACGTTTTTTTAACCTTTTCTCAAAAGTGAGCTGTTCCGCACGTTTCTTGTCAAAAGACTCCCATTCTTTTTTCATCAAATCGCGTTTCTTAGTAAGCTGATGTTTTTCATCCTTCAATTCAACCCTGTCAGCCTTAAGTTCTCTTTCAACAAGTTGTTTGAGCTTATAGGCCTCTTCTTTACTCTGCAAAAGAGCCTCTTTTTTCCGTTGTTCAGCTTCTACTATAGCATTTTCAATGATCTGCTTTCCTTGGTTTTTTAGATTCTGAAATTGATTTTCAGCCAGTTTTTTGCGTAAAAAGAATCCGATGGCTAAACCAATTGCTAAACCCGCAACCAGTGTAAGAGCTGGTAAAGATATTAAATCCATATACAATCCTATTGGCTATCGATTGCAATACAGATCAGGGAGAACAGAGAAGGACGCAGGATAAAATTACCATCCTGCATTAAAGAACAAACATTGAAAGAATTGACCAGGATCCAGCCACATGCCGCTCCAGGCAGTGGGAAGGATTGCAGGAGCCAGTCTCTATTTTACTTTGCTCCATGCATCCAAATAGTCGAAATGAATTATTATCTGCGGATCACACGTTCTAAACGTTGAGGATATCTGTAACGAATCAAACAGCGTATTTTTCGATATCTTGTTTTTGATATTGCAAAATTCCAATCCTTTAAGTCCAATCAAGAGTGGAAACCATAAGCTATATCTGAAACCAGCCCAAACATCCAGCAATCATGTTAGTATTTCATAGGTCAAATGTCTTGAAACACTGACTGCTTCCCCTTATCCTGTTCTTCTCCCCAACAGGTTGGATAGATAAACATTAAGCCGATAAAATAGAAAGTGGATCCAGCATCACTTTTCACAATGTGTTCTTACAGCACCCCAGCTGTAATCAATCTTCTTTTTCTATCAAACCAAAATCCCTTTCTACCATTGAAAAACCAATGGAAAGCATGGGAGATCGGGTATATTAAAAACAGAAATTCTTCATCAGAATTCTGTAGAGCTTTGGCATTCCCCACCCTGCCGTGTCTTTGGATTAGTTAAACCTATCGAAATAGGTGGGCAAGCTCATATCAACTGCAGGTAAATCGCGTACGATTTTCCATCGGATGACAGCGGCGCTACCCTAGTTAAGAGAGTTGGCTCAACGAACTCTAAAGATCACCAACAGCGCAGGGAAATATATAAAATTCAATTTGAATCGAGACAAGCGTTTCTCGATTCACGCCAAGAATTTGAAATTACGACAAATTCGTTAATTAAAATGAAAACTCCTTTCCTTATGAGAGCATTATAGCAGATATTGCATCAAACAAAAGTGTTTTATATACCATCATCCCTTTTTTGAGAGAGCAAGCAAGCATCAATTTTATCTACTAGACTCCCCGCTTTCATCTCATGCACTTTTTTATATTTTTCGAATTCACGTTCTAACATGAGATATCGTGAAGCAATGTTCAAACATGCCATTATGGCTGTTTTTCCAACAGGTATCGTGCCACTCTGGGTGCTACTCACACTGTCATCCACAAGCTTCCTCACAAGATTCAGAATCTCTTCCATTTCCTCTTCCGAGGCACCGGTATAGAAAGAAAACTCCTGACCAAGTAATGTAAAGCTAACAAGCCGTTCCTGATCTGACATGTTTGTGTATTGTTAACCCTCAGTCTTCAATATAATAATTAACCTATATTTAGCTACCTATGTTATCCTCACGACGAGGATCTACCTTGAACAAATTCTGCTGGAGATTACTCTCCTTTTCTTCAGTGGTTTCATCTTCTGTCTGGTCATTTTCTTCATCAGCATCCTGTGATTCCACAACTGCTTTTTTCATCTTTATGGACTCTTTGGAATCTTCCATAGCAGACTCCCAATCTTCGATCTGTTCAATCAATCCTTTGACCCGATTAGAGATGTCACCCCGCTCACTGTCGGCTGTATTTACTTCTTCCTTCAATTCGTGGATTTCTTCTTCTCTTTGGTGCAGCAAGGTTTGTAATTCAGTGTTTTTCTCGCGAAGCTTGTCGTATTGATTTAACAGCTTGGATACAAATTTTTCCAGTCGGTCAAACTCTGTATTTTGGGACATATATACCTCTTTTTTTATTCTATGGTCCGAAATGCGCCTATTCCATAGATTGTGGGCGATATCTAACATGTCAGATCACCCAACTTGGCTAAAACGCGCATTTTCGTTCGCTGTACGATAAATTATACTCCTCTCAATCCCGGAATATACCACGCATGAAGTTCTCTGCAACATCTAAGCGAGGTGCCTATTGATAACTGTACCAATCTTCGACAAATATATATTTTCATTAATTTCAGACACATAGGTGACAACGGACTACATCTATTAGATTCTGCAATAAGACCATTTTAAAGGTTTTCCATCCCCATAGGGCATACAACCGTGAAAGATCCGTGGATCATTATCAAATACCAAAGGCAGAAAATATTTATCCCCTTCCCACATTGGCAAGGTATAAATATCCTCAATTCTTCTCCAGAGTAAATCACCTTCGTGATTTGAATGAAAAACCTCGCCCTGAAACTCAGTGACCAGGAAAATAAAACCAAACCAGTCTTCCCCTTCCCCACCAAACCCCGGCCAGTTTATCGTTCCTCGCAATTTGATATTCGTCACGGTAATCCCTGCCTCTTCCAGAATCTCACGCTTAATACAGGATATCGTGTCCTCGTCTGGCTCCATTTTTCCACCAAGACCATTATATTTTCCAAAATGCTGATCATCCTCTCTTTTGTTTCGGTGAATGAGCAGGGTCTCTTTACCATCCGTTGAGAGAATAAAAGCGAGTGCAGCTAAGATTGGAGTGTACATCTTCATCTCCTTGTGCTTAAATAAAAAGTGCGAGCAGTTTTATATGTAAAGTATAAAAAAAAGTTATTTACCATAAGTAGTTACAACATCAAGCTGTTACATGTTATCTTTTTATCAAAATCATAGAAATTTCTTACTTACTTTCTGTAGTATCATTGTTTTTTTTCTCTTTCCCTTAAATGTTTTTGGTGGGCCGCAGAAAAACTATTTTCCCGAATTTAAAGCCATTATAGACAATGTCACCTTCTGGGAAAGAATTTATGCTGAATTTCCTGTTAACACCTCAGTATTACACGATAAAAATGATCTCAGCATCATATACGATACTATTCCGCTCCTGGACAGAACCCTGCCAGGCGCTCGTCGATTAAATACTAAGCATCTCAAAGCAGTAAAGAAAAAATATGCCATTATTCTCAAGAAATTAGCCACTGGCAGAAAACCAGTGACGGTCACTGAAAAAAAAGTCCATTCACTGTTTTCTCAACCTAATATCAGAACTAAATTTAAAAAAGCATCACTTAATCTCAGAACCCAACGAGGTCTGAAAGAACGATTCATTGAAGGGGTAATCCGCTCAGGTGGGTACATAGATGAAATGAAGAGGATATTTAAGTCCTATAATCTACCTGAGGACCTTGCTTATCTACCCCATGTAGAGTCATCGTTTAATATCAAGGCTTATAGTAAATTTGGCGCTGCTGGAATGTGGCAATTTACGCGTTCCACCGGTAAAAATTTTATGACAATCAACTATATTATTGATCAACGACGTGATCCGTTTATTGCAACGCATGCTGCTGCTCAATATCTCAAAAGTAATTTTGCCAATCTACACTCGTGGCCCCTGGCTATTACTGCGTATAATTACGGCCATGCCGGCATGATGCGGGCTGTGAAAAAAGAAGGCAACTATGAACGTATATTCAAGAATTACCGCCAGGGCTATTTCAAGTTTGCCTCCCGAAACTTTTATTCTGAGTTTCTTGCAGCACGGAATGTCGCTCGCAAATTAGAAAAATCACCAAGCATAAAAAAGCATTCACCGCGAAGGACCGTTACCATAGAGTTAAAAGGGTATGCCTCAATAGATGATCTCAGTAAATATTTACATGTTAGCAAAGCTACTCTGAAAGAATATAATCCTTCACTTCGTCCACCAATCTGGCAAGGTGAAAAATATGTTCCAAATGGATTCAAGTTAAGATTACCTCTCAATAAATCCACACGTCAGATTGCCAGTACAATCCCCAGCTCGATTCTAAAACGACATCAGAAAAGGAGTCAATATTACACAGTCAGACGAGGTGATACAGCTGGTCAGATCGCCAGAAGACATGGGCTTTCTTTAAAAAAGCTAATCAGTGTCAATAATCTGAATCGAAACGCCATTGTATATATTGGGCAAAAACTACGACTTCCTAGCAACAGGCCTGCTTCAGTTGCTGTATCAAAGCCGAAAAAAGGGCAAAAGTCTGGAGGAACTTCAGCACAGAACATACCTGTATTGAATCGGGGCAAAAAAATATCACCGACCAGGGAAGTTTCCATGCATCAGAAAACAACATCACCTGGTAATCTGTCAGTATCTTCTGTAAATGTAAAAAATGGTACAGAATATGGCGAAATTACTGTGCAACCGGATGAATCCATGGGCATTTATTCAGAATGGTTGAAGATTTCTAAAAAGAATCTCCATATACTCAACAAGATGGCATCATCTTCCTCCGTTCATCCCGGCCAGAAAATCATCCTTAAATTCAGCAATATCTCACGACAGGATTTTCAGAACAAGCGTAATGAATATCACCAGGAAACGATTGAGGATTTTTTCAATGCCTATAAGATTACAGGCTTTAAAAAATATCAAGTGGCCATGGGTGATACTCTCTGGGAAATAAGTCAAAAAAAATTCGGACTACCATTGTGGCTTCTTAAAAGATACAACACCAGTATCAATTACAACCAACTCAGTTCAGATCAGCACCTACGTATACCGATCATTGAGGCACTCTGAGTGTACCTCTAATTCCAAAAGTAACATCTGAGACAAGCTTCCCAGTTAACTATTATTGAGATGATTACGTAATTTCAGCGATTATCACCACGATTGATATATGTCTGACTCGTGCACAGAGTTACATATTTCCACTGATCTTCCCTCAATCAACGACCTCTTTTCAGAAACCTAATTTTTTGTCGTATCGAGCCTTTTGCAAAATTAGGGTTTTCTTTCAGAATCAAGGCATGCGATGAATTTTACCACAGGTATATAATCAATATTCCGAGGATAAAATTTTGAGCATAACACAGAGTCAGGATGAAAAGACAGTTTTGCAAGAGGCTCGTATCATTAATAAGATTAAATATTTCCTATTATACCGTCCGATGAATATGTATAATTAAAGCACCGATAATTCCATGTGCACAACCACACTCCGAATTACAGTGGGTTAAACTAACCAGGCATATGGTTATATCAAGGTTTTTAAATATTTCTCATGGAGTTAGCTATGTCGGCAGAAACCCAGAAATTGATCAAGAAATTTAAAACAATTAAGACCTTGCCCCATGTTGTGACCAAGCTCTCCAAACTGATTAACGACGAGGAGTCCACTATGAAGGATTTCGAAGACGTTATTAAAATGGATCCAACACTTGTGGTTCGTCTCCTCCGGCTGGTAAACAGCCCCTATTACGGACTCGCCCAAAAAGTCGACTCCATCGGTAGAGCTGTTGCCTTTATTGGCATGAAAAACCTCTATAACCTTGCGGTAACAGATGCTTTGAAAAACATATTCTGTTCTTCAGATATGACAAGTGAGGTGTATTCTAGAAAACAGCTATGGCTGCATTGTGCCGCGGTGAGCATCTGTTCCAAGGTTCTAGCTGAACGACTTTTCGGCATCAATGGAGATGATGCTTACCTCGCTGGTATCCTTCATGATTTTGGTATTATAGTTGAAGAACAGGTAGATAAGGATAGCTTTCTGTCAGCCTGTGCTGCCTACGAAGTCAGTCAATCCATTGATTATTATGAACGACAAGAGTTTGGTACTGACCATTGTGAAATTGGCTATGTTTTGACCCAGGACTGGGACATGCCAACAACAATCCAGGAAGCAATAAGAGATCACCACAAAGAACTTGATGATGTTGCTCCTGATAGCTTAACTGGGATCATTCAGATAGCGGAATATTTAACGACACAATTGGGTTACAGTGCAATCACCGGAGCTGTCGCTTATCTCTCACCAAATCTTGAAGAACACGTCAAAGAAAATATGGATGAATACAAGGTGCTTTTGGAAGATCTTCCTGAGGAAATGGAAAAGGCTCAAAGTCTTTATGGAGCCAGTTAAAGGATAACCTATGGATACTCTTTCTCTCTTCAGCAAAGATCCCAGCTTTGGAAATGAAATTGACAAGTTGCTCACCCACTTGCAGGGATCGGTAACCGCTGGAAATTTCAGCTGTGTGGATTCCACTGGAAAATTGATTCTGGCTCCAGACGCTGTCCCGACCGATTTATCAATCATCTCCGAATTACAAGGCAAACTGAGTAATGCCCAGCAGGATACTCCTTTTGTCACAAGCACCGAAGGCAATGCCGCTGGTAGGTTTATTCAGGATTTCAATTGTCATATCTTCTACGTCGTCGATAATGATGAACAAATTGCTGTTCATAAACTCAATTATATGGAGAAATTACTAAGCTGTTATTTTCTCAAGGAGGAAAATAAAAAACTCAACAATCGGTTAAATATTCAGAAAAAACAATATGAACGTAAATTTCAGGTCTTGGAAAATAAATACCAGGATATGCTGATTGAAACCCAGGATAGCCATAAAATTATCCAGGAGCAGCAGGAGAGATATTCACAAACCCTGCAGACTGAAATAGACCTGCAAACCAAACAACTCAGGGAAGCAAAGCTCGCTGCAGAAGGAGCTAATGTTGCAAAAAGCCAGTTTCTCGCTGCTATGAGTCATGAAATTAGAACACCTATGAACGGAGTTATTGGTTTCACCGACATTTTACTGACTACGGAATTAGATGATGAACAACGCGATAGTGCTCTTACCATCAAACGTAGTGGCGATGCTCTGCTTAGCATTATCAACGATATCCTCGATTTTTCCAAAGTTGAAGCCGGTCAAATGTCACTGGAAAATATCGACTTTGATCCTGAGATTACTGCTCATGATGTTTGTGAGCTCATCAAGCCCAGAGTAAAGGACAAACCCATTGAAGTGATATGTAAAATAGACGACCAGCTTCCTGCCAACGTCGTGGGAGACCCTGGAAGATTCCGCCAGGTGCTTGTCAACCTTCTTGGAAATTCAGCAAAATTCACCGAGGAAGGAGAGCTGGAGCTGGCCATTGAAGTCGAAAATGAAACCGCTGATGGTATTATCCTGCACAGCACTATACGTGATACTGGAATTGGGGTTGCACCCGAGAAGTTGGAGACGATCTTTGAACCATTTAAACAAGCCGATGGCAGTACCACCCGAAAATATGGAGGTACCGGGTTAGGCCTCTCAATCTGCCGAAAAATAGCCAATCTCATGCAAGGTAAGGTTTGGGCAGAGAGTGAAGTTGGTAGAGGAACCACTTTTCATTTTTCTGCAAAAATGGCTAAATCAACAAAAACCATAAAGGATACGTCACCTTCACAAGAAATCAGCGGAAGTAAGATTTTTGTAGTAGATGATAACAGAACCAATGCAGAGATCCTCCGGAATATTCTCCAAAGAGCCGGTTTTAAAGTGGTAGTAGAAAACAATAGCAGCCA
>CAZWVC010000172.1:0-8910 GCA_964637245.1 uncultured Desulfocapsaceae bacterium
CTTGGTTATCTTTGAAAGATCTGCCTTACCACTCTCAATATTTTCAAAAAGCGCCATCACTTCGTTTAATGAGTCATCTTTGCTACGCTTCAATATTCCAATAAAAGCAAGTCCCAAAAAAATAGACAAAAGAAGGGCTGTGAATCCAATACTCAGATAAAGCACTTTTCCCGAAGGAAAGAATGATGCCAAGAGCAAGACAACAACACTGATAATATTTAATATCAGCAATATGCTTATTGTTCCTGTGATCTTACCATTATTGGTTGGAAAAATTGTTGATATACTTCTTGTAATGATATTTGAACTCGACACAGCTTTCCTCGTCTAATTATAAAATCTTCAAATTCTGGATGTACAATGATTTTGTTAATCCTCTCATTTCTATCAATTAGTCTAGTTCAAAAATAAGAGGAAAATCAAGTAATATAGAACTATTTGAACAGCTTCTTTACACACCAATTACAACCGGCATCATTTTATTTTGTACAATATTTTATCTGTGATAGTCCCTAATACCGTGTTGCAGTATACTAGTAGTTTAATACATGGATAGTTTACTTATTGTCGTGTGACTACCTAATCTTTCGGGCATCCTCCTGCCTTGCCTCAAAATATTTGTTTCGCAGCATAACGTTCCAGCGATAATATCATCACAGAAATTTCGGAATTGAATAAAAAAAGTTCGTATTTACGAAAATTTACAGATACTACAGAGTGGCGTTGGGTGTAAATATCCGAAATGATTGAGTAATATATGGTCGGAGAATGGTGTTAATTTTGCATCAAACACAGTTTACCAAAAGCATCATGAGGTGTATCGATTTCTGTTTAACCGCATCTAAGGTACGCTTTGAAGTTGCAAGTTGTTTTCAAGGTGTTGTGGCAAAATTCATGTAGGGATTTGCTCTCTGCTACGCATTAATGACTATTCATAAGTGTTTGATACGTTTCATGTTCAAGTTTATTTCATATATCCAATTATAAGATGTATCCCAATCCAGGAGGAATCTATCATGAAATATCTCTCATTTGTTATGTGTGTTTTCTTCTTCCTCTTCTTCTCGTATGCACTAGGAAACGCAGCTGGAGAAAAGGCTACTAAAGATGATTGTGTAGCACTTACAAAAAAAGCTGCACAGATGATAAAAACCGAGGGACTCGATGCGACACTGGAAAAAATCAACGACAGGAAAGGCCCATTTGTTCTGAAAGACACCTACGTGTTCTGTCTAACATCTGATTCGATAAAGGTTATCGGTCATCCCTATGCTTCTGCGAAGTGGCGTTCCTTGGATCAGAAAGACTTCATTGATCCACATGGCACCCTGGTATTTCAGGAGTTTATTAAAGCTCTAGAGAATAAAGATGAGGCGTGGGTCGACTATATGCAGTATCGAAGGCAGGCAGAACAACCGAGTAAAAAAACTTCATATTTAAGGAAAATTCCCGGCCACAACTTGATTGTCGGTGCAGGAGTCTACGAATGAATACTAATTATATCTACCTAAAAACCAAGCTAATAATTGACTCTGTATATAATTAGTCACAATAGCAACGCCTGATTAACAGAAGGAGAATACCATGAAAAAACTCTATATCCTGCCAATATCTATTATTATTGTTCTTTTCGCATTCTGCATGGCTGCTTCCGGGAAGAATCCGATAACCATAACGGTCTTGTTTGATAATTACTCAGCTGCCAAAAACTTGCAGGCCGATTTTGGTTTTGCCTGCTTGATTGAAGGAACTGAGAAAAACATCCTGTTCGATACTGGGCGAGCAAAAGATGTTTTCTTTGAGAATTTCAAAAAAATGAATCATGACTTGAAAGATATCCAGCAAATTGTCATTTCCCATAACCATTCGGATCATACCGGAAATCTTTTCAATATCCTGGCAATCAATAATGATGCAACAGTTTATCTGCCGGGTTCCTTTCCTCAACCATTTGTTGATAAAGTCACAGATACAGCCGCAGAAGTCGTAAAGGTAGATGGCTCCCTTCAATTGAATGCCGATGCATTGCTGACAGGTGGGTTGCACCATAAAGGAATTCCTGAACAATCCCTTGTCGTAAATACTAGCAAGGGAGCTGTCGTATTGGTTGGTTGTTCTCACCCAGGAGTAGTGGATATTGTCAAACAAGCGAAGAAACTGACTAAAAAGGAAATTCATATAGTCATGGGTGGATTCCATATGGGCAGATATGCTGAAGACGATGTAAAACTCGTTATAAACCAGCTTAAAGATCTGGGAGTTAAAAAGATTGCACCTACCCACTGTAGTGGTGAAAAAACCCGTAAAATTATGCAAGAAGCGTTTGGTGCGAATTATGTTGAGGTGGGGGTGGGAAGTAAACTAATACTTTAGATCTTACCCTACGAAGATTCCTTTTAAGGAACGTCTAAAACAGTAAAATATTATAGCCAACAACTCATTTCCGCTATTCCCTCATACTCTATTTTGGTGTATGGGGGAAAGGATAAACTGCTTAGATTCTTATTCCGTTCCTCATTCTAAAACGAGCACTACAGCCATGGATGTTAGCAAATTTCTCCAGGTAAATTACGAGAGTTCGAGATATCATTGGCTGGTTTCTTGGTGGTCAAATCCTTAGAGTCAGAGCAAGCAACATGGTTTCTAGCTGTTAAATTGAATAAAGAAGAGAACAACACCTAAAGATTTTAATATCTTGTCAACGTTATTAGTCATTATACTTTGCTCGAATACTTTCAAAAAGATGCTGATGATCATTTATCTTATGAATTATTTCTGGATCAAAATGGTTGCCAATCCCTTCTTGTATAATTTTCCAGCTCTTTTCTCTGGAGAAAGCCTGCTTATACGGTCGGCTGGAGCGTAACGCGTCATAGACATCAGCTATCGCAACGATACGGCCGAAAAGAGGAATTTTGTCACCTCTCAATCCCTTGGGATAACCTGAGCCATCCCATTTTTCATGATGGCTGAGGGCAATTTCTGCAGCAGTTTTCTTCAAATTATCATTCATCAGGTCCGTCAAATCCGAAAATTCCTTTGTGGTATTAAAGGATCTCATCATCTTCGGATTTTCAAGAAGTATCGATGCACCTACGGCGCAATGTTGGGTCATGACTGACCAATCATCCTCATCTAACTTGCCCTTCTTCAACAGAATATTGTCTGGTGTACCAATTTTACCGAGATCATGCAGAGGAGAGGTCAAAAAGATAAGTTCTGCATCGTTTTGTTTTAGGCCAATGGCTTCAGCGATTAGTTTTGAATAGTGGGCTACTCGAACCACATGATTACCCGTTTCTTCATCCCGCATCTCACCAATTTTTGCCATTCGCCAGATCAAATCATGGTGGAGAAATTCCAGTGCAGCTGTTCTCTCCTTCACCTTAATCTCCAGGATCTCGTTTTGTTGCTTGAGTTCATCCTGATAGGCTTTGAGTTTGAGCGCATTTGTTATTCTGGCTATAAGATCACCATAGGAAACAGGTTTGTTGAGTAGATCAGTCGCACCATTTTCCAATGCTTTCATCTTCAGGTCTTTCTCAGAATTGCCAGTAACCATTATAAAGGGAATTGAATGGGTGGATTCATCACTTTGCAGTATTTCCAGAAGATCAAACCCTGTTTTCTCAGGCATTTGAAAGTCACTGATGATCACGTCAATAGAAGAGGATACAATCGTTTCTAAAGCATCTTTAACACTTTCAGAGAAGAAAAAATTCCATTCATCTCTATGTTTACGCATCAGCCGTTTTACAGATGCAAGATAGTGAGGTTCGTCATCGACAAATAAGATATTTTTCATGAGTTTCCTCATTTTTGGATGCAAATATGGCATCCATATCAAGTCACTGTAGTTGAGTTACCGATGAAAAAAGACATAAATTTCTATCATCAAATTATGGTCCTGATTGGCCTAATAAGCGATAAAACAAATCTGGTCCATTTTTTTAATTGGTTACCTGTTATTATACATTGGTTTTGCAATGAACCACATCAGGAAAATTTTTGAATAACTCTTTCCATTGCTGATAAACCACGTTCTAGCGTATTCATTTTGGGTCCGAAGCTTAAGCGAACATAATTGTCATATCGGGAATACTTTCGTCGTTGACCCGGATTAACATCAAAAAAAATACCTGGAACCACGATAGTTTTTTCTTTTAGACATTCATCAAAGAAAACTTCACCAGAATTAATTGGTGCCGGTAGTTTGGATAGGTTTGCCCAAATGTAAAAAGTACCATCCGGAATCGGGTCAACTTCAATATTCATATCTGCAAGAGCTTCCAACATGGCGTCCCGTTTTGAGCGAAAATGATTCTGAAGTTCTCGAGACTGTACTCTAATATTATCTATATCCATGAGCTTTATTGCCTCTTTTTGAAGAGGATGGTTTGCTCCACCATCTAAAAATGATCCAGCAGATGACACGGCATCAATTACCTGTTCAGGACCAACTATCCAGCCAATTCTCCAGCCTGGAAGACGCCAATTTTTTGTGAGACCATCTATAATGACAATAGGGTCATTATTAACATCATCGACAAATTCTGCAGCTGAGACAACTGTTAAATCTCTTGAAGGAGTTGGCAGATAAACAAAATGAGAATAGAACTCATCAAAAATTAAGGTACAGGACAGTTCTTTAGCCAGATTGACCCATTCCTTTAGTCTTCTGTCTGCTATTAGATGGCCTGTTGGGTTGCAAGGATTACTCAATAACATAGCGCTCAAACCGTGACTGAGGATTTCCTTTCTAAGGTGATTGGCAGAAAAAACGTACTTCTCTTTTGGGCTTAACGGGGTTGGAATAGGTATAAAAGCTCTAAATATCGTAAGCAGTTCTTCATATGCAGTATAATCAGGAATAAAATGGCCAACGTTTATGTTTCCAATGGAAGCAGCAATTCTAGTTAAAGCAGCCCGACCTCCTGGTGCGATGCTCACATTCTTATAGGTGTAAAGCGATTTTTTGCCATCTCTAAAGAAGTGATTGTAATAGTCTGCTACTTTCTGTCTTAGAGGTAACATTCCGGGTATTGGAGAGTATCCAAGATGCTTCTCCTCAAAATCGATATGCTTTTTAGCCTGAGAACTTTCGGTTAAATCCGTTGTTTCGGGTGAACCTTGCCCAAGATTTGACCAGCTTGGATCAGAACTTCTAAATCCTAAATCAAAAGCTTTATACATTACATTGATAACGCCAGTTCTAGGGACATTGCGAAAGCCAGGAATAACCCCTTTTTCTCCATTAAAAACCATTTAGATATCCATCTTGTAGAGGTGAGAGTTCATTGCATGATACTTGCCTGATGTATTATTAAAATCAGTTCCATTATGATAAGTACAACTTTATCCTATACTGTTTGCGAGACAGCAGCAATATTTTAGAACTATTGGACGATAGACCTTAATCCATTGATGATAAAAAAGACAAGTCTTCCATGAAACCCTCACAAGTGAAGCAGGGCAGGGGGCAAATCGACTCGTCGTCGAATACAGAGAAGAGGGTGGGAAAAAACCATCTGGTTTCAAAGTTAAACCAGATTAAAGTAAATCAATAAATATGCTTATTATTTTCGACAAAACAGTTACATATCATCTCACCTATAAGCAAAAAGAACGAAACTTTTTGTTGCAATAAACAATTAAATTCGTCTAAGTTGGAAAGGAAAAAACCCGAAATAAAGAAGTAAATCCAGATGGTCATAGAGAAATGAGGGGGTGTTATGCTTTCAGGAACTCTGCGACAACAGGCCAGAATATCAGCCTTGGCTGCAATATTGTTTTTAGCGGTGGTCACGGGAGCGTATGGTACGCCGATGGCGACGCTGGTTAAGGATATCTGCCCCGGTTCCTGTCCAGGCAACTTTTTTCGCTTCACCGAATTAAACGGACGCCTCTACTTTGAGCATGTAAAACCTGCAGGAGATTACGATCTCTGGGTCACAAACGGCACTCCTGGCGGCACATTTAAAGTTACAGACATTAACCCGGGAGGGGATGACTTTATCCATTCTCTCTCCAAGGCCGGCTCCACACTCTATTTTAGTGGAAATGATGGGGTTAATGGTCATGAGCTGTGGAAAAGCGACGGAACTGCTCTTGGTACGACGCTGGTCAGAGACATTCGCAGCTCAGGTTCGAGCTATCCACGATACCTGACCGATGTAAACGGTATCCTGTTTTTTCAGGCAACTGACTCAACCCATGGAGGGGAACTTTGGAGGAGTGACGGAACCGAGGCAGGAACCACCATGGTGCGCAATATTTTACTTGGTGGAAACTCTTCAGCACCAGCCAATCTGATCAATGTCAATGGCACCCTCTTTTTTGTAGCCAACGATAACAGCCACGGAAGAGAACTCTACGTCAGCGATGGCACCTTCGTCGGCACCAGGATGGTCAAGGATATCAATCCCGGTTCTGACCCCAGCAATCCCCAGAATTTCAAGGCAGTTGGCAGTATTTTATATTTCACCGCTGATGATGGAAGCCATGGAAGAGAACTCTGGTCCAGTGACGGCACATCTGAAGGTACTCAACAGGTGGGTGACATTTGGTTTGGCTCTCCAGGAAGCGAGCCCAGCTCTATCGTCCAGTATTCTATTACACTGATGTTCAGCGCAGACAACGGCATGAATGGCCGTGAGCTATGGGGGAGTGTGTTGGGGATGACAACCTCGATGATCAAAGATATTTATAACCCCTACGGACTTCCTGAACTTTCGTCAAATCCTGAATTTCTAACTGTTGCCTCTGGTAGTGTGTTCTTCGCTGCAACAACACATGACGGAACCGCCAGAGAGCTGTGGAAAAGTGACGGTACCTCAACCGGTACAGTAATGGTGAAGAACATCAACCCGGCGACAGACAGTAACCCAAAGCATCTCATAAATTTTGGCGATCTGGTCTATTTTGCTGCTGATGACGGAGTGTATGGGGAAGAGTTGTGGGTAAGTGATGGTACAGAAACAGGAACGGTTCTCTATCAGAATATCAACCCGTCATCAAGCAGTAAACCACAGGATTTTTTCCGGATTGGTCAAACGCTCTACTTTACAGCTGATGACGGTGAGCATGGGCGAGAGTTATGGAAAATTGGCAATGGAAGTGTATGGAATATTTTTCTACCTGCCATCATTCATCGAAGGCGATAGAAGCAGCTTACATATACTCGTAAGCATATAACACGCCACTTCACTTATCTGCCAATGAGCATCGTAATTCAGGTTTAGCCACATTTTCAGTGCAAAGAATCATAGTGTGTTCGTCAAATAGCAGATAGGAAACATTATCTAAATGATTGCATCTCAAATTATAGGGGCGCTATGAAGATTCAAAAAATTTCTGTTTCTGTGATTTTTCTCTTAAACCTGTCGTTTTCATCAAGCTTTGCAGCTGACAAAGTGGTGGTAATACCGCTGACAGGAAATCCCCCGGAAGTGAAACCGGGCAGTGAGATTATCTCCAACAGTATCGGCATGAAGTTTTCGTTGATACCATCCGGCTCTTTTGTGATGGGAAGCCCTAAAGGAACTGGTGATTCGGACCATCTACCAGTCTGGCCTGCTGAACCTGGAAGGAGTCTTTCTTCTGATGAACTTCAGCATGTGGTCATCTTAACGCAATCTTTTTACCTGCAGACAACCGAGGTTACAAACGAACACTGGAATAGTGTTGTCGTTAATAAAGGCCGGGGAGATAATCCGTCGAGAGTGCATTCTGGCAACAATCACCCGGTTGACAGTGTTACATGGCAGGAGGCTGCCTCATTTGCTAACTGGCTCTCCCATGATGAAGGCTTGATTCCATGTTACAACGGGCAGGGAACTTGCTCCGGTACTTTAGGTGACGATTTTTCCTGCACATCAGTGGTGATGTTCACAGGGTGCACTGGCTATCGTTTGCCCACAGAGTCTCAGTGGGAGTATGCGGCCCGTGCTGGCAGCATAACCGCATTTTACAATGGACCAATCTCTATTTCAGATGAAGGCTGCGACAATGGCCCTAATCTAGATGCGATTGGCTGGTATGGTTGTAACTCAGGTAACTCCACCCAACCAGTTGCCCAGAAGAAACCAAACATCTGGGGGTTGTATGATATGGTAGGAAATGTCTATGAATGGTGTAATGATAAATCTGGTGATTATCCCTATGGACCTGTTGAAGACCCTCAGGGTGGAACGGGTCCAAGCCGGTTGAGCCGTGGTGGCAGCTATGGCAATGCAGCCAAAGAGTGCAGGTTAGCAGATCGCTCCCGTCGCTCCCCTTACACCAGATTTTTGAACGTTGGGTTTCGCCTTGCTAAGCCTATGTAATTTCTAGGTTTACTCATTGAAATATACACATTCCCTTTACAAATGACCAAAGAACACATTGCTTCAGTATCATCTGTTTCTCAAAGAAATAGGGGTGCTTTCTTCATTCTTTTCTGAGGTGAATAATTAAAAAACCTTACTTGAAACAGAATAGCCTGTGATGGTCACTTACTGCAATCAAAGAGAAAAGAGACTAAATAGTCCTAGATTATTATACCATTTGAATTACTCAACCTTCTAACATATTGACAGGTATATATTCAAAGTTCTGGTTAGTAATAACATCCCTCGTCACCCAGAATGCAAAAATCAGGACTGTAGATGGTCAGCAGAGCAAAACCTGTATGCGCACAACGAGTTTTTTCGATGTTGCCTTTAACCCCAGGTTTTTCCGTGGTCCTGAAGGGACAAGCAACGCGGGCGTCCTTTTTTCGTCTTTATTTTGAAAGAGAAAAAAAGAGAAATCATATTAAAAGTAGATTTACCAGTGAAAACTGAGAGAAGGGTATAAGTTTCTCTTTTTACCTGCTTAAACCAAGAAACCCCTTAGCTTTTAAATAAGCTAAGGGGTTTGTAAAAAGCTTCG
>CAZWVC010000173.1:0-8892 GCA_964637245.1 uncultured Desulfocapsaceae bacterium
ACTGGCCCACATGGAGTACTAGTTGTCAAAGCGATAAACAGGAAGTCTATCTATAGAAATTATATTGGTGTTGATGCATGCATGACAGCCTTAATGCGGCCTGCCATGTATGGCGCATATCATCATATAGAAGTTCTTGGGAAGAACAGCTCCACTCCCCATGAAATAGTCGATGTTGTCGGTTCACTATGTGAAAATAATGACAAATTCGCTATCCAGAGAGAGCTACCGGTTATTGAAGATAACGATATTCTCATTATTCAGGACACTGGGGCACATGGTCATTCCATGGGATTCAATTACAATGGTAAATTACGCCCTAAAGAACTTCTCCTCAACAACCAGGGACAAGTTGAACTCATTCGTCGTGCAGAAACCGCTGAGGATTACTTCAGTACACTTAACTATGATGAAAATATCCTTGCACTTTAATTCATTTTGATATTTCAGACTGGTGTCATATGGCCATTGATATTGGAGTTTTTTTAAAAAAGGTTGCAACCGAAGTTGCCAATAAAAAGGTGCCGGTAGTAGATCTCATAGCAGTACAAACACGAGATCCATTTAGGGTTCTTGTCGCCACTATACTGTCCGCCAGGACAAAGGATGAAACCACAGCACGCGCAGCAGCCAAGTTATTTAAACAAGCTGCCGACCCCCATCAACTCGAATCACTTTCAGCAAAAGAGCTTGAAAAACTCATTTATCCTGTGGGTTTTTACAAAAATAAAGCTAAATTTCTTGCTGCCCTCCCCCAAGCTCTTGCTAAATTTGACTATACGGTTCCTGATACCATTGAAAAACTTATCACTTTACCCGGAGTTGGCCGAAAAACTGCAAACTTGGTGGTTTGCGTTGCCTTCAATAAACCAGCAATTTGTGTTGATACCCATGTTCATAGAATTATGAATATCTGGGGATATGTAGCCACAAAAACCCCTGAAAAGACAGAAATGGCCTTACGTAAGAAGCTTCCGGCAGAGCACTGGATGACCGTCAACTCACTGTTGGTCGCATTTGGGCAATCTGTTTGTAAACCTGTAGGGCCGCAATGTGATATCTGTCCTCTTAACGATGACTGCCCTCAAATTGGAGTCACCCCCAGAAAAGTACATGCAGAGAGGCCAATAAAAGATGAAAACAGGAGAAGGTTCATTTCCTGGAACGTCAATGGTATTAGAGCGCTTGAGAAGAAGGGTTTTATTGATATAGTCAAAAACTTTGAAGCAGATATTATAGCAATCCAAGAAACCAAAGCTCAACCCGAGCAGCTTTCTGAATCTCTCAAGAATATAGATGGTTATCATTCTTATTGGCATAGCGCAGAAAGAAAAGGATATTCTGGTGTCGCAGTATATTCTAAATATAAACCCAACCAGGTATATCATGGCATGGGTATTAAAAAATTCGATATCGAAGGTCGGGTCCTAACTCTCGAATTTGATGAATTCTTTTTCATCAATATTTACTTCCCCAACAGCGCCGATCAGCTGAAAAGACTCGATTACAAACTTGAATTTAATCAGGCACTCCATTCCCATATCGATATACTCAAAGAAAAAAAAGCTGTGATAATATGTGGTGACTATAATGTTGCCCACAAGGAAATTGATTTAAAGAATCCTAAAACAAATGTTAAGAATGCTGGATTCACCCCTGAAGAGAGAGCCTGGATGGATGATTTTATCAACTCGGGCTATATTGATACTTTCCGGCTTTTTAATCTTGATGGGGATAATTACACCTGGTGGAGTTATCGTTTTAATGCTCGAGCAAAGAACATAGGTTGGCGGATAGATTATTTCTGTGTTGACCAGGACAGCCAGCATCGTGTAATCGCTACAGAAATACTCGCAGACATTATGGGTTCCGACCATTGTCCTGTATCTCTTGACTATCGTATTGACAATTCCAGTTAATTCAAAGTATTATGTGCAAAAATGACATAGATAGCACGTAATATCCTCTTTTCCTCATAAACTATAGGCCACTTACTCAAGTTAGGGTAAATATGTTTATCTCTTTCTTGAGGATTGCTCCAACTGGAATAAATAGATTAATCTTAGTCTTACAGGAGAATTATGGAAACTTATTATGACCCTAAAGATCTTGGTAAATTTGCAGAAATTGGCGACGAAGCACCGGAAATGGCAAAGAAGTTTTTTGATTATTATGCCTCAGTATTTGCTGAAGGTGAACTTACGGAACGTGAAAAGGCACTCATTGCACTTGCAGTGGCACATGCAGTACAATGTCCGTATTGTATAGATGCATATACAGAAACTTGTCTGGAAAAAGGATCAAATCAGGCCGAGATGACCGAAGCGGTTCATGTTTCGTGTGCCATCCGTGGTGGGGCTTCACTCGTTCATGGTGTGCAGATGATGAACAATTGTAAAAAGGTATCAATGTAGTTCCGTCAATTAACATGACTAAACCATTTTCCCATACCCTCAAAAAACATGGACTGCAGCTAAAGCGAGGAGCAACCACCACCTTGCAAATAAATGTAGGTTTATTGTGCAATCTTGTATGTAAACACTGCCATCTAGAATGTGGTCCTCACCGCAAGGAGGTAATGAACAGAAAAACCATGGATGATGTGATCGGCTTCGCCCAGAGAAACTCCTTTGAACTCATCGATATCACTGGTGGTGCTCCTGAAATGGTTAGCGACTTAGGTTATCTAATTGAAAACTTAAGGCCACTGGTAGACAAAATCATCCTCAGGTCAAACCTAACACTCCTCCTAGATGAAGAATATAAGGATATCTTGCAATGTCTAATAGATAACAAGATTGCCATCGTGGTTTCTTTTCCCTCTACGAACAAGGGGCAAACAAACAGTCAACGGGGTGATGGAATCTGGCAGAAATCTATTCAAGGTCTACAAAGACTCAATGAGCATGGATATGGTCTGCCAGGAAGTGATCTCGAGCTTATTCTTGTGTCCAACCCCACAGGTGCCTTTTTGCCTACAGATCAATGTAAAGCTGAAAAGAAATTCAAAGAAGATATGGCCAGAAAATGGAATATTCAGTTTACCCATCTCTTCACCTTTGCCAATATCCCTCTGGGCAGGTTCAAAAAATGGCTTATCTCAAGTGGCAATTATGACAGATATATGGAAAAACTCTCTGGCAACTTTAATAGCTCAACCGTTACCGACTTAATGTGCCGTAATCTTATTTCAGTTTCCTGGGATGGATATTTATATGACTGTGATTTTAATCTTGCAGCTTCCCTGCCCTATGGCGCAACTCCGACTCATGTAAGCCAAATTGACAAATTGTCTGAAGCCACTACCATCGTCACTGATAATCACTGTTATGGCTGCACGGCAGGTGCAGGATTTACCTGAGGTGGAGCCATCAATTCCTAGTCTAGGAATTACTCACCCAGATACCTCATGAAAAATTCAATGATCACAGAAAAAACTATTTTATTTCGAGATATTAGGAGTATTGCAAAGTCACTCTCTGGCAGTACACAATGTACGGTCCACTATTAACTTCATTATTCACCCGCGGGTGACCCTGAGAGGCCCTTGGCCTGTGTTACCGAAGGTCACAGCAGCAAACTACAGCCTCACCCTCGTAGCCTTGGCCAAAAACCTTTCAAACTCGTGCAATATCCAGGTTAGATACCTAAACTCTTGAGAATTATCAGCGTTAAAGTATAGCTGACTGAGGAAAGAAGCGTAGCCAGCATAATTATCGCTCCTGAAAGTTCAGCATCCCCCTTCATCTGTTGGGCAAAAATGTATGCGGCAGTGGCGGTCGGTGTGCCCGCAAAAAGCACCCCTATGGCAAGATCCTGGCTACCTACGCCAAGCAATACTAATAGGACAGCAGCCATTATTGGCTTAATCACAAGCTTCAATCCGGTTGCCAGAAAGGCAGGCTTGAGGTCCCCCTTGATCTTACGGAGTGAGAATGAAGCCCCTATGGAAATTAGCGCAAGCGGTAGAGCCATATCCGTGACAATTTGCAGTGTTCTATCGAACACACCGGGAAGAGGTAAGTTGAAAAAACTCCAGACAATACCAACAAAAGAGGCTGGTATTAAGGGGTTAAAGGCAATCTGATTGAGAAAAAGTGAAGGTTTTATCCTGGTTCCCTGGTGCGGCAACAATAGTGCTACAATTGAAAGAAAATTGAATACCGGTACTATGAATCCAAGAAGTATTCCTGCTGAGGCTAGTCCACCCTCACCATAGGCATTAAACACGATCGCTAGCCCAACATAAGCTAGGTTTCCCCTGAATGAGCACTGACTGAAAGTTCCCCGTACGGCTGGCGAATATCCAGCTAATACCGCATATCCGTAGGAACCGATAAAGCTCAGTAAAGTAATAATTGCAAAACCAGTAACCAGAGATCCATTAAAACTGGTAGTAAAATCAGCAGTGGCGATTTTATAGAAAAGCAACAAGGGTAGAGCAAGATAATACACCAGTTTGTTGAGTTGGAAGAGAAATTTATCATCAACCAGAGTTGATCGTTTTACTCCGTAACCTAGACCGATCACAAAAAAAACGGGTAAAACAATGGTGAGTATTTCGAGAAATAGTGATAACATCAGCAGCTCTTCAAGAATATATCCGGTCGGGAATCGCGAATAAAATCGAGGAATTTACGATGACCAGCCGGAAAGCCATAACCATCGAGTTGCTCTTCCCCCACCCAATGATATTTCTGCGCTGCCTGTAATACCGGTAAAGTAGATGTCTGTTTTAGTCTTGCGCGATAACAATGCAAAGTGACTTTGTATTTCGTGTGATAATGAATCACCGTGGTTACTTTCTCACAGATTTCGATCTGAAAACCAGTTTCTTCGGCATATTCTCTCACCACCGCGGTTTCTGGAGTTTCTCTTTCTTTCAATCTTCCTCCGGGAAATTCCCACAAACCACCCCAAATATCATTATCAAAACGTTGCTGTATGAAGATGTTTTCAGCAACCACCAAAATAGCTGTAGCCATCTCAATGTGAATGAGTGGCTGCGATTTACCTTTTATGGGTCTATCGCTGACAAAGTTTCCCTGGTAGGCTTTACACATCTTTTCCACAGGGCAAATACCACATTGCGGATTTTTAGGTGTACAAATCTGACCGCCAAGATCCATTAATGCTTGATTGAATTGTCTTGCTTTTCCATTGGGTAATAATTCGTTTGCAATCGATACAATCCTCGCCTGAACACCATTACTCTTTAACGGCTTATCGATATCAAAGATACGCGAAAAAACCCGCTCAACATTTGCATCAACAACTGCTATATCATGATTGTAGGCAATACTTGCGATTGCTGAGGCAGTATAGGGTCCCACCCCCGGTAAATCCAATAATTCAGCATAGGAACCAGGAACCTCTCCCCCATTGCTTGCGACCATGTGCTGGGCTGCTTTATGGAGATTTCTTGCCCTAGCATAATATCCCAAGCCTTCCCAATATTTCAGGATTTCATCTAGCTCGCCATCGGCAACTGATTGAATTGAGGGGAATCGATACAGCCAACGTTGAAAGTAAGCAACACCTCGTTCCATTTGAGTCTGCTGTAACATAATTTCCGACAGCCAGACCTGATATGGTTCATAGTCTTTACGCCAGGGTAAATCCCGTCCATGGTTAGCAAACCAACGCAATAAAGCATTTCTAAATGCGTGTAAATTTTCTTTTGCTAATTCCAATATTCACTACCAATAAAAAAAGCTTACCCAAGGTGTCTTCCAGGGGTAAGCTTTAAATTACAAGAGCAAGAGGAGATTACATCCTCTTGTACAATTCAATGGCTCTTTCATAGGTCATGATTTTCTGCCATTCAGAGCCAAAGCAGTTTTCCCACAGTGGTACTAATCCCAATGCCACCTTGGCCATAGTATCTAGCTCCTGTTCTCCTAATTCTTTGGTGAGATTACGCGGCAATAATATATTATGCTTATCCATCATTTTCCTGAAAACCTCAACACCCTGCGGATATACATCTTCGAGATAGTCAAAAGTTATGCAACAACCAATACCATGGTGAGTCCCAAGTACAAAGGATAGACCATAGGAAAGTGCATGACAGGCACCTACCTGGGAATAGGCGATCGACATACCACCAAACAATGAAGCCATCATCAGTTTGTCATCTCGATCCTCGTGATCCTCCAGGAATACCTGGTTGCAAAGCTCGAGAGATTTTTCCCCATACGCTTTACTGAATTCATTCAGAAAAGTCCCGTGCAGTGATTCTATATCGTGGATGTAGCAATCCATTCCTGTATAAAACCACTGATCTTTGGGGACGTCTTTGATCAACTCCGGATCGAGCACCATTTGATCATAGAGTGTGTAGTCTGAATTGATACCTAGTTTTTTCTCAGGACCTGTAAGAATTGCGGTTCGCGACACTTCTGCCCCGGTTCCGGACAAGGTGGGAATGCCAATTTTATACACTGCTGGATTTTTTATCAAATCCCAACCCTGATAATCCTGGGATGATCCTGGATTTGTCAACATAAGGGAGATTGCCTTAGCAATATCCAAGGTACTGCCACCACCAATCCCTATTATACCGTCAGGAAGCACTGGGGCATAATTGCGTATTCGTTCGACAAGTTCATCGATGTAGCCGGTTTTGGGTTCATCATCAACATTTACATGAAGAAGAAAATCATTATCCCTAAGTGGGATTTTACCTTCCAAAGTCTTTCCTTGAAAAACATCATCCAAGACGTAAACCATAAAAGAGTTTTGGGTAATTCTCTTTTCCTTGAGAATTTCATCGAGCTGGTTAAAACACCCCCTACCGAACATTACCTTAGGCACTACACTGAAATTTCTATACATACATCACCTTAACAGGTTTAATTTTCAATCTCATTTACCGAAGTTAATCACTTAAACAACATCGCTCACTGTACGGGTTCTCATAACAAATGGCTTGGGAAAACTCAAGTAGGTTTTCTACTGGTTCTGGTGTGATTGGGTCGAATATTATTTATGATTAGCGCTTGAAATATCCAGACACTCTCGTGGGTTCTGCAAACTTAATTTGCTGCAAAATCAGAAGCAGATCTCTAACAAAAGCACACTCGCATTGTGCTCGACACTGTTGCAGGTTATCTTTATAGAGGCAATAGGTTGGGCAGTCTTCTTTGAGCGTTCTTCGTTCGCTATATTTCTTACCGGGATTGAGATCGTAAAATTCTTTTGCTCTCACTGAGAGCGTTGAAAAACATCCATCTATCTTATGGGTAAAGTAAAAAAGTCCCATTTCCAAGGAATCAAAATCTACCTGATAACCATTTATTTCCAGAGAGTTATCAAGCAAGAAAGATTCTCTATCGAGCCACTCCTTTTTACACATTGGACAGCTTACAAAAGTATTGGTAGTTTTCTCTTGGTACATTTTTCCAAATGTCTTTATTTTTAGCGAAGGATAAACGATGAAGCACCATGTATAACATAATGCATTGATAACACACTGCAACAAGCTGTAAAATCAATGATAATATTTCGCGTGACTGTGTTGGAGGCTCGAATTAGTATAGTAGTCACGATATTTGTAATTTAATTAATCTAATCCCCCGATTGGTAGAGGTCCCAATTCATGTCACACCAGATGAATATTATCGATCCTGTGGCTAAACCCACCAAAATACCATTGGCTGAAAAAGTCCGTCCCACCAGCCTGGAGAGTATATTTGGTCAGGATAAATTGCTTGGTGAAGATGGGGTTTTACGAAGAATGATCGAAACTGATGATTTCAGCTCCTTTATTCTTTGGGGGCCACCAGGATGCGGAAAAACAACAATTGCCAGGCTTATTGAGAAAAATACCTCTCTTGGATTTTGTTCTTTCAGCGCAGTTCTCTCCAAGATTGCTAAAGTTAAAGAATTGATGGAAAGAGCTGATTATCTTCTCAGAGCTGAAAATCGTAAAACACTGGTTTTTGTCGATGAGATTCACCGGTTCAATAAATCACAACAGGATGCCTTTCTCCCCTATGTTGAGTCCGGTGCCATTATCCTTTTTGGGGCCACAACTGAAAACCCATCTTTTGAAGTTATCCCGGCATTGCTCTCCCGCTGTCACGTATTAGTTTTAAATTCCCTTGCTGAAGAGCACATCATCACCATATTGCATAACGCCATAGATCAACTTCCCCGTAAAATCACAATTGAACCTGAAGTGTATTCTCTAATAGCCAGAAGATGCGGAGGAGATGCCCGTAGGGCTATCAATCTTGTGGAAATGATATATCGACGAATAGAAAAGGATGGCACTGTTTCTCTCGAATTTGCTTTAGAAGCGATGTCGACCCGCTCAATATTCTATGACAAGGCAGGAGAAGAGCACTATAACCTTATTTCTGCGCTGCAGAAATCTATCCGTGGTTCAGACGCTCAGGCTGCCATCTACTGGGCAGCTCGCATGCTTGAAGCTGGAGAAGACCCCATGTATCTAGTGAGAAGACTTGTACGGATTGCCAGCGAAGATATTGGTCTAGCTGATCCTGGCGCCCTCAACCAGGCAATTGCAGTGAAAGAAGCAGTACACTTTCTTGGTATGCCTGAGGCAAATACTGCCATAACCCAGCTCATTGTTTACCTGGCAACTGCCCCTAAAAGTAATGCCTGTGAGACGGCCTATTTTGCAGCAAAAAAGGATGCGATGGAAACAGGTTATCTCAAAGTACCGTTGCACATTTGCAACGCCCCTACCACATTGATGAAAGATCTGGGTTATGGCAAGGGATATAAATATTCCCACAATTACACTAACAATTACGCCTATCAAAAATATTTCCCCGAAGAGATGCAAGAAAAACAGTATTATACACCTACTGATTTTGGCTTTGAAAAAGAGGTTAAAAAACGTATGGATTGGTGGGATAAACT
>CAZWVC010000174.1:0-8861 GCA_964637245.1 uncultured Desulfocapsaceae bacterium
CAGGAACCAGGTAAATGCAGAATCGAAATATTGCCAGCATCTTCAACCATATGATTAATATTCATGCTGTTACAGGTTCGGGTGAGAAACTTTAGAACCATTGAGTCAGGTGCTAATGCACCCAATAAAATGGTCGAAACTCTCTGTTTTTGCAGGTAGTGAAGTAGAGCAGCACAAAAGGCTGGGGGATCATGATTTGTGGAGATTAGATCTTGGTAATCACATACCGCTTCGTTGCCCATAAAGGTGACCGTATTTCCCAGTTGGATTAAAGGTGCAATACCCAGCAGTGAATTACTTGTATAAATTTCAATTATACGAGGGATATAACCAGCACCAAATGTTGTAAACCAGCTATGCAACCAAAAAGGAAGAACAAAAGGGCAATCAGTGGAAGAGGCAAGCTTGTGTTCATTAAATACAGATTCAAACCGGTCTAATGAGGATGTCTCATTCACAATGAATTTCGTTTTTTTCATACCTCATCAACATCCTTGTATTGATATCTGACTCCCTCCTTGGTGTCTTCAATCTGGATATTGCAATTTTCCAGCACTTGACGAAGTGCATCAGCCTCCGACCATTTTTTATTCTTTTTATAATCCCGCCGCAGTGCAAGGAGGCTGTCAACCAGAGGCACCAGATAAGTTTCAAGCTTATATCGCATTGATTGTAATTCAATGCTCAATTGAACAATTAATTCTCGATATATCTCCCGTGCCTGCGAGATATTTTCCTCACTTTCAAAATATGTCGCTGCTCTATTAAGGTGTGAATCGAAGTCCAGAAGAGCACTGGAAGCTAATCTGTAATCTTTGGCCGCTAAAGCAGTCTGATATTGCTTTTCTATAGCGTGAACACTCACCCAAAATGCGTTGTCTACGATTTCTGGCTTTGCCATCCCTTCTGTGGGTAATAGAGTTGCGGTGGTATTCTTACCGGATAAACCCTTACGTAAAAGTTGCAGAGAAAAGGTATCACCTTTGACAAATCTATTCTGTATATCCCCCTGCAAAAGAGTTATCCCACCTTGCCCACGAATCTCAGCGGTATCACTGGCAAAGTCAATTATACAGACAGTGTGTTCATCAATACCTATAAACAAACTTTCCCCAGGCAGCAATCCTCTGAGCTGTTCAAACCGATCCTCTCCCATATAACAAAATCGGGTGTCATGAGTTCCACCTTCGCCATTATCCCAATGAGGTATAACCACTGCATCGATATTAAATTTACCGAGCAAATTCAATCCCTCTTGCCAGTGTAACTGCTCACCAACCTTATAAATTTCATATACTGGCAAAGTCTGGGTTCCTGCTGTCAACGCTGCTGCACTTGCTATGGCTAGACAACCTCCAGAGCATACAATTTTTTTAAGAGATTCCAATAGCACACTATCAGTGAGTTGTCTGAGCATGTATGTGGGACTCCCAGGCCCCACCAATAGGTAACCGGCTTCTTCAAGCGTTCTAACAAGCAGTTGAATATCAAAAGGTGCAAGTTGTTCTGCTGATTTAAATGAGGCAATTTCCAGGGTATGCCGGACATGCTTATGGAAATACTCCTGGGCCTTGCTGCTGATATCATCTGCATTTGGCTGGAATCCTGCAGGAGTATCCAGAAAATACGCTGTTTTTTCGATAGGAAGTTTTGACAAAAGATATTTATGAACTTCAACCATCGACGGCGTGAGCTCACCAGAACCAATAAGTGCTATCTTTCCTTTCTCGGTCATTGTTGATTTATTCTTCTATCTCTTGTAAAGCCTGTGTTGGAATCAATCTAGCCCGGATATTTCATGAATAACTCAATGATCACAGAAAAAACTATTTCATTTCAATATATTACGACTATAACAAAAGCCATCTCTGACGGTACAAAGTGTACTTTCCACTATCGACAGCATTATTCACCCTACAGGCGAGCCTGAAAGGCTCATAACCTGCGTTACCGAGAGTTTGCGGTAGAAAACTACAGCTTCATCCTCGA
Source organism: uncultured Desulfocapsaceae bacterium (assembly GCA_964637245.1). Lineage (GTDB taxonomy): Bacteria > Desulfobacterota > Desulfobulbia > Desulfobulbales > Desulfocapsaceae > Desulfopila_A. The sequence continues at coordinate 1,990 of CAZWVC010000174.1, forward strand.
TGCCTTGGCCATAAACCTTTCATACCCGTGAGATATTCGGGCTAGCATTTCACTGTAATCAATTAAAGTTTGCAACTTGTTTTCTTCTCCATCTGCAACGTGGTGAAACAGATATTGCAATACCACAGGTTCTTTTTAATGGTTAAAGATTCAGGATCATACCAGATGTGAGGTTTTGAGTTAGTTTTCCCTGCAAATAGAGATATACCCGACCCTTACCATAGACCTGCCAAGTTGACGATCTGTTTGGCCCTATTATCGCAGTCTCTTCATCAACACCTAGTATTTTGACATTTCCTAGCTCATTACCTATTATTGGTAACCAGATTTTTCCATACTTGCTATGATGGGGAATAAATATGGTATTGGTTAGCATATTTAAGCCGCGGTAAATTTTTTGATCCAGCGGATTGAAATAGTATTGACACAAAACCATGGCCCCTGCACTGCTCCCACATACGATTTTCCCTTTACTATAAGCATGTTGTAGAGATTTAGAACATGCTGTTTCTATAAGTGCCTGGGCCAGAAATGCGGGTGAACCCCCTAAAATGAATATCAGGTCAGCTTCATCAAGCTGCTTAGCATTATCTGTATTATTTGCGCTTTGTTGATCAATCACCTCAATGTATTTGGCATTTTTAACACCCAACGCTTTAAACCAGCGTACACCATTAGAACCCGCCCGCAGGTGATTATCATCTACTGCAGCAGCAGTTGGAAGAATACAGAGGTTGATATTCTCGCCGCCAGCAATGGCTATCGCTGCTAAATCAGCCTCTGCCATGGCACCCTGAAACTCAGCTCCACCTTCAAGTACCAGCATACTGTCATCCCTCTCACTGTTCAGATACCCCTGAGCAAGCACGTTGAATCTACAATCAGTAAATATAACTCCTCGCTAACTTGAACTTTAGATTTTACTCTGTGATGATAAACATTCGCGAACACTGATATATAATAATCCGGTTTTCATCCTAAATGATAAATATGGTAAAATAGGGTAAGTGCAGCCACCATAGCCCGCAAGGTTTTTTACAAAGATTTTCAGTTTGAAAAACCAGGGATAATACCTTGAGAGAAAAAACCAATCTGAACTAGTTTCCTCTTCTAAAGCCACTGGTATCTATCTGGAGGATGTGCTTTTCTGCATAAAATCAAACCAGATTGGAGCTGCAGTTCTTCCACCATTTTCACCATCACCCAAAGTGGTATTTTGATCATATCCTACCCAGACTCCGGTCACGTTATCCCTGTTAAAACCGACAAACCAAGCATCGCGATTATCATCTGTTGTTCCGGTTTTACCACCGCTAATTCCACCAAGCCCGCGAGCGCGTTTACCTGTGCCTTTAGAGATAACTTGTTCAAGGTTGCGACGCATCTCGAGTGCAATTTGTGCTGACATTACCCGTTTCTTTTGCGATTTGTTCTGCAAAAGAAGCGTACCATCAAATTCTGTTATTCGATTGATAAAAAGAGGGGGTGCGTACATTCCTTTGCAGACAAAAGAAGTATATGCAGCGCTCATTTCCAAAAGCGAGACATCAACTGATCCAAGAGCTAAGGAGAGATCTCCCGGCATTTCCGAGGTGATGCCCATATTTGCACTCATATTATGGACACTTTTTAAACCAATTTTCTGCAACAGCCTCACTGCAGCGGTATTATACGAATGTGCTAAAGCATCTCTCAAAGTAACTTCACCGTGATACCTCCCAGAGTAATTCTTGGGTCTCCACTGCATGTTGCCAACACCTGCAATGGAAATCGGTGCATCAAGTATCAGAGAACTACTCTTCCAGCCCTTCGCCAGTGCTGCACTGAAAACTATGGGTTTAAATGAAGATCCTGCCTGTCGTCTGGCAATTGCGGCCCGGTTGAACCGCGTAGCAAGGAAATCAGTCCCACCGACCATCCCTCTCACTTTGGCATTGCACCCCTCTATGCTTACAAGAGCCCCCTGGGGAACCTTTCGTTTATTTTTGCCCTTTCTGGCTTGTCTGCCAAAAGATGCCATTACCCCAGATCGTACTGACTGCACTGCAATTCTCTGCATTTCAGGATCAAGGTTCGTTGTAATGGTAATACCCGAATTAAATCTAGATTTTCCTATAAGACGACGAGCACGTTTTTTTACAATCTCAGTATAATATCCTGCATCAAGCTGGGCTGCTTGTCCTATTTTGCCAATGGTGACACCAGCCTCAAAAGCTTTTTGAGCCTCAAGTGATTCGATATATCCATCTGCTGCCATCCGGTTGAGAACGTAGCGTTGACGTTTTCGTGCCAGTCCCAAATTGGTACGAGGTGAATACCTGGAAGGAGCCTGGGGTAAACCGGCAAGAATAGCAATCTCACCCAAAGTTAGTTGGTTTACATGCTTATTGAAAAAAACCTGAGAGGCAGCCTCTACGCCATATGCCCCGCCACCCAAGTATATCTGGTTAAGATAAATAAAGAGTATTTCATCTTTTGATAACAATGAGTCAATTCGCCAAGCTAAAATAGCCTCTTTGAATTTCCGCAGGTAGGTTTTTTCTCGATTAAGGAGCAATGATCGCGCCACCTGCTGAGTTATGGTTGAACCACCATGCGCCCTACCTCCCCTTTTAATATTGACAAACACAGCACGCAATACAGAAAAGAAATCAAGGCCTGGATGCTCATAAAATCTACCATCTTCAGCAGCTACAAATGCTTTTGGCAATAACCCAGGCATCGCTGCCAGGGGAACAACGGTCCTGTTTTCTGTGTAAATCTTTTCTAGAACATCACCATGACGATCGAGGATGTAACTCGTTTGATGCGGTCGATAATGGGATACCGTGCGGATATCAGGAATTTTTAAAGCTACCATGGAACCGAGCAATACTGCGAGAAAACCGGTGAGCAGCAAGCAGATTCCGAATAAAAATCCGATGATATGCCTCTCTCCATAAGGCTTTCGACGCCTGGTTTTTCTGGTAGTTTTCTTGGCAGCCGGTTGTTTACTGCTCCTTGTACTTTTTTCTGGTGACACTATTCTACTATCAATGGTAGATTCCCATTACAGGAAGGATTTTTTCAAAGAAAATTGAACTGCATATGTTTCACTGGATAGCCTCAAGCTATATCCTTATAATAGATGCGATCACAATCATTTACCCGACAAAACTCAGCGTACCTTACCACTTAAAACTAAACAATCAACCAATCATTTATTCATGGCAAAAATCCGCATTCTCCCAGAACATCTTGCCAATCAGATAGCAGCCGGTGAAGTAGTTGAGCGACCTGCTTCAGTGGTTAAAGAACTTATTGAAAATAGTCTTGATGCTGGGGCAAATCGAATTGAGGTGGAAATAGAAGGAGGAGGTACACGTCTCATCCGCGTTATAGATAATGGCGCGGGCATGGACGAAGATGACGTGCTTCTCTCCTTTGAACGTCATGGGACTTCTAAAATTATGGAGCAACAGGATCTAACAAGTATTGATTCGCTTGGCTTTCGCGGTGAGGCTATTCCTTCTATAGCCTCGGTTGCTAAAATGTCGATATCCTCGAGAACTGCTGAATCTTCACTGGGAATCAAGGTGCTATTTGAATACGGCAAATTGATAAAAATTCACGAAACCGGTTGCAGCCAGGGAACCATAATTGAGGTCCGCAGCCTTTTTGGCAATACCCCAGCGCGGAAGAAATTCTTGCGAACAAACCGTACCGAAATCGGTCACATAGATGAAATTGTAAAGAATTATGCTCTGGCTAGCCCTGCTGTTGCTTTTTCGCTGAGGATTAATGGGAAAGAATCCATATCTCTGAATAGCGGGCATGACATTGAAGAAAGATTGCGAGCAATATTGAGGTATAGGGAAGATTTTATTCAGGTTGGAAAATTAGCTGAACACAGGGATAAAAATGGACGACAGCTTACCGGTTTACTCATTCCGCCAGAGAGGGTTCTGGCAGGTGGTTCGCGATTACGCCTCTTTATCAATGGGAGGGCAATACGCGATAGACTAATGAGCCATGCAGCATTTGAAGGATTGCGCGGATTTATGCTCAAAGGACACGCTGCTGCTGGTTATCTTCACCTGAGGGTGCCCGCTGAAGAGGTTGATGTTAACGTTCACCCTGCAAAGCATGAGGTTCGCTTTCGCAACAGCGGCGATATTCATCAATATATAAAGCAACAAATCGAGCGCTCAATGTATGAATATCAGCAAAAAGTTCGAACAGATATCTTTAATAAAGGTCCGACTTCGCAAGAGTCTGATTATTCCTCTGATTTGCAATCAGCTACAGAACACCAAGCTCATTCCATACCGTCAGACGGAAACAATGTGCAAAACCATCAGCTAATTACACCTGAAAATAGGACAAGAGAGAGGGAATTAACTTTCCAGCAGCCTGGTATAATCGATCCAACTGTCGTTCCCCCTATTCCTCAAACTCATGAACCGCCCAGTCAATCTACCCCCAATATACAAAATAATGATGCAGAGCGATCCCATGAAACAGCCCTTCATGGGATGCGCATTATTGGGCAGTATAAAAATCTCTATATTTTCTGCCAAGTAGGTGAAAACCTCCTCGTCATTGACCAACACGCAGCCCATGAACGTATTCTTTACGAAAAATATCGTAAACAATACACCGGTGGCCGGGTCGCAAGCCAATCCTTGCTCTTCCCCCAAACCATTGAGCTTAGTCCCTTCCAGATTCAACTGTTAGAAAGCAATAGAGAGGAAATTGAAAGGTTGGGATTCGCCATTGCTGAATTTGGTGGCAACTCCTATGTAATTTCTGCAGTTCCAGCCCTTAGTGGCAGCGGCGGACCTGTCGATATTTTCTTTGATGTTCTGGATGGTTATGGGAAAGAAGGTGAAAAACGTACCCCAGGCAGCAGAATAGATGATATACTGGCAACCATGGCATGCAAGGCAGCAATAAAATCGGGACATGAATTATCTGAAAAGGAAATTGACGAGCTACTCAATACTATGGCTCGGGCTGATCTTTTCAGCCATTGTCCCCACGGAAGACCTGTTTTAAAGAGCTTTTCCGATGATGAAGTAAAAAAATGGTTTCACAGAACCTGAGGTGATCAAATGGTGAAATTTGGGTTCCACCTGCAACAATTTTTTTTCATATTGCCGCTGCTCTGCGCTGTAACTATCACCAGTGGATGTGGTAAAAAGCCGGTTGCCAAACTGCTTACAGCCACTGCCTATTGTGGTTGTTCCTCCTGCTGCAGTTGGGAACGTGGTAATCCTAAATATCTCCACCTCGACTTTTGGAATCGCTATGTCAGTGAAGGTAATGGAAAAGGCAGAGACTACTCTGGTCAAACTGCGAGTGGCAGCGAGCCTCAGGAACCTCAGGAAGGCTTATTTTCCGTTGACAGTCTCAAACGACCATATATGATTCCTGTTCGTACGATTCTCTTTCCCTGGTATTTTCTCCCGGAAAAAGGCACAATTGCAGCGGATACCGAATATTATCCCTTTGGCACTAAAATGTACGTACCAGGCTATGGATGGGGTATTGTGGAGGACAGGGGCGGTGCTATCAAAGGACCAAACAGAATAGATCTCTACTTTGACTCCCACCAAGATGCTTTGCACTGGGGCAGGAGAAAAGTGAGAGTTGAAATACATCGGCCATGAAAGAAACAATCAACGGCAATAAAATCAGCGGTATAATAACCATTATTGGCGGTGGTCTTGCCGGGTGTGAAGCTGCATGGCAGGCTGCCAGACGCGGTTGTCGTGTACGTCTATACGATATGAAACCACATAAGTTCAGCCCAGCTCATGAATCTGAACACCTTGCTGAACTGGTGTGTAGTAATTCATTTCGTTCCGATGATATAACCTCAGCAGTGGGACTGCTTAAAGCAGAGATGATGCTGCTGGACTCTCTGATAATGCAGACGGCAAGAAAAACTGCTGTTCCTGCCGGTAAGGCTCTTGCAGTAGATCGTAACCTTTTTGCAGAATCAATTACGAATGAAATTATGAATTCTTCTTTGATAGAAGTTTTCCGAGAAGAAATTACGGTCTTGCCTGATGAATTTAGCTTTCCAGTGATACTTGCTACTGGACCACTCACCTCGGACAGTATGGCAGATAGCCTCACCAATCTTACCGGCCAGAATAGACTTTTCTTTTATGATGCAATTGCTCCTATTGTAGAACGGGAATCCCTCAATATGGAGATTGTTTATCAGAAGTCCCGCTATGATGACGGTCCTGGTGATTATCTCAATTGTCCGATGAACAAGGAGCAGTATGAGCTCTTCATTGATGAACTTCGCAAAGGCAAATATTTACCCTTACACGATTTTGAAGATGCTAAGTATTTCGAAGGTTGTCTGCCCATTGAAGTAATGTGTGACAGAGGTACTGATACCCTCCGTTATGGCCCTATGAAACCGGTGGGATTGACTGATCCACGTACTGGCAAAGCCCCCCACGCGGTGGTGCAGCTTCGCAAGGAAAATGTTGCGGGATCACATTACAACATGGTGGGATTTCAGACAAAACTCAATTATATTGAACAGAAGAAAATCTTCCGCCTTATACCAGGGCTTGAAAATGCCACTTTTTCTCGCTATGGCTCAATCCATCGAAACACCTTTATCTGCGCCCCTGAATTGCTTCTTCCTACTCTGCAGTTTAAAAGCCAACCGCATTTATTCTTAGCTGGACAACTCTCTGGGGTCGAAGGATATGTGGAGTCTGCGGCTATGGGTTTATTGGCAGGAATCAATAGCGCCAGATCGCTACGCGGTGAGACTCCGGTAATTCCACCTGTTCAAACGGCTCTTGGTACCTTGGTTAATCACTTAACCCAAACAGATCCTCAACGTTTTCAACCTTCAAACG
>CAZWVC010000175.1:0-8850 GCA_964637245.1 uncultured Desulfocapsaceae bacterium
AGATGGTGGGGTGTTGACAAGAACATTGACTGGCTGACTCAATTTGTTTCGATGCCATAGAAAACAATTGAAAAAAATCTTGCTTGAATTATGCCGAAATACAGTAACTCTTGGTAAAGTTAAAGTGGGGGAAGTTTAGTCTGACCCCCATTTTTTCAAATTCTAACGACTGATTTCATCATACAAGGCCCGATATTCCTGGGTTACTTTATGTCCAGGACACAGAAAAATCATCGGCACGGATTCATTGTGAGATTCCCGGATTTTAACCGATGAAGATATTTTATTTGAAAGAATAGGCAAACCATCATTCTTCAGACTTTCGACAACCCTTTTGGGAAAATTTGCCCGAGCAATGTACTGATTAACTATAATTCCCTCAACGACGAGGTCATGGTTATGATCATTCTGGATCTCGCCTATCTGTTTTCCAACATCAAAAATGGCATCTTTTGAAAATACATCACAATCAAAGGGAATCAAGCACTTGGAGGCAGCTATTAAAGCTGACTGACTGAAGAAGTTCATAGCTGGTGGTGTATCTATAAAAATTGCGTCAAATGAGGTAAATTTTTCCACCAATTCTTTCAGCTTATAGATTTTATGCTTGTTAACAAGTTGGGCTTCGATATCGGGCAACTTCGGGTGAGAGGGAATTATGTAAAGGTTGTCAAACTGCGTTTCGTAGATAAATGACTCCGGTTCTGGGCTGGGAGTATTTAAATGAGCGAAAAATGGATTGAATCCGAAAACATTAGTGCCTTCAAGAGATGCTTTGAAAAAATCCAGAATCGTCCGGCCTTCTTCTTTTACTTCAGCATATCCCATATTCATGAGGTACTGGCTGGCATTGGCCTGAGGATCAAGGTCGATGACAAGGGTTTTTTTACCGGTTGAAGCACTAATTGCAGCAAGATTGCACGTTATGGTTGTTTTCCCGACGCCACCCTTTTTATTATAAACCACACGGCTGATCATTGTTGAGCCCCCTTTTTGCTTTTTATTCCTGCTCTGTGTTTTTCCTGTAAATATACATAGAGTCATGAATTATTCAAGGTGGACTGTGCCTGAATCAGTAACCGAATATTAAGGGCAATCTATGATTCTGTTTACACCAAACAGTTAAAGAATTGCAAGCAGCCCTCTATAACAGGGGGACAGTTGAAAAACTACAATACAACAACAGCAAATCTTCTTGTTATAGTTCTACTTTATTGCATAGACGGCTAGCCCTGATTATCACTGTAATTAAGTAAGATCAGGTGCTTTTGTAATATCAGGCCAGTTAAAATTATTAATTTGGAAATCGAAGAGCACTCTCCCGCTACCAAGATATCTCAGACAATTAAGCCATACTGGTAAAACGTGTCAATCAATCTTTGTCGATTTTCACTACTCGACAGGGAACATAGCGATGCAGCGGAGTGGCAGCAATCCGGTCCCTGTGGGTGTTTTTGGTCAGGCGGTTGACATTAATACCATGTACTTTCCCTTTATATTTTAAACCAAAGCCGTGAGGAATTAAAACCTGACCCTGTCGGGTTTCATCGGTTATTTCAATGTCAACCAGCTCCTCAGCAGCCTCAGTTACTATCCTGACAGTCTCACCATCCATTATATCCAGAGCAGTAGCATCTTCAGGATTCATGGCTAAGGTACAGGTTTTGCGTCCCTTGTTCCAGGATGGATTGCGCATCAGGGTGTTGGCATTTTCAGGCTTATGTCGCCCAGCATTGAGAATAAAAGGAAAACGTGCATCGGGTTGCAGAGCCCTCTCCTCTCTCTCCGGTTCAATCTCTTTAATCCATTCCGCCATTTCTGGAATGTACAGATTTATCTTCTTGTCCTTTGTTCGCAATTCACTCATATTATCATTGTCCATCTTGCCGATCCAGAGACCGGAACTACTTTCCAGGACGCATTTGTACAGTTTTTCAGCATGTGCTACTTGTGGAGTAAGGATTGCCAGTGGTACAAGTGAGCGGTACCTGACTGCACCTTTCAAGGCCAATAATATCTTTTTGGGATTCAGGGATGCTTCTAAAATCGATGGCAGAGGAAGGCCTGTCCTCGCCGCGCATTTTCTAAACGTGGATGGCGATGCCAGAAAAACTCCCCACAACATATCGAGATTTACTGATTCGGTGTGATCTTTTCGTGTCTCATTAATTACAAGCGGCAATTGTCGTAAATGTTTTCGGTTTGCCTTCATCCAGGTAGTAAGTGCCACTGTATACTCCAGGCGATTTTTCTCTCCGGCCTCATAGAGATACTCAGGCAACTCAGGTATTACACCTGCTGCCTTGCCAATGGAGGCTAATATGGAGCCGGACTCCCTGGTTTCTGGTGTCGGACTTACGACCGGGTGACGCATTTGAAAGAATATTTCCGGATAATTCCACGAAAAAAATGAGCCATCATATGATTCATAAGCACTTCTTGCCGGCAAGACATAATCAGATAGTTCAGCTGATTCTGTCATAGCAAGCTCAACCGTAACCAATAAATCCAGCTTTTTGAAGGCTTCTTCATAGGCCGTCGTATCCGCATATGAACGCAGTGGATTCGATGAACTGATGATTACGGCACGTATCCGTTCGTCTCTATTGGAGACTATTTCCTCTGGCATTACATTTGGGGGAAAATAGCCCATAATAGCAGGAAAGTTCGTCTCTACTGTGCGCCAGGTTTTTTTCAACCGCTCATCGTTATGACCACCGAGAGGCACTACTGATCCGGGAATGACATTCCCCCCATTTACACAGAACCTGCCGCAGACCCCTAAGAGTAGCATATGCAGGTAGGTTGCCAGGGTGGAATGACGGTTCATATAGACACCGAGATCAAAATGCAAGCACCATGACCGACTAGTTAGCTCCCTGCACAGCTTCCACACCTGATCATAATCGACATTACAAACCTCGAGGGCTTTGTGTACATCAAAATCCCCAAACCACCCACGAATCTTCTCAAAACCTGAACAATGCTTTATAAGATATTCCTTATCCTCCCAACCCTCCTCCAGGATTATGGATATCATGGCTTTTGTCAACAAGGCGTCCGTTCCCGGCCTCAGTGGAACATGAATATTTGCCTCCTTTGCCGTTTTCGATTTTCGCGGGTCAATGATCACTAGCAATTTTTTAGGATTACGCGAAAACTCCCTGATAACAAGGGGAGCTCTGGGCATCTGGTGACTCTCCATGCCGTTCCAGCCTATACCGACAAGAATTTCTGCATTGTGCTCATCGGGTATGGGAAACCTATTCTGTCGCCCCAGCATTCTCCCAACACACCAAAAATATCCTGTTAACTCTTGAGCCAGCGCTGAATAATGATACTTCGAGCCCAGCCCCTTCATGAGAGACGTACCAAACCCTGCCTCAAAGTGTGATCCCTGGCCTCCTCCTCCCATAAATGCAAATGCTCGCGGTCCATGGGTATCAATGATTTTTCGCAGTTTCTCCCCTATTTCTGAAAAAGCCTGCTCCCAGGTTATTTCTACGAACCCGCCCAAAGTTTTTTTAAGAGGTTTTGTTAACCTTTCTTCATGATGCTGGAAGTTACTTATATTCTGTCCTTTTCGGCATAGATATCCCATACTGCGTGGGTTGCCTGGGTCTCCTTTTACCTTTGCAATTCTGTTGTTTTCGACCTGCACCAACAAACCGCAGTTCTGGGCACACAATACACAGCTTGTGGCTAGCCAATCCTTCATCTCCTCTCCTCCTAAAGATCACAGTATGGACAAAACTGTACAAATTCTGATCGAATATCGAATGCCAAAGGCCTCAACGTTTTCGTAAGGTGGACAAAGAATACCACTTGCATTCCGATAGCAAAAGAGGCATATGTGACATACTTCAGGCAAAATGCGCCATTTCGAACAATAGAGCCTCTTGCAAAACTGTATTTTCATCCTGACTCTGCGTTATGCTCAAATTTTTATCCTCGGAGGTAAGCGCAGACTCCGATATTAGATTATACCTGTGGTAAAACTTATCGTATGCCTTGATTCAGAAAGAAAACCCTAATTTTGCAGTAGACTCAATATATTCGCTTCAACCAAATCAAATGAAAACAATATCGCTCCTTGCTGTAGATGGTTGTCTATCTTCCACAATCTCAAACCTTATTGAAGCTTTTTCAATCGCTAACCTATGGCATCGCCACTATTCAGGGGGAGAATTAAACCTACTTGAAACTAAGGTCGTCTCTCCTGATGGAAAACCCGTTATATGTTCGAACTGTATTCAGATTCACCCTCACGGATCTTTTGCTGACACAACCGATTCCAATTATTTGATTATCCCAGCATTCATGCCTGTACCTGAGGCCAATATTTTGCGGAATCCCTTAGTACTCGAATACATAACCCAACAATATGCATCAGGTACTACAGTGGCTTCTGTATGCACCGGAGCATTTTTACTGGCTGAAACTGGGCTGCTCAAAGCAAAAGATGCTACAACTAACTGGGCTTTTGAAAGAAAATTCAGATACCGATATCCTGAGGTTAACCTGATTATAGGAAAAATTCTGACAGAACACGACAACCTCATTTGCACAGGTGCGGTCACTGCGATAATGCACCTTGCTTTAAGAATAATTAAACGCGAAGGGTCCAGCATACTTGCATCTATTTGCGCCAAATCCATGCTGGTGGACCCAAACAGTGATAGTCAGGCTCCATATACCATCTATCCGTTAACAGAAAAGCACAGCGATACAGAAATATTAAGGGCTGAAGAATACATGCGGGAGAATTTTTCCCAGATTACTTCTATTGATCAAGTGGCAGAGTCCACTTACATAAGTTCACGGCACTTTAAAAGGCGATTCAAGAAGGCAACCGGGGAATCTCCCCTCTATTACCTGCAGAAGTTACGAGTTCAGTTCGCAAAGGATCAACTGGAAAATACGCTGGACAGTATGGAGGAAATAACACGTCAGGTGGGTTATGAAGATAGCTGCACCTTCAGGCGATTATTTAAGCGACATACAAATTTATCGCCACGAGAATACAGGGCTAGGTTTTTATCCGTCGAAAAGGAATGAATAATCGGGGTCAGACCCCGATTGTACCTTTTTCTAGATTTAACTTACAGGCAAGATAATAGCTGGATAGCATAGCAATAAATACCAGGAAGGTTTTCACAGCAATCCAGATACTAAAACTATTTCCATTTACGACACTAATACACGTAACAGTGAAAATTCCGAACACTGCGGGAAACGCTGTTAAAAGTAAGACAAACCTACGTTCTAATGGTTTCTGGACAGTCCAAACAAGAAGAAATGTCCAACCAAGCATTAGTGAGCCACCAATTGCCATGACTAACCTCAGTTGAAGATCCACTATCATCTCAGATTTACCGGTTAGAGAGGCAAAAACTGAGGGGTAGAATAATCCAATAGCCCACAGGAAATCGGCCACTATTCCAAACCAGCAAGTTGCTGTTATACATCTCATTGCAGTGTTCATATTTACTTACCTCATGATAGTTTGATGTTTCCTGTCGTCAGCAATACCTGGCCACAATTGAATTAAATCATTATTAATGGGGACTACCCTTTGTGTTTTTAAATCAATAAATACATTTGTGACCTGGGCATCAACAATTAATTTATTGGATTCATAAAAGAAAATCTGTTGTCTCATAGTTATACTTTTACGATCGCTATTCTCCACTAATGTTTCGATTCTCAAAATATCACCGACAACAGCGCTCCTTTTATAGTTAATATTTATATTTGCAGTGACATGAAATATTCCTTTTTGATGGAACCCTTCAATAAGGTTGTTTTCTTCACAATAATGCCACCTGGCTTCCTCAAGAAACTCTAAATATCGTGCATTGTTTACATGGTCGAAATGGTCAATATGATAACCCCGAACTTTTATGTTGATTGTTGTTTTCATTTGACTCCTTGTTGAGCTTCAATACGTCTATCAGTTAATGTGGTTTTCACCCTCATACTAGGTTAAAGACTCAGGGCATGGTAGCGGTAAAAAGTTCGAATTGAATCGTAAACTCCTTGTCTATATTATATTTTGTTAAAGAGTGATCTCTACTTTACCTGGAACGATAAACTGTGAAGCTATAGACAGGTCAATGACTTTTTTTAAATGTCTCTTGATTATCTCTATATCAACCAGAATATACTGAAATGAAGATTTATCCTGATTTGTTCAGTTATGCTTTGACCTGAGAAATAGGTTTGCATTGGTAAAGTGAACCCAAAATTTACTGCAGGGATGTTTAATTCTTGTTAGGGTTTCTTCGATATGGCAATGTTTAATCGGGGTCTGACCCGATTATACTGAAAATATGAATTGTAATTACAAGAGGATGTAAGTAGACAATAGAACTAAAGTTAATGTAGGTAAAAGTGGCTACTCGGAAAGGCAGTGTCGCCAGAAGTTTCCACTACCCTTCCTTCAAAACCAACAAGATGTATCAACCATTTTGAAAAACCTTGTATGTCAAGTCATGTGACCAGTCATAGAAGGTTTTTATTGTCTGGATCTTTTTGTGATACCTTGTGTTAACAGGGAGTGAAGAACCGCAAATATTAGTTTTTCTGGTTACCCCTATTCTTCAGCAAACATGATCGAGGGAGGTAGGTATTGGCCTTTTCCCGGGTGTCTGTAGCCTGGACGGTTACAGTCAAGCCCCCCATGGATGGGTTTAAAGCGTCCCGGGGAAAAGGCCAATATCTATCTCAGACACATTGCTGAGCCTAAGAGATAATTAGGTTACTTTTTACTGAGAAGTTCAAGACTCACAAAGATTTCTACATCTTTGCCAACCAATCCTTTATCATAGAACTTCCCACTACCTATACCATGTGCCAGGCGATCGAATTCGATTTTACCGTTAAACCCGATTACATCGGTTCCCTTTTTTGACGGATGCTCTTTAATTCCTGCGAGTTTCAAGGGAAGTACGAGACTATATTCTTTGCCTTTGACTGAAAGCTTGCCGTTCACATCATAAGCACCGTTTCCTTTATCAGTAATTTCGGTGGAGTCGAACGTCATTGTGGCAAATTTCCCAGCATCAAAAAAGTCTGCTGATTGGAGATGCTTATCTCTTTTGCTGATGTTTGTGTCGATTGATCCTATTTCTATCTCGAAATGGAATTTACTTCCCGCAAGATCCGCTGAATCAAACTGTATGTCAGTACGAAATTCATTGAAATTCCCATTCACTTTAGAAAAAATGTGATCAACACTGAAGTAGATATTTGAGTGGGCCTTGTCAAGATCCCAGGGCCTGACCTCACTGGAAGAAATGGACACAGTAGAAAGTGATAAGATGGTGACTAGATAAATAATCCGGAAGATTTTCATTTCGTATACCTCCTGGTTCTTAGATTATGGATTTAAACAGAAAAGGTTTTGGCTTGAACTGCTACCATGTCTTACAGAGCAGTAGTTCATGAGGGAACAATTTTCCAGCTTCTAAGGTGTGACACAAAACATATACCAAATCACTGGAAATACCCTTGACTAAAAGTGTTTGTATTGATTATATGCAAATCAATACATCAATAATGCACACTAAACTTGCAAAAATGCAAAAACCTATAGACTGGAACCAATATCAATACTTTCTTAAGGTTGCAGTTGCAGGCAACCTTAATTCAGCCGCCAGAGATTTGGGTGTAAATCATTCCACTGTTTTTCGCCGTATTAATAGTGTAGAGAAGCAGTTAGGTGTGAGGCTTTTTGAACGCTCAAGGAGTGGATACACGCTTACCAAAGCAGGAGAGGATATTCTTGAGAGCGTGCAGCAAATCGATGATCAATTTTATGCAATTCAGCGCAATCTCCAGGGTAAAGATATTAAATTAAGCGGTAATCTAAAAATTTCTACCACCGACACTATTGGGTACTATTGGTTGCCACGATATATAAAAATCTTTAAGGAACACTACCCCGAAATACTCATCGATCTCGATATTCAGATACATTATACCAATCTATCCAAACGAGAAGCCGACATAGTTATTCCTGCTGTAAATATGCAACCTGACTATATGGTGGGGAGAAAGCTTGACCGGATATTATTCAAACTTTACGCTTCTAAAGCTTATATAAAAAATAATGGTTCTCCAGAAACGATACGAGACTTTGTAAACCACAAGTTCCTGGTGCCAAATGAGACTTTATCCACGCTTTCTGCAAGCCAGTGGTTAAAAAAATATGTACCTGAGCACTGTATCGTTGCTACAAGCGACAAACTTTCAACTCTCTTTAAATTTGCCCAACAGGACCTGGGAATTGCTGCATTGCCGCATTATGTCGGTTTATCCGATGGCAATATGCACGAGATTATGGAGCTTCCCGAATACTGCCACAGGAATGTGTGGATCCTTACTCATCCTGACCTCAGAAACACTGCTCGAGTGAAGGCTTTCATGCAATTTATGTATCAAGCCATGAAGAGGCCTTCACAATCGTAGATTTACCTGATGAATTGTGTTGCTTATCCATTGTCAAAACAAAACAATTGCCCGATAGTCTTCACCAATCATTCTCTATCTGATACGCTCAGATGATTCCTCTCTGATTATTGGTCATCCTGCTCGATCTGTTGATTGAATTCTATGCAGGATTTTATAAAAGGCAGGAGTGTGTTCTAATGTATCGTTGGGAGTTTGCGGAATTCACATACCTTTCAAAACAATGCCGAACAGTTTTGACAGGCTATTGATTTGATCATTGGAAAGTTCTCGGGTAATTTCGCGGGTAAACTCCTGGTGAAAACGGTGATGTTGTTCGTACATGAGCTTGCCATTTTCAGTAAGCACGATAAGCCAAGACCGCCGATCTTTCTCATG
>CAZWVC010000176.1:0-8844 GCA_964637245.1 uncultured Desulfocapsaceae bacterium
GGGCGGCAGTTCTTTTTTGGTGTGCAATTCAGACCATCCCCCCCAACTTCTCGGTCAAGCCTGTGTATAATTGTCGAATATTTTACTGGTTTGAAATACTTCTCAGCAATGCGTAACAAGGAACAGTGGTCACCATATTTACTCCCCTGGGTTAATAAACCTGGAGGTTTGTACCATATACTGTAATTAGAATTATTGAATATCAGTGTAGGTTCAGGCGGACACCGTCGTAAAACGACCGCGTCATAATTGAATTCAACAATATCACCTGGTTTAAGTTTATAAGTTGCTTTGCGAATTCGTCTTTGTTTCAGCTCCGGGCGTTTAAGAAAAACTGCTCCTTTTTGTAATGCATCTTTTATTTTTACTTTGGAGAGTGAACAATGTGCTGCTAGAAATTCACAGACGGGTGTACAGCTGGTTAATTTCAATCTAAGCGAGATTTGATCTTTCAATTGTATCAATCCAAGAGTGATTAAATAGAAAAAGCAGAAGAAAGGTATTGGTTCACCAGAATTGGGTATACCACAAGGGAGCTTTTCACACTATTGTCAGTCAGTTAATTTAAATGGTAATAGATCCGACTTTTAAACGGCGAAAACCATCTACAACCTGCCATCCGTTGATGTTGGCGGAAAAATGTTTTTTACATCAAAGACAACGTGCTTTTCATGACATAACTCTCTTATGTCATCAATTGTCATTGAGACAAACTGATTATGCGCAACAGCAAGGATTACTCCATCATAGCTTCGCTGTTCAAGAGTCGATATTACCTTAATCCCATATTCAGTCTCTGCCTCACCTTTATCCACCCACGGGTCATATACAACAACATCAATACCGTACTCAACTAATTCATCTATAATATCAATAACTTTGGTGTTTCTCAGGTCAGGACAGTTTTCTTTGAAAGTTAAGCCCAATACAAGTATCTTCGCTTTTGATACATCAATTCCTCTGTTAATCATGAGCTTGATTACACGTGAACCAATATAGTGTCCCATATTGTCATTAAGGCGTCTTCCGGCCAGGATCATGTTTGGATGGTAACCTACTTCCTGGGCTTTGTGTGTCAAATAATAGGGATCAACACCAATACAATGACCACCAACAAGCCCGGGATGAAATTTTAGGAAGTTCCATTTTGTGCCAGCTGCAGCAAGCACTTCGGATGTGTTGATTGAGAGTTTGTTGAAAATCAGAGAGAGTTCATTGATAAGGGCAATATTGACATCTCTTTGAGTATTTTCGATAACCTTTGCTGCTTCTGCTACTTTAATTGTACTGGCCTTAAATGTTCCAGCCGTAATTATACTTTTATAGAGATTGTCTATAAATTCGGCAGCTTCCTCAGTCGAACCAGAGGTTATTTTAACAATGTTAGGCAGTCTATGTTCCTTATCGCCAGGGTTTATCCTTTCCGGGCTATAGCCACAATAGAAACCTTCATTTAACTTTAAGCCAGAAAACTGTTCCAGTATGGGTACACATACTTCTTCGGTTGCACCAGGATAGACAGTAGATTCGTAGACAACGGTGTCACCCTCTTGCAATGCTTTCCCCACAGTCTGAGAGGCACTCTCAAGATATTTTAAATCTGGGCGTTTGGCAGCATCAATAGGTGTTGGCACTGCAATGATAAATATATTGCACGTCGATAGATCATCTGTTTCTGAAGTAAAACTCAAATTCTTGGCTTCTAAAAGTTCAGTGTCTTCAACCTCAAGAGTTGAGTCTTTTCCTTCGTTGAGTTCAGCAATTCGCTTCTTTTTCATATCAAAGCCAACGGTTTGATATTTTCTTCCAAACTCAACGGCTAAAGGTAGTCCCACATAGCCTAGTCCTATGACAGCTATTTTAATTGGAAAATGTGATTTCATAGTTTGCTTTTAATAATTATTAAATGGAGTCAAACATATCAATACATCAGGTATTTACCGAGGTGATAGTAAGAATAATTTTAGATTACCGCAAGTTGTTTTAAAGTCTCGCTTGATACATATAGATTAAGTAGAGCTGTTACGAAACAGCTAATAGCTTTCCTAAAATTTATGATGCGAAGCAAACATCTCTAAAACTTTTACGATTACTACTTTTTACCATAGTAAGTTAATCCTGAAGTATCTGTTTCCATTACAGTTACACTATAAAGTGAGTACCGTTCTGTTTTCAGGATTTTGTAGAGATTGTCATAAATAAACATTGCAATATGCTCAGAAGACGGATTGAGAACAGCAAATTCCTCCATCTTATTGAGATCTCGATGGTCAAGCCTGTCTACTACTTCGTTTACATGTTTTTTTAGTAATTTAAAATCTATGCCCATGCCTATCTCATCAACCTCGCTGGCTCTAACCGTAACTTTAACCTTCCAGTTGTGGCCATGGGGTAGTTCACAATCTCCAGGATAGTCGCGTAAATGATGAGCTCCTGCAAAATGGGTTTTAATAAAAATATCAAACATAAAATTCAATCTCCACTCTTTATTTATATTTTCGAAATCCAGGAATAAACTAATTCTCAAATATAATCAATTGCAACCTCTTTGCGAGAAAAGAAAAACGTACAATATAAGTATAGCTGCAAATATTGCCGCATTTTTAGACACCTTTTACAGTTCTGTTAAAAGAAGTTGACTGGCGGACCTTTTTGCTGCTAATCTCCGAAACAGGTTAATCATGAAAAGCAAAGCTGATAATACCGAAATAACAAAAGATTCCCTTTTTGCCGGAGATTTATTCTGCTATCAGAATCGATCAGGATACAGATTCTCCCTCGACTCAGTGCTGCTGGCTCATTTTTGCATCCATTGGAAAACTGCGACCATTTTGGATTTGGGGTGTGGTTGTGGCATACTCGGGCTTATCCTCCTCTACCGTAACAGCAGAAATATAGAAGAAATAATAGGTCTTGAATATCAGCCTAGTCTTACTCAATTGGCCAAAAAAAATTCTAAAATAAACCAATTGGATAAAAAGTTTAAAATTCTTCATGGTGACTTAAAGAATATAAATGAATTCCTTGATGCAGAGTATTTTTCTCATGTCATTTGCAATCCACCCTTTTACAGAGTAGGAAACGGCAGACCCAGCAAAGAAAAAGAAGCATATCTAGCCCGTCACCAAATTACAGCTACGCCAAATGATATTGCCCGGGCAATATCATTTGGCTTGAAGAACAGGGGAACCGCATCACTTGTTTATCCTGCAGATCAGGCAACGGATTTAATAAAACACCTTACATCACACAAACTTGAGCCAAAAATATTACAAGCAGTATATAGTTATCCTGAAGCCAAAGAAGCAACCTTGATTCTACTGGAATGTCTTAAAAATGGCGGCTCTGGTCTTAAGATTAAAAAACCACTTTTCATTTATCAGGGAAAAAATGGCAACTACTCTGATGACGTTGAAGCTATGTATACGCCAAAAAGCTAATTTCTAATCACGTAATGTTATCCAAAGTTAACAGCTGTATCATTATCGGAATTGAAGGTTATCCGCTGCAAATTGAGGTCGATATCTCAGCAGGACTTCCGATGTTTGCGACGGTTGGGTTACCAGACGGTGCAGTAAAAGAAAGCAAAGACAGGGTAAAAGCTGCAATTAAAAATAGTGGCTACGATTTTCCCAATAAACGAATTACGGTTAACTTGGCACCCGCTGATGTAAAAAAGGAAGGCGCTGCATATGATCTTCCTATAGCTATTGGCATTCTTTCCGCGAATGGTCTAATTCCTCAAGAACTACTCATGCACTACTCAATTGTAGGTGAACTTTCTTTGGACGGGAAGATACGAGGAGTTAGAGGGGTTCTACCGACGGTACTCAGTGCACAGCAGAGCAAACTAAGGGGTGTTTTTGTCCCTATGGATAACATCCAGGAAGCTTCGGTGGTTAAAAATATTGACGTTTATCCTGTTGAGTATCTTCATGAATTAGTTGATTTTCTTCTCGACAATTTGAATCTTAAACCATGCAAGACAGATTTTACCAGCATCACTGATAGAATGGATAAGTCTATTATCGATTTTGCTGATGTAAAAGGCCATGAACATGCTAAAAGAGCTTTGGAGATCGCTGCAAGTGGTAATCACAATGTGCTTCTCAAAGGCCCTCCCGGTGCTGGAAAAACTATGCTTGCCCGGCGACTAACAACCATTTTACCGGACTTTAGCTTTGAAGAAGCCTTAGAAACCACCCGTATTCATAGCATAGCAGGATCACTAGAACAAAATACCTCCATCCTCTCTGAGCGCCCATTTCGTTCACCTCACCATACAATATCGGATGCTGGATTAGTTGGTGGCGGAAGCTTTCCTAAACCAGGGGAAGTATCGCTTGCCCACAATGGCGTGCTTTTTCTCGATGAATTCACAGAATTTAAAAAAAGAGTATTAGAAATGCTTAGGCAACCTCTTGAAGATGGCAAAATCACCATTTCTAGGGCAAATATGTCGCTTGCATTTCCAGCTGATTTTATTCTTATCGCTGCGTATAACCCCTGTCCCTGTGGTTATTTAGGCGATAAATCGAATAAATGCTCATGTAGTCAGGCGCAAATCGAACGATATTCTTCCAAGCTATCGGGTCCTTTACTTGATCGCATGGATATTCACCTTGAGATAGCCGCCTTACCGTTTAGAGAAATGAGTGCTAAAGCAAATGTGGCACAATCTGAAACGATGCGTCAACGAGTCAACAGAGCAAGAGATATTCAAAAACAGCGATTTGCTAGAAATGGTGGAGTCTCAACAAATTCCTCAATGTCGCCGCAATTAATTGAGAAATTTTGTGTAATTGATCATTATTCAAAAATTCTGTTGGAGAAAAGTGTTGAAAAACTTGGACTTTCTGCCCGTGCATACCATCGTATCCTCAAGATTGCCCGAACTATTGCTGATATAGAAGGCTGTGACAACCTTGAGAAACATCACATTGCCGAAGCGATACAATATAGAAGGATCGATTAACTCGGGCTTAGTTAGACAATGAAAAAACTACTTCTTTTTCTACTCGTTGCAATCAGTTTTGGTGGCGGTTTTTATTACTATCAAAAAGTATACAAAAGCGAGAGTTTTTTCCCGGAATTCTTTCTTCCTGAAAATGTTCTATTCTATTTAAATCAGAAAGACTTTGGTTCTTTAGCCCAGGATTTCAAGAGCAAACCGTTGGCCCAAACAGTTGCCTCTATTGATTTTGTTAAACTTGCTCTGGATCTGGAATTTTCATTTGAGGCAGTCAATAACATCAGAGAATTCCGAGATTTTGTTACTTCACCGCAAGCAGCAATTATCTTTGAGGAATTTCTTACAAAACAATTCAGCATCGCAATTTTGCAAGAGCAACCTGCCGGAACATTCGATCAATTTGTTCGCAAAAACCTCCTTTTTTTCTGCAAACCAAAACATGGAACAACACTCCCTCGGCTACTCGGCTCAATATTTACAGACGGCTTAAAAACAAAAACTACCCAATATGGCGAACATGTCATTCAAAAAGTTTTTCTTGATGAAGACACAACTATAGTTGGGGTAGTTGCTGAAAAAATGATCATCATCAGTTTAGAAGAACATACCCTGCGAAATGCTCTTGACCGCTATGATGAAAAGACAGCAAACCTTAGTGAAGACTATTTTTTTCAAGATTTACGTGAAGATAATAGTAAATCTCTACTTTTTAGTTTCTTCAAAATAGAACAGCTTCTTTATCAGTTCCAGAATTTAATTGGCAAGCAAACTGGAATTGCAGGGGAATTTATTTCAAGCCTTGAAAATTTAAATGGTTTCACTGCCGGAGCTTTCTGTGCTTTTAAAGAAGAAAACTATTCAAAAAATATCCTGAAACTCTACTTCAACCAAAATGAGTTAAATAAACGCACTGCTCATTTTTTGAGCATCAAACCGGAAAAAGAGTCTGTCATAAACAACGTTCCTGAAAACGCTTTTTTATACTACTGGACCAACACCTTCGATCTAAGGACCATGTGGGAAATATATGCAAGTGAGTATGGAGCAGAGGATATGTTGCTTAATGAATTCAAGAAATCCATTGAGACCATGACTGGTTTACCTTTTGCAGAGCTCCTTGAGCTTCCCGACAACACTATAAATGTGATGATGCGGCAAGCCTCAACTATTGATTTAGTTCCAGTCCCAAACTTTTCTCTAATCTTTGACATGAAAGATAGAGAAAAAGCGGAAAAGACTATTCAACGTTTGTTGGAAAAAAATAAAATACCACACCAGAAAGACAATTATAGAAGCGTGGAATATACTTATTGGGGAGAAGATATCCAAAAAGGTTTACAACCAGTGTATGGGTTTTATGATACGAATCTCTATATTTCTAGTTCGGTTAGAATGCAGAAAGAAATTATTGATACGATTAAATCTGGTAAAAGCCTGGTTGAGACTAAAACTTTTCAATTGAGTGCTCAAGATTTACTCAAAGACAATAATTCGTGTTTGTTTGTTGAGCTATCAGAAGTGCTAGAGGTGGTGAAAAAGGTAGCAATTTGGGGCGGTACTATGATCGCCATTCAAAATAGAAGGGCGGCGAAAAAATCAAAAATTCTCGTCAATGGATTTATCCTCCCGTTGCTTGATGGGTTAAAGATGTATGCAACCCTGGCAACTCGAAGCTATACAGAAAAGGGAGTGGTTACCGTTGAATCAAATATCGTATTACGTGAAAAATTAGCCAATAAAAAATAGCTGATGGAAAAACTCATCGAAGAACTTAAAAGTATAATCCAGTTTAAAGACATAACCGTTGTTGGCGATATTGTTTTAATCGTTGCCAAAGAACCTCATCTACTGGTTTATGCATTGGTAAACTCCATAGAACGGGATAGTTCTAGGAAAGATGAATGGTGGAATATTAACCTGAGTATATTGGCAATACCTCCGCAAAACATGACCTGGACTTTGCGCACGCCACAGATGACAGGTTTAGAGGTTTTTACCATGGGTGGAGAAGAAAGATTTTTCAAAGCTGTGGATTTTGGCAATCTTAAACCGCCTGATCCTGAGAAAGAAGAATCTACCAAAACCCAGGCCTTCATAAAGAGAATTAAATAATTACACTACCAATTCTTCAACCAATATTGAAAGAACTAGATATTATTCAGACAACTAAAGAACTATTTTCCTCAACTGCTCAAGGTGTAATCAAAGGAATTGGAGATGATTGCGCTGTTTTTGGTGATATGGAAAGTAGATGCTGGCTTATCTCTACAGATTTACTCGTGGAAAATTCCCACTTCAAGCTCGAATGGCAAAGTCCATTCACTCTTGGTAGAAAATCAATTGGGGTTAATCTTAGCGATATTGCCGCAATGGGAGGAACACCGCGATTTATTTTACTTTCATTGGTACTTCCCAAAGATATATCGGAGCGATGGCTAGACGAATACCGCAGAGGTGTAAAGAGTATTCTTCAAGATCATGATTGCCATCTGATAGGTGGAGACACTACCAGTGGAGATCATCTCACCATCAGTGTTACTATAATCGGCTCAACCGCACCTGAATTAGTGGTGTATAGATCAGGAGCAAAAGTAGGGCAGGATATCTATGTAACCGGTCCATTGGGATCATCTGCTATAGGACTCGAATTACTCCGAAAGGGATATAGGGAACAAAGCGAATTTCATGAACTTATAATGGCTCATCTGGATCCCAGCCCTCAGATTAAGGCAGGTTTAGTCCTAGCTCAATGTCGCTTGATTGGAGCAATGCAGGATATTTCAGATGGCCTTTCCACCGACCTCAGTCACATCTGCAAAGAGAGTGGAGTTGGTGCTCTGCTCATCGAAGCTGATTTGCCTTTTCATCCTCAATCAGTTGAAGTGTGCAATCAACATGAGTTTGATCTGCGCAGTTTAATCTTGCATGGTGGAGAAGACTATCAACTTGTCTTCACAACTGATAGCACAAACCGAAAGATGATGAAGCAAATCGCTCAAAAGATAGGGCAACCGTTCCACAGGGTTGGTTCCATCCAAAAAGAGCAAAAGGTATATCTGCAATCAGTAGATAACACCTTTGAAGATATTCAATTCAAGGGTTTTGAACACGCAACAGATTAAAATATAATTTTCTGTTAGTGTCATGGCAAGGCGTCAAGTGTCGCAAGATCCTCAGCAATTTTGGTTTCCTGCAAGGCACGACTGATTGAGCATAGCAACGCTATGTGACCGAAAGAGTAACGACGTCAGGAAAACAAAAGGGCAAGCAGGATACGGCAGATGAGGATTGACAGGACACTAGTTAGTCGATTCTGAAAAAGGTATATTTTCATACAGGCCGATGAGTTAACGGCCTTGCTTGTAATACAAACCAGAAAATTATATAGAACAGAAAACTCTCTATAAACTTCATCAGCTTCCTGAAGTTCATACCTGCAGCACTGAGGATCGCATTTATACAGTCTCCAGCCATTCCTTTCAGTCTATTCCGGTCCATCCGATGTTCTTGTTTCAAATGGCCGATAGAAGGTTCAACGGCTGCTCGGCGTTTCATCCAACGCCAGAGACTTTTAGGCGTTCTCCCCCTGCGCTGCTTATCAACATGCACCATAACGTTTCCAGAATAATCATGCCCGCGGTACCCTCTGTCAACAAAAACATGTTCTGGAAATTTCACGATACTGCCAACCTGCTCAAGAGTCTTGCTAAGCGTATGACCATCATATGGATTCCCATGAAATGCAAGTGCGCCGACAAACCAACCTCCACGACTGGTTGTGGCAACACTCACCTTGGAGCCAAATTCATATCGTTTGTGAGCTTTACCTTTGCTGATGCACTCCACATCCGGCTCATGAACACTGTACACCT
>CAZWVC010000177.1:0-8795 GCA_964637245.1 uncultured Desulfocapsaceae bacterium
GGTTTTCCCATGCGCCTTGTCGCTGAAGATCATCGAGGACATCGATGGATCAAATTTATCAATCGAATAGAAGTCATAGCTAAATAGTCATGGAAATCTACTTTGCCAAGGATATTGAGATTGATTCTGTTCAGTTGCGAACAATCCGAAAATTCAGGATAAAAGAACAATCACATTTCAGATAGAGAGTTCACAAAAGAAAATTTACACCAACTCCACCGATCGAAATAAGCGATTGAACCTGATCCCAATAAAAAGGATAGTTACATTCCGTATAAAATATAAAAATTTCGAGCCGGGAACATTGTGCAAAGCAGCGCCCACATTCTAAATTCATTTGTGAGAGTTATAGATTACCCTGCACTACATGAATCATTCATATGTTGTGCCATGAGATCTACAAAAAAATACGAATAGAAGCTCAATGAAAAAGTTAAGAAAAATTACAAGAAAGGTTTTTCATTTACTTTCTTTTTGAAAAACATACACCTTTCGCCCAGCTCTTCCTACCTCATATTGGCCAATTAGCGTGCCTAATTTTGGATCTTTACGATCTAGCGCCAAGAGGAAGGTCCTCCCATTATCTTTTGGTGGCAGCTTATTAACCTTCTCAAGATATTGTGAATAGGCTTCCACAATCTGCGGAACCCGTAACCGGAGCGATTCTTTATCATATTCTCTGAAGTTCGAAAATCTCTTTGCCACCTCGATAGTTTGAAACCAGCACGAGAGAAATTGGGATGATCCAGAGTCTATCCGTTGTAGCACTTCCTTTTCAAAAGCATCTACTCCATATCCAAATTTATTGAAATATTTAAACCCATATTCAACAATTGGCATTTCTTTATATTTCGTGAAATTCCTCCACGATATTTCTGGCTTAGAAACTCCAAAAGTTTTTTGATGATTGTAACCCAATGACGTGTCCTCTACACCATTAATTCTCAGGAATGCAGCATAGCTATTGGGTTTTAGGTAAAATTCATCACCAGGTCGAAGGTTAATACCCGTTATTGCAGTACTAAAAGCACGGCATGCTTTATTAAAATACAATTTCTTGTTGTATAATTTATATTGAAAAAGGAATACACCCAGGATGCAAATGGCAATAAAAGGCAGACGGAATTTATTCAATAACGAATACGCCCTATTGCCGCGACAAAATAGAATAGTAGCACCAACTAACACAAATCGGTAATTCATTGCATCTTCCCATTTAGCCCCCATTACCAATTTGCCCGTAATCACCTGTTGGTTAAGCACTATAATTGGAACCAAGAGTAATGCCATACCAATCATAGATTGACGGTCAAGAAACCAGCTACCACCTTTTTGCTTTTCATTGTTCCATACATACCAGCATCCGATAGCTAGTATCGACAGGAGAATAGAATTTGAAACTAATGGGATATGGCTTTCAACAACAGATGTTGAGGTTGCCGTTTGACTTTGCATACCAAATCGAAACAACAATGAAGCACCTGCGACTACTATCGAAAACCCACAAAACACCGTCAGTTTAATTTCCTGCTTCCAACACTTTTGAATCATTAGACCTCCCGCTACAAGAAATGCTAACAAAAGACACTGTGCATTGCAAAAAGGATCGATCACTATCAAAAGCGCGATGGGTGTCAGAAAAAAATAATCGGTTTTTCGGAGCAGACGATTGTTTTTCGCAATGTAGAGCAACACAAGAAGCCAGATAGAAGAAAGAATAACGGAGAATTGAGGTTCGGGAGTCCTCAGAATGAAAGCCGAGGAGGAGATAGGCACTACATACCACTTTTCAAGATCAAAACCCTCCACCATCTTTCCTACCCAATTGTGAGGCCAGGGTGGACTAGTATTGAAAGAAAGAATCGTGGGAGCTATTGTGAAAATAATAGCCAATATCAAACTAGAAATTTTTGACCATTGCAAGGTGCGAAAAATGACAACACCAATCATAATAAGCGTCAAAACAGTGCCAAAATCGAAAAAGAGTTGAGTTCCCTCAACACCAAGGATTGAACTACAGAAACGTAATAATGCTGAACTGAATGCACGATAACCAATTTTACTGGCTGGCACTTTATCAAAATAATATTCTTCATCATTGGAAAATGAGAAATGCATATCACTTCCCTCAGTTTCAATGAACCAAAGCAAGTGAGGGGTAATTGCAGCTACAGCAAAGCATATGGATGTCAACAACACGAATATCCAATATTTTTTCAAAAAGTGCTCCTTGTTACTTGGCGAATTAGCAGATGGCATTTTATAGTAAATCCTTACCAATGAGGCAACTTTCATCTTCAATTATCTTGTGCTCATGACCTCATTTTTTTCACAGCTTCACAAATAACTTCAACAGCCCGATCTATTTGTACCACGGTTGTCATCCTTCCTGTGGTAAATCGAATGGTGCCCATGGCCCATTCTTCAGCAATGTTCATAGCCCTTAAGACATGGGACATTTGCACTGTCCCTGAGTGACATGCAGCTCCCGCTGATGCCGCAACCTCACTTCCCATTCGAGTCAACAGCTTGTTGGCATCTAGCCCGAGGAAAGACACACTGGCTGTGTTGGGAAGTCGTTTCTGCCGATGTCCATTAAAACGAATATCAGTCAGACTACTTGCTAATCCTTCCTCAAGTCTGTTTCGCGTCAACAGCATGTGTTCATAATTTTCCTGCAAAAACTTGGAAGCGATCGCACATGCCGCACCGAGCCCTACAATTTCCAGAACATTTTCGGTTCCTCCACGACGACCCTGTTCCTGACCAGCACCGTGACAGAAAACTTCAGGCGAAATTCCTTCCCTGATAAACAAAGCTCCAATGCCCTTCGGGGCATATAGCTTATGCCCAGCAATGGAGAGCAAATCCACACCCAACTCTGCTGTGCGGGTTTCAACTTTACCAAGCGACTGGGCAGCATCTGTATGCAAAAAAATGGGCTTATCGTTGATGGAGCGAGCAATTTCACCAATCGGTTGTAATGTGCCAACTTCATTATTGGCATGCATAATTGAGATCATCACTGTATCCGGCCTGATAGCCGAGACTACCTCGGCACCATCAACAATACCCTGAGCATCCGCGGCTATATGGGTAATTTCGAAGCCATGCTTTTGCATGAACGCACAGACGTTATACACAGCAGGATGTTCGATATTGCTGGTGATAATATGTTTTCCAAAACTGGCACGTATACCACCTATACATTTTATTGCCTGATTATTAGATTCAGTCCCACCACTGGTAAAGAGTATCTCTTCTGGTTGACACCCAAGTAACCCCGCGACCTGTTGCCTTGCTTTCATTACAGCATTGTGAGGACCTTTACCATACCAATGAGAACTTGACGGATTGCCAAATTCCGTGTGCAGGTAGGGAAGCATTGCTTCGATTACTTCCGGGGCATGCGGCGTGGTACCGTTATAGTCAAGATAAATCGGTTTGTTCATCATGATACCTTTGAAAATGAATAAATATTCAACTTTGCAATCTTTAAACAGCTTTTACCTGACTTCAAACATAACCATCAAGAGCAGTGCTGAACACCGCCTTCACCCCCAAAGTGATCAATTAAATAAATAAGTTTGGCATTGCCTTCAGGTAACGCAGGATCTCTAAGATAATGTGACGAGCCGGCAGTTTTAAGAAGATTCACCGATGTGGTGCAGTTCCAGCCTGAAAAGTTGTGAAGAGAATAAAGATGATTTATACTTAATATATGAACATGGCTATTTTAACCATGACAATGTCAACTCCGGAGGATACATTGTGAAAAAGTTCATCAAAGTAAGTACCATTCTTCTCATCATCCTCTTTTCCTCTGCAGTAATCGCCAATGCGGGAGGAAGATACTATAGTACTGGGTATAAACACTATGGTTACTCCCACCATGGCTATCACGGTTCACATTATAATTCAGATGATGCCTGGGTCTTTCTCGGGGTAGGCTTACTTACTGGCGCGCTCTTTGGGGCAATAGCCAATTCCCAACCACGCGAGAGAACTGTGGTATACCAAACTCCGCCACAAATAATTTACACTCCTCAGCCTGTAATTGCGCCACGCGTATTATCCACCTACCAATACCCTGAAATGGTGCTGGGCCAGGTCGAAACCACCACCTATCTGTTAAATGTTCGTTCAATTCCTGATCAAGATGCCGAAATAATTGATCAACTTACAGAAGGAAGTATGCTCGATGTCATTGGGGCAGCGCCAGAGTGGTTGTATATAAAAACCTCCTCCGGTCAATATGGTTGGATCATGAAACGATACACTCGTCCAGATGTAGGGCCTGTTGGCTAAATTCAAGACTAGTATCCCAACTCTTAATATACAGCAATTATAAGATCAGAGTATAGTTCTGGCGTAGGTTTTTTGCCACTATAGATGCATTATTGCACCTTCAATTCGAAAGACAAAGCTGTTGTTCAATACTTCACTTTACCAGCCTGGTGTGTTTATAGGCAGAAAACCAGCCAAACCAGAAAGCATTGTGCGAGGGCTGACGATAGAGTATACGACCATCAGCAGATTTCAATGTTGCCTCTGAGAGCTTCCATTTGGTCTCCTGTGCATCTATCACGGTGCTATCTTGATCCCATTTTTCAAAAGTGATGTCTGCGGCTTCGTAAACACGGTGCGCCCCAGAGGTATCAGTCAGTACGACAAATCGTTCACCGGCAACCTCATCCATGTAAAGCGGATTATTGCGAAGATATGTACTTGCAATAGCGATGGGCGTATCGGGAGCATGTTGAAAGATTAGGCCAAGCACTTCATCCTTATTTTTCAGACGGGAATCCTGTTTTGGCACCATGAACATCAGCTCATCTGTGGAAAAATATTCACGATAGGCCACACCTTCGCCATAGTTTCTGGTATGGCCAGTTTCCAGTGATAATACTTGAGTTTCAGGGTGACGTCTCCGCCACTCTCCCCAGGTGGTGGTGACAACACTGAGACGTTCAAGCTGCATTCCTCGACCGACTAATGGCCCAATAACCGGGGAACCAGCCAGAGTACTCCAGAGAGATTGGGTCTTTTTGTCATACATCAGCTTGTTGGAACGGTAGAGAAAACCACTCGTTCCCAGATCATGGTTGACTCCCCCGTATCCAGTTTTATAGAGAATCATAGTTCCACATAGGGTACAGTAAACTCCAGCAACGGAAACACCCCCCACCGAATCAACAAACATCTCATGCCATGCCAAAATTCGTTTAGGGTAAGCTCGAACATCACCATTGACGGCAATCCCAAAAACAATATTATTGTCATCCAGATAACCAGCCGCTGGAGAATTAATCATCTTCGGTGAACGTAGCGGAGGGATGCCATCCTGACGCACACCTCCCCACCTGACTTCATTGAGGCGAATGGTTGTAGCGTAATCTTTAGAAAAATACCCGGCAAACAAAGGATCAATTAAGCGATAGAGGTGAGATTTAAATTCCGCATATTGTGGATGAGGCTCCCAACTCTGTTGCCACAACCAGACATACCACTTATCAAGATCAAAGCCTAATTCCTGGCCGGTTTTCTCCTGCAACAGCTGCATAAGATTTACTCGTGTACCTATATCTGAATTTAGATAAACCGTTTCTAATACCATCGGTGTAAAATTATCTTGCCAGTTCTTCTCAAGATAAGAAAATGCCGCCTCCCGATCGCTTTCATAGCCAGTAACTAGTTGTAAAAATGACTCCACAACCTTATCATTGGTTGAACCATCCTCTGCGATTATTGGATATACGAAGCAAAATTGAAAGTATACGATTGCTATGAGTGAAAAAATGTTGTGCCGATGATGTATCATGAGAGTTCACCCGTGTGCTTGTCAAACATTTGGATTAAAGAAATCAATATATTTAAGGTGATGATGAAAAACATCGGACTATTCCCGTTTTTTCCTTCTCCATAAGCATTATCCACAAGCAATACCTGATCAAAACCAGGGCATACTCATCTGGAAAAGTGCAAAAGTTACAATCCATCGTCTGATTTTCAGAATTTATTAGCTTATGAAACTTTAATCCAGAGAGTTTAGGCATAGTATACAACTTCAACATATGCTCTATTGCCAAATGATTATTTTTCTAGAGCATATCGACAAAGGCCTGGACACTCACCTCTCCAATATTGCTGAGGTTTTCATCAATTTTTTCGAGAAAATGAAGCAATTGGAGGAAATAAGTATAAGTAATTCAACCATAAATAAAGTATTAAACGAAACACTTGATTTTTGTTTTTCGTTTGAGTAAATTGACTACTACAGTGTGGTGATAACTTCGGCATCACTCCACTTGGATGAGAGAGACAGGGGAATAAACAGTAATATTGTTGAAAGAATAACAGTTAAACATGTAATCCGCTATGTACTATCTACCCCGCTATCTCAACCCTGTAAATTGGTGTATCCTCCTGTTTGTTAGTCTTTTAATATTATCGGAATCTGCCCAGGCAGAGGAAAGTAAAATCTTCATCTTCCTGCCGGCAATCCTCGCCGCCAAATCATCACATCACCCCCCGCCAGGAAAAGGTCATGATTCAATCACCTCCTGGGAGGGGACGGCAACATGCCTGAAATGTCATGGCACTCAGGGACAAGAAGTTTTTTCATCCCTCCACTATCAATGGTTGGGCCAAACACCCTACCTCACCGGCGGACCTGCAGTGCAGGGTAAACTTGATATGGGTGTTAATAGCTATTGTATCAATATCACAGGAAACTGGGCTGGATGCAGTAGTTGTCATGCTGGGTTAGGATTAAAACCGGAGAAACAGCAAAGCCAGGAACAACTGGATAATATAGATTGTCTTATCTGCCATCAAAGTAAATACAAGCGTAAGAAAGTCGATGGCAGGTATGTTCCTGATACAGACAACATGTCTGTATCAATTGTCGAGGCGGCGCGAACAGTGCATCTGCCAACCAGGGCAACATGCCTGCAGTGCCATGCCAAAGGCGGTGGTGGGGACAATTTCAAACGCGGTGATATGGCATTAGCCCATATCAGCACCGCAGACAAAAATTTCGATATTCATATGGCCACAACCGGGGCCAATCTAAATTGTCAATCATGCCATAAGACCCAAAAACATCGCATTGCCGGCAGAGGCTCTGACCTGCGTGCAACTGATCTCGATGTCGAGATGAATTGCACAACATGTCACACTTCCAAAGAAATCATCTCCGAACATGAAGAGGAAATCATCGATATCCACATCAGCCGAATCGCCTGCCAGACCTGTCATATCCCACTTTATGCCAGAAATGCCAGTGATACGGATGCAACTGAAAAAACAGAAACTCATAGAAACTGGCTTGATCCCAAGTTAACCTCCAGTGGAGCTATTCATCCGACACCAACGCTCGCTGGAGATCTCATCCCCCGCTATAAATGGTGGAATGGAACCAGCACAGCGTATCTTCTGCATGATCCGGCAGAAATTGATCAGGCAACAAATAGAATACCCACTTCACGACCAGTCGGGGCAGTGAATGATGACCAATCCAGGTTATTTCCCTTTAAATACAAAACAGCATTACAGCCGTTGGCCGATTCTCAGAACACCCTTATAGCCCTGGACACAAGTGTATATTTTGCAACGGGAGACTCATACACAGCCACCATTTCCGGGTTGGAGAATATGGGTTTGCCAAGTACCACCCCATTTAGCTGGGTTGAAACCGATACTTACCAGCTCATAACCCATGAAATCATGCCGGCCAGTGGAGCGCTTAAATGCTCAGATTGCCATGAATCCAAGAGCCGCATGGACCTTCAGGGTAAACTCGGTTACGCCCTTAAAGGACCGAAAAGTTCAGTGTGTATCCAGTGTCACGAAAATGAGGAAGAGGAAGACGATAAATCCGGGTATCGGTGGATTCATGACAAGCATGTTGATGATAAAAAATATGATTGTTCATGGTGTCATAACTTTAGCCGACCAGAAAGAAACTTAAAGAAATAACTCTGACGTATCATACAGTTATACATATACAATGATTGCAGTAACTCAGAATTATTGAGCGATTGTATCATCTTTGAATATAAAGATACTTTTAAATTTACATGCCAGCTGTTTTCAAAGTCCCATCTTTTCCAGACGGTAGCGCAGGGTTGCCCGTGATAGGCCCAACATACGTGCTGTTCGGGAAACATTATTATGCGAGTTTTCTAAAGCAAATCTGATGCATTTTGTTTCCAGGTCTTCGAGACCAACCCGATAATCCTGAATCAGCAGAGAGACAATCTGGTCAATATTCATGGTTGAAAAAGGTTTCTCATGAGCCTCATTCAACACCACATGCCTGCGGGTTATTCGATCTCCTTTGGAGAGGATCATGGCCCGTTCCAGGACATTTTTCAACTCACGAATATTGCCTTTCCACGGGTGGTTATTAAGCATTTCCATAACTTTATCGGACAGTGTAGGAACCTTGCGTCCAAAAGTTTCACTGAATTTATTCACAAAGTACTGTGATAAAAGAGGAATATCATCTCTTCGTTCTCGCAGGGGAGGAATGCGTATGGGAAAAACCGAGACCCGGTAATATAAATCCTCGCGAAAGCGTTTCTCGGCAACCATCTTCTCCAAATCCTTATTAGTTGCAGCAATAATCCGGACATCAGCCTTGATTGATTTATCACCGCCTAGTCTCTCAAACTCATGTAATTCCAAGACCCGTAAGAACTTCGCCTGTACATCAAGTTCCATATCGCCAATTTCATCAAGGAACAGGGTACCTCCCGAAGCCATTTCAAACTTACCTTTTTTACGCTGGT
>CAZWVC010000178.1:0-8762 GCA_964637245.1 uncultured Desulfocapsaceae bacterium
CATTCTCTGAAGGCTTTAAGGAGGGTTTGATTCTGATAGAAACCATCCTCGTCTACACTGTAGTTTTCCTGTTGTAGCCACTTGTTTATGTCCTGATCAGTGTATTTATCCTGGGCTAGAAGTAGTAAAGTTGTTCTCTGCAGTTCTTCAAGAGCATTGTAGAGACGATCAGTCTGCTGGTTAAGAACAGCGCGATATCGGCCTAGATGCCAGGTTATAGCTTCAATTTCTTTCATAAATCATTTTTTGCCGTAAAGCAAATACCGTTCGGTGGTAGTGCTGGATGTACCAACTGTAAAAACTGAATAGCACTACTTTTTAACCAAATAATAGTCAATAACAGTAACCATTATTAACAGAATACGACATTCGATCAAAAAGATACAGAGCTGATGGCAAAAAGTTACGAAATAGAAATTTTAAGGAAACAGTTAGTTAAGTATAAATGAAATTCGTATAATTTGATAGGCATGTTGATCAGATTTGCAATTTCCTACTAAACGATAATATAAATTTTGACACCGTTCTCTGAAAATATTCCATATATACCTAGTTTCAATAGGTTAAATAAAGGTTTGGTCGCCGAAAGGTTACTTGAAATTGCTTAGCAACATCCAACATGCTCTAGAGAAGAATACTAAATAGATCAAGCATCGCTGATGATTGAAAAGTTCTGTATTGCAACCCATTACTTCCAGTTAATG
Organism: uncultured Desulfocapsaceae bacterium; assembly: GCA_964637245.1. Lineage (GTDB taxonomy): Bacteria > Desulfobacterota > Desulfobulbia > Desulfobulbales > Desulfocapsaceae > Desulfopila_A. The sequence continues at coordinate 705 of CAZWVC010000178.1, forward strand.
AAAAAAAGCCATACTGCTACAACGTAAAGAGACACTGCAAGCAGGATGAGCACAGCAAAACCGAAATGGATAGCCAGCAATGTCGCTAGCGTAGCACTGATCACCGAAGCACAGCCATTTATACCCCAGGCCCAGGGTACTAAATTTGCTGAGGTAGCTGTGATTTTTTGCAAAGCAAGCGGGAAGGGGAATCCCATGCACAGTGCCAGTGGAGCAATGAAAGAAATGGAGATAAGTATCCGTGCTGTCATTTGTTGAGTTGCGAATTGAAGAAAAAGTTTATCCAAGAAAAAAACATACACAAGGCTCAAAAGAGCTATTCCCATCACCATTAAAATCAGAGTTGCTAGGCGATTTGCGGAATCTACCCAAGCTGAAATAGAGCTGCCGATACCAGCAAATATTAAAAAAGTGGACAGAACGGTGGCTATGGATAAAACGGGATGGTGAAGAAAGAGTATGAATTTTTGCAGGAAGCTTATCTCAATAAAGAAAAAAGCCATACCAATCACAAAAAAATAACTGAGAACTTTAGATGCCGACGACTTGCTTGACTGAAATTCAGATTTACGGATTACCAGCAGGAGCGGCACAAGTATCAAAATCGCACTCATAACGCAGGCGACTATAAGAGTTACGAAAAGCACCAGATAACCAGATTCAAGCAGTGGCGCACTACCTTGCTGCCTGAGGCTTATTATCTCCATTAGTGCGGACCATTTAAAAAAATGATGAAAATAGGGGCGTCCATCGGTAGCAGGTTGGATGGCATATTTATAGTTCTGTATAAATGAATCAGCCTGATTGCCCGTTAGTGCTTTAGCTGCCTGATAAAAAAGAGGTTGCTGCAGGATGTTGTAACGATTTACCTGCGTTTCAGCGATAGCTGACGTAAAGGCAATATCAAAAGATCGTTCTTCACAGAATTGCTGGGTTGCAAGCAATTCTAACGTACTGAAACTACCATTCTTTACGAGGAGTGTACTGGTTTGCCAGCTACGAATAAGCACCAGATTCCTAGCTGGATCTTCTACACCTTTGTTTCTGAGACTTTCCACTACGGTTGCCAGGATTTTGAGGGTGTCCCTTGGCGGCATTTTTATCCACCTGGTAATTGTCAGATATCCATCTGGTGAGAGACGCTCAAGATATTCGCCAATAGCTTCCACGGTGTAGATATAGCTTTCATTTAAGGCATAGACTCCGGCAGCCGAACCAGCGAAACCATCGGTTAAACTGAGCTGGATGATATCGTAGCTCTGCTCAGCTTTTTGGACATAATCTCGTATTTCAGCTACATGAATTTTTGTCGAAGCATTATCAAAGACTGCCCCTCCAAATTCACCAAACTCATCCCGCACAAGTTGCGGGATTTGGGGATTCATTTCCACCGCATCAATTGAAACAGCAGCATGGTATTGAGCCTGAAGGATGTCGACTCCTGCACCGGCTCCTAAAATGAGTACATTCTCCGGCTTTTTCAAGTGATATGGAAGGGCGGACGTGAGCTGATCCAGATAGGCGAGTTGATCGCGACGTTCTGCTTTGGCGGTGAGTACCGAGATGTTATCTCCATCGGTGAAGATCCCCAGCTGGTTCAATGGTTCCTGGGAATTTTTCAGACTCATGCCGGGTGCATGGCGTAGCGGGACGATGGAGCTTTCTACAACACTGATTAAACCAAGGGGACTTGAGCGTTCTTGAATTAATTGCGTACCCTTGATACGCAGGGACTGTGTCAGACCTTTGTAGGGTGAAAGGCGAAGTTGCAAGTGTTGCCCAAACCAGAGTAGTGGCAGTATCATCAAGCATGTCAGTATAATGAATTTTACCGACTTTTTGCCGACCAATTCCCAGGCACCTATGGAGGCGGTAATCAGTATCAGGCAACTAGTGGTAAGAAGCGCAATCTGCGGATGGCAAATGTAGAGCAAACCGATAATTGCCAGGCTACCCAAGCCTGCACCTACCAGATCAAAACCATATATGCTTGAGATAGCGCTGCCATAATAACGGAGGGTGAGACAAATGGCGCTGCCGCTGAAGAAGAAAGGTAGGGCAAGCAGAACAAACATGGTCAGCAGATAAAAGCTTTGCTTTTGATCCCACATTATCTCTAAGGCATTGAAGGGAATGTTCTGCACGACTTGAAAAATAAAGAATGAGCTCAGCCCAAATAGCATTATCAGGCTGAGGTAAACTGCACAGTATTTTCTTAGCAGTGCACCTTGAGCTATGGTAATGAAAGTGCCGCTCATCCCAAAACCTAAAAGTGCCAGGGAGATAATCATATAGGCGAAATGATGCCATTGAATTATTGAAAAAAGACGCATCAGCACTATCTCATACATTAATGTGGTGCCGGACAGCAAACAAATGGAGATAAGCGGTGGTCTTATGCTCATGATCACTTAATGATCACCTGTAAGCGGAACAAAACGTACCGGTAGGATTTGTCGGGTTGTAATCTGGCCGTCCTCTTTTTTTTCGATGAGGAGCAACTGCTGGGTGAGGAACCTGCTGCCAACCGGGATAACCATGCGCCCGCCAGGTTTAAGCTGCTGCAGGAGCGGAGGTGGGACATGACTTGCCGCGGCGGTGACCATGATTCCATCAAATGGCGCGTTTTCTTCCCAACCATAATAACCATCTCCAGTGCGACTGATGATGTTGGTGTACTGCAGTTTCTGAAATCGCTCTTTTACCTGCTCTGCTAGAGGCTCTATAATCTCAATAGTGTAGACTTTGTCTACTAAAGAACTGAGAATAGCTGCCTGGTAACCCGAACCGGTTCCGATTTCAAGGACATTATCGGTGGGCTCAGGCTCCAGGAGCTCTGTCATCAAAGCAACTATATAGGGCTGAGAGATGGTTTGACCATGGCCAATTGCCAGCGGTCGGTTCTCATAGGCGAAGGGTATTTTCGATTCGGGAACAAAAAGGTGTCGCTTCACTGTTCGCATGGCTTGCATAACGTCATCACTAAGCGTATTCATGCCGATATAGTTGCTTGTCGTTTTGACATCATTTTCAATCAGGTTCACCATTCTCTGCCGTGCTTTGGGGTAATCATTTTTGCTGGCGAAAGAATTAAGAGGGAGATATAGCAGCAATAGTAGGAGCAGAATAAACGTAATAGAGGGATTTTTCCCCAGAAGTCTGGGTGTTTTCATGAGGCAACCTCGAAAGTTAAGCTTATCGAACAAGTTTGGAAGAGCTTGTAACAAGACGATATCTACCAATTTGCTGTGTAGCTAGCTGACTCGGCGAAAATCTAAAAAGAAAATGTTTGGCTAGCTTGCTGTGGTATTGACTCATGCAAACCACATGATAATCTGATTGAATCGAGTGCTTATATTGTAACAAACAGAGGTAAATCAGTCAATTATACATCCATTCAGGAGTTATGTTCCCATCTCATCTTGTGCTGCCGTGAGTGTGTTCACCCTGATCTTGCCAAAAATCTTCACTACAGGCATGACTCACAGACGATTTAGGCCAGTGATCTCACGATATGATATGCCTAGTTGCTGACTCATTGGACTTGTGGAAAACAAAATATACCAGAAAATTATCTGGGTTGTATATTAACACGTAAATGTATTGCTCTAGCTAAAAAAACTATATGAATCTAGCCTGGTCGGATAATGGTCATTCTTTTGCGGTAGAGTTAAGTATAATACTTGAAAAAGACAGACAGCTGAAAAGTCTTTTGTCAATAAACTATGCTCACATATTTTAAATTAATCACCTGGTGTGGATCGATCCTAGTACTGCTTCCTTGTGCACTGGTCCTAGGGGTGGCATTACAGCGAATGCAGCGGATTGCCGATGCTCTATTACTTCTTGGTGGTCTTTGTGGGGCATCACTGCTAACCCATGCTTTGAAATTGGTATTTGCCAGACCACGGCCACAGGTTGATGAAATGTTGGTGTCAATGCCAGCTGATTTTTCTTTTCCCAGTGCTCATACTGCCCAAGCCGTTGCCTTTACCCTGGCATGCGCAATAGTTTTTACTAAAGATTTTACTGGGGCAGAGGTCTATGGATTATGGGCGTTACTGGCAGCCGTTGCTGGTCTTGTGGGTTACTCACGTATTTATCTTCAGGTCCATTATATTTCAGATGTGGTTGCTGGTGCTATTCTCCCAATAATTTGGGTGCTGCTGCTTACCTTGTTTATTAAAAAAGTTGGATGAGGAAAAGAAATTGCGATGTTGTGTGCTCTCCAATTTCCACAGATCTAATTGAAGTACGAAGAAATGAGAAATAAATTTTTAGGAACTGGTGAAGACGGTTATCACCCCATAAGGAAGATCAAAATTGTACTCTCAGGTCTTAAATATGCTGTGCGGTATGACTTCAGTGTGACCTACAAGTTGATTCTTTCTTTCATTGTGCTGATGAGTTGCTTTTTTGTCAGACAATGGATTGATTTTCTCCTCATTGCAGCGGCAACAGCTATGATGTTGCAGGCAGAACTCTTCAATAGCTCAATAGAAGCTATGTGCGATTTTATCACTACTGAAGAAAGTCATAAAGTTAAAGTGATAAAAGATATAGCAGCCGCAGCAGCAGGAATATGCATTCTCCTCTGGGCAATAATCTTACTTGTGGAATCCTACCGGGTTTTTCTTATGATCATTCACCATTAAATGTAAAACAGAGGTACATCTCAATGGTTTGATACTGATTAAAGGCTGTTTATACAGAACCCAATTTACTATTCTCCTTCTGCGAGATTGCTGATGCGATGCAGCTTTTTACCGTATCTTTATTGTGGTAGAGTAATTATAATGAATATATGAGTAAGCGACCTGTCCTGCCCAATCGTGATATGCTGTGGAGGTTGAATATGGGAAAGTTTATCTCAGCCAAAATCATTACCTCTACAATCTTCACGATATCTGTACTGCTCATTGCGATTATCTCTCCTGAGTTAATAAAAGCACTAGAGAATGATACTACTGAAAAGTCAGTACCCCACGCCATTGTACTGACAACAAGTGGTGCAATTGGACCAGCTGTGGCCGATTATGTTGCAACAGGAATTGAAGAAGCCGAAACCAGCAATGCCCAGATAATTATTTACCAAATGGACACTCCCGGGGGGCTGGATCATTCCATGCGGGATATTATCCAGGCGATTCTTACATCCTCAGTCCCAGTAGTAACCTATGTATCACCAGATGGTGCCCGCGCAGCCAGTGCAGGCACGTATATTCTCTATGCCAGCCATATTGCAGCGATGTCTCCGGCGACGAATCTCGGGGCAGCAACGCCTATCCAGATTGGAGGTTTTCCTGGTGCACCTGAGTCACCTGACCAAGATGGCCAGAAATCGGATGACAAGTCCAGTAGTCCATTACCTCAGAGCACCTTAGAGAAGAAGATCGTTAATGATGCCGCAGCGTATATAAAATCTCTAGCGCAAAGGCATGGTCGCAATGCTGACTGGGCTGAAAAAGCAGTGCGTGAAGCTGTAAGCCTGTCAGCTTCGGAGGCTCTTGCACTTGGCGTGGTGGATATTGTAGCAGCTGATCTGCCTGATCTGTTGGAGCAGATTGATGGTATTGAAGTTAACCTGGCATCAGGAACTTCTTCAGTTTCTGCCAAAAACGTCAAAATCGTCCACATAGATCAATCATGGAAAGATAAAGTCCTTGGAATTATCAGCGACCCCAATATTGCGTATATACTCCTCTTACTTGGTGTCTATGGTCTTATATTCGAAGTTACCCATCCAGGATTGTTTCTTCCAGGAATTGCAGGTGCAATTTCACTGATTCTAGCTTTGTATGCCTTCCAGATATTGCCAGTGAATTACAGCGGGTTGGCTCTTATCGTTCTGGGGATTGGACTCATAGTGAGTGAGACTTTTTTACCAAGCTTTGGGATTCTTGGTGTCGGAGGTATCATAGCTTTTGTGGTGGGTTCTTTCATCCTCATCGATGAAGAGAGTCTGCGTGTAGCCTATCCAGTAATTGGTATCGCTACTGCAACTTCCGCTGCATTCATAATTTGGGTAGCAGGGCGAATGTTTTTTATGCGAGGAAGAAAGATTAGGACAGGGGCAGAAGCGATAATTGGGATGAATGGAGAGGCAATAGACGATTTTGAAGGAACCGGAAGAATCTGGCTTATGGGTGAATCCTGGAAAGCTAAAGCTGATCACAAGGTAAAAAAAGGAGACAGAGTAAAAATAATTGGAAAGGATGGTTTGGAGCTGTCAGTAACCACACTTGAGGAGGATCAAAGCGATGATGTCGTCTAATCTGCTACAAGCTGTTATTGCAATTGCAGCGGTGGCTGTAGGTATTGCAATGATTATCAGAATAGTACCTGAATATGAACGGCTGGTTGTCCTCTTTCTTGGACGCTTCCAAGCAGTAAAAACTCCAGGCTTAAGGATAATCGTACCTGGGATTCAACGTGCCTTTCGTGTTGACTTACGGGTGGTGACCATGGATGTACCTACCCAGGATGTTATTTCCCGGGATAATGTTACCGTGCGGGTAAATGCCGTTTTATATTTCCGGGTAGTTGATCCTGAAAAGGCGATTATCCAGGTTGAGGATTATAACAATGCAATCAATCAGCTAGCCCAAACAACTCTGCGTTCAGTTCTTGGTCAACATGAACTCGATGAAATGCTTTCGGAAAGAGATAAGCTTAATGTAAATATTCAGGAAATTATAGATAATCGTGCAGATGCCTGGGGTATCAAGGTAATCAACGTTGAGATAAAACATATTGATTTGAACGAATCAATGATTCGAGCAATCGCCAGACAGGCAGAGGCTGAGAGGGAAAGACGAGCAAAAGTCATTCATGCCGAAGGTGAATATCAAGCATCGGAGAAGTTGCTAGCCGCAGCCGATGTTATCTCGAAAAATCCCCAGGCTTTGCAGTTGCGTTACTTACAGACACTCAATGACATCTCTACCCAGAAAACTTCTAATACAATAATCTTTCCACTTCCGATGGATATGATCAAGACATTTCTTACGCAGAAACCATTGGGCAATGGCGATGAAAATGGAAGTTCCACCTAGAAGTGTGGCTCTGCGATAGATGAACTAGCCCTGAGTGAGCCGTATATTGGCCTTTGCCAGAGGCAACAACCTGGATATTTCATGAAAAATCCAGGCTAGAGCCTACATGAATTGCAACCCCATTTTAAGCGAAACTGTGAAACTTAAGAAAAGGGCAGATCTTAGATCATAATCCGGCATACGCTAATTATGCCATGGGGTGACGAATCTGAAAATCTGCAACTTTATTCAGGACACTATATGTACACTTTCCTCTCCTGTTCATTGTATACCTATTCAAGGTTGTGGATGCTAACATGCTAATTTTTCTTCAAGTTCATTGAATTATTGAGGATCATGGATATTGTGGCAAGATATCAATGTCCATAACTGATGTTATTCTATCAGCGTGCTGGGGCCACTATTGTTTGAATGCAAAACAGGATGTTGTTTTTCAAAGAATTGATCGTGGTGCGAGTCTTATCAAGGAGATACAAGCAGTTAGTAATATACTTGGGGGTTCCTTGTGACAGATTTATTTTTCTCAAATCGAAACACTTTTAAAGTGCGACTTGTCATTCAAAGCAGGTTGCTGTACAATTTGTTTTCTCTCGCTTAATTTTTGTTGGTTTAATGGAAATTTTATTGTGTGCTGATGGTATGCCGCAAATGATTGTTTTTTAATTTCAACTTAAATTTAAATTACTGGGAGGTAACCCATGAAAGGAATGCTCAAAGGGAAACTGTATGTGTGCAAAGGGATAATGGTTTCAGTTTGTCTGTTTTTAACTGTTTTTGCCGTAACAGCATATGGGGGTGGCACTCTGAGAGTTGCAACCATGGGTGAGCCTGCCTCGCTTGATCCACATAAAGTCTCGGGTACCTGGGAAAATTATGTAGTGGGAGATATGTTCATCGGCCTGACCACAGAGAACCCTAAAGCTGCTGCAGTTCCGGGAGTGGCAGAATCGTGGACTATATCGCCAGACGGAAAGACGTACACTTTCAAATTAAGGGAATCCAG
>CAZWVC010000179.1:0-8651 GCA_964637245.1 uncultured Desulfocapsaceae bacterium
CTCACACAACAAAATTGAAATACCGTTAGTGGTGTTGCCCCAGTTGTGTACTCCATCAGTACCGATCCAGTTGGCTATGATTGAATTATCCTGGCAAAATCCAAGGATAATTCCGCTTGATGAACTTGCCAGGATAGTATTGCCCACACCCAATCCACCTATAGTATTGTCATGTGTGCCACTGATCAAACTGATACCGCTCCCTTTGTTTCCGGCTTGCCAGTTATAACCCACAGGAGCTCCCAGTATATTATTTTTTATGGTATTGTGGGAGGTTGTACTACCGCTCAGCCGGATGCCTTCTTCAGTGTTCCAGCTGATCCAGTTACCTTCAGCCGGATCGTCCCCACCAATGATGTTGGCAGTTGAACCACTATCGAGAAAAACACCGCATTTCAAGTTACCCTTATCACTTCCGCCATTATCCTGACCGATCAGATTTGCTGAAACAGTCACTGAAGATGAATTTTCAAGATAAAGTCCATGGTTATCATTGGAGTGGATCTGATTGCCCAGACTGAATATGTCGTTGCCGCCGACTGTCGAGCTTGAAACATTCTTAAGATACAGGCCATGTTCTGAATTATTGTAGACATTGTTTCCTGTAATTGTCAGACCATTGGCGTTCAGAGCATATAAACCGCTGCCATCGTTATCAATCATGTAGTTGCTACTGATTGTATTATTATCATTGCTGACGATGTATATTCCATGGCCGCCGTTTCCTGTGTTGCCCAGAGAGTAGGGAGTGGTGATTTCGTTATTGTAGATCTGGTTGCTGTCGGCATTTATGCCAAGGACAACTCCTGAGCTACTGTTTCCCCCTATGGTATTATGATGTATGTCATTTGAAGTGCCGAATTCGACTATCAGACCAGTATTATTTGGTAAGACGCCGGTCTCAGTGCTATTCAGCCCAATAATATTATTGCTGATATCATTGTTATTTCCCGCTAGATATATGCCTGATCCGCTTTGCCCCACAATTAGATTGTCGCTAATAGTGGTATTCGAACCGATGCTGTAAATACCATAATTGCCAAAACTCGGATTGGGTGTTGAGGTTCCGTTGGATGTTCCGAAATAATTACTGGAAAAGGTGTTCTCATTGGTTGTGTTCCGGATGCCGATTCCGCTGACAAGAAAGTAATTTTGCCGATGCTCCAGATCTGCACCGATTGTGTTATTAGTACCGCTGTTGATTGTAATTCCATCCAAAGTACCTGAATTATTGTCACCCAGAAAATAGAGCCCATAAAAGTGATTGTTGCTTGAACTGATGGTCAGAATACTTTGCAGGGCACCACAATTATAAGTGGATTCGAGGATCACACCAGGGCGGTTGAGTGTGGTATCCCATTGATCATAAGCATTAATTACCGTAGAATTTGCGGTAATAGATGGTAGTGAACAGTCTCTGATCGTAAATTGCCCGCTAAAGAGGATGATGGAGCCAGGGTCACTATTGGCTTCCTCAATTGCCGCATGGAGAGTACAGGTTCCTGCCGATGTTAGACAGGTTCCATTATTGGTTACAAGATCACTTTCCGTGCCATTGGAATTGACATAAAAAACGCCGCTATAACTTGTTGTAGCTACTGCAAGAAGCAATAATTTCGATAAGATAAACAATAGAGTTTGCTTTCTACTCATTCGCATATTTTCCCCAATTCACCAAGTGGTTTTAGATTCTGTTCGTCAACCTATCACTTCACCTGAAAGGAGTCAATTTATTTTGGCTTATGTTGCTGAATTAGTGTCTGTATGGGTAGCTATTTGCTTGAGGAAAAAATGTTAGGTATGAAGCGGGTATATGAGCATAAAAAGGGGGAGTGAACTCCTCACATTCCCATTCCTCCTTCCTAACTCCCTGTCACATCCCCATATCCTATTTAGTTTCCATAATAGCTAAAACCGTCATATTCCACTTCGATCTTTATTGTGAGATGGCTTTTGACGCTTTGCTTTTGCTGCAATAATTTCAAAGGAAAACGACCTGTCATTTCAAATAAGTCATGAAAGTTTGGTCGAAATAGAGTATTCTCTCTATATAATGTATGTTCTGTAAACGAGCAAATTGAAGAAGGAAATATGGTTTGAACAATTTTTGATTCGAATGATACTATTCTTTTCGATTAACTGGAGATGTCACTAAAAACATTGATATTTTAAGGCCTCAAGCAAGTCAATTAGCAGACAACGTGCAGTTCATACCCTGGAGGGAAATATGACACGATATACATCTCAAGTATTTGTGGCGTTTTTGACTGTGTTTTTATTGAGCGGCAGCGGTTATGTCATTGCTGCCAAAAATATATGGGTTGATTCAACATCGGATTCAGGAACATGTGGATGTTCATTAGCCCATACTTGCTGTAACCTGCGCAATGCCATCTCCACCGCCAGTTCAGGCGACACTGTAACCTTCAGACAAAGCTTGGCCGGATCGACCATAACATTGACAGGCGGAGAACTTACGCTAAATAACACCATCACAATAGATGGCGATCTCGATGACGACGGAATTCCTGATATAACTGTAAGTACAGATACGGAATCAAGGATACTGAAAATAGAGGATAGCACGATAGTTTCTATTGATGGATTGGTAATCCGGGATGGTAATCCTTCTCCGGCTTACTATGGAGCTGGTATCTCAATTGGGATAGGGGCATTCACAACGTTGAAGAACAGTGTAATCAGCAATAATGGAGATTGGAGAGGGGCCTGGAACTTGCGTGGAGGAGGGGTCTATAATTTCGGCTCACTCCTCATTGATAATTGTGAATTCATTTCCAATAAAGGGTATGAAGGGGGAGCTGTTTATAACGAGAGTGTTGTTCTTATAACCAACTCAAAAATAAGGCTCAATCATGGCAAGATCAAAGGTGGGGGTATTCATAATACTGCCGGAGCAACGTTGAGTGTGAATCGAACCGAAATAAAAAGCAACAAATTAGAAAAACTCATAGGTGATCCTGATGGACAGGTGGGTGCTGGTATTTATAATGTTGGGAATATAACAATCGATAATTCGACCATAGATAGCAACAGCATAATAGACTACTCTGTACCAGGACCGTTTTTTCCTAAATATGGATCAGCAGGGGGTGTGTATAATAACGGTCAAGCTACAATCAGGAGAACACTGTTTAAAAACAACCGCGCTGCCAATGGTGGTGGGTTGATGAATGCCGAGGAAATTGTTGTGGAAAGTTCAACCTTTTATAAAAACTCTGCAGATACTGGTGGTGCCATCTATAACTCCACTGTGGCTTCCAGTCCAACATCAGATGAAACCATGGTCATACGCAACAGTACGATATATGAAAATTCAGCTGATGCAGACTCGGGTGGCGGAATCTATATGGCTTGGGCTTCTGGTCCCGATGGCGAACACGTCACTAACACGATTATTGCCGGAAATGACTATTTCACAGGCGGTGATGATTGCCATATTGTTGCCGGAAGGGGGAGCTTGGAAACCAATGGAAACAATCTTATAGAGGATGGCACATGCTTTCCAGCTATGACGGGTAACCCAGAAATTCAAGACCTTAAAAACAATGGCGGTTTTTCAGAAACATTGGCAATAACTCCTAACAGTCCTGCTTACAATGCTGGCAATAATGCATATCTACCTGTTTCAATGACCACAGATCAGCGTGGTTCAGGTTTCCCTCGTATTCGAGAAGGAGTTGTTGACATCGGTGCCTTTGAGTTATCGCGTTATTTAAGTTTTCCTGTTCGCAACAAAGATGGCGGGATAACAATTATATCATTTTAGAATGGTATTTACCAAACTCCCACCGACCGACATATGTTCTAGGTTGCAATGGTTCTTTATAACCTAATTTCATTGAGATCCATACCATCTTGTATTGCCATACGTCCAACTTCGGAATCTATCAAGATTTCCCGCCGTTCATGGCTTGAATTTGACTGCTTCCCAGCAGAAATCATACCCAATTTCTGCTTTGTGGATATACCAGGTTTTTCTTGAAAAAAACCAATAACCAAATAAATCACTACCCCCCAAAATCCAAGAAAAGCAAGTAATGCAATAGCACTGAGAACCAGATACGATAACAAGAAATCATCCATTCTTCCCCCTCCCAAGTAATTAAGCAAAAATAAAAGCCGGGCTACCATATTAAGGCAACCCGGCTATCATTTTCGACCCGTGGTTTTCCGCACCCATCTCATAATGAGTTTGGCTTTTTCTTTTTATGAAGATTTCTTTGCTCAATTATATCATAAAATAAGCGAAAATCTAAATTTCTGAGTGATTAACATGGTCATCCGGAGGCCTCTCATTCATAAAAATGGGCATTCCATTTTTGTTACACCTGCTGTACTTCAATAAACAGGCTTACTGTATGAACGAAAAGAGAGATTAGATATCAAGCTAAGAGGTTTTCACCCATAGCGATTTTTCTTCTTTATCTTCTTTAATAATGACTTATTATTACGCTTCTTAGAACGGCAGTCAAAGCAGTACGAAATATCAATTATAAGTGTAAAAAAAGCACCCTAGAGCATACCAGCTTTTATGCTGGTAATCCAGGGTGCTTGGTAAAGTGTTGGTTGTGAGGGTAGGGTGGAAGGACCCTCACCCAATGCAACTCCGAACTTGACTACTCTTCACCTGAATTTTGCTTACCTTTCAGCACATCGGTGAGACTATTTAAATCTCCCCCCTGCAATCCGATATCAGCAAGGAGTGAATCCACAAGTGGAGCTTGTCCTCTGTATTTTAGAGCACTGCTAACCAGTTGATCACTCAGGCTGCCGCCGGTGCTATTGCTCCCCTCACCTGCCTGGCCAGTAGCAGATTGACCAGTCAAGCCATCTACCTGGATAATCTTTATGCCATCGATCTGTTCCATGGGCTTAACACTCTCTTTAATGATCTGCGGCAGCGCTTTAATAAGTTCGATGCGGATTTCCATGGCAATTTGTTCAGCTGAAAGAATATTTCTGGCATCATTAATTGATTTCTGGCCTTCTGCATCCACCTGATATCGTACTTCAGCAGCTGCAGCCTTCATCTTCTCTGCCTCTGCCTCACCATTTGCCTCTATCTGATGTTTATCTGCCTCAGCGTTCGCGAGGGTTTTCACGGCTTCTGCCTGATCCTCTGCAGCCATTTTGTCAGCTTCTGCTGCAACTTTGATGGCAATAGCTTCTCTTTCTGCTTTCTGGCGGGCTTCAACAAGCTCAACAGCCTTGATTCTCTCTGCCTGCTCAGTTGCCTGTACCGTTATAACCTTTTCAGACTCCCGAACCGCGTTTGCTCTTGCCATATCGGCTTCTGCTTCTGCCAAGGATTTCTCTTTGGACTTTTCAGCAATGGCAATAGCTTTATCCTGATCTGCCAATTCTATTGCTTTTCGTTGTTCAATACTTGCTGTCTCAACGGTTTTATTCTTATTAATTTCCTTTTCCTTAACTATTTGCTCCTTGGAAATGTTATCAGTTTCGACGGTTTGCTCTGCCGCAATTCTTGAGACCTGGACCAGCTTTTGTGCTTCGATATCTGCCTGCTCTGCTTCCTGCTGCTTGAGTGCTTTTTCCTGGGCAATTTCCGTTGCCTGGTTGGCACGGCGAATTTCAAGCTCCCTTTCCTGGGCAAGCTCGGCATATTCCTTTTCCTTAGAAATATCAAGTTGTTTACGTTTGGCTTCAAGATTCTTGTTTTCTATGGCAACCTGAGTGTCCTGTTCGATATCGTTTCTAATTTTGCGACGCTCTTCAATTTCATTGGTCAGCTTCGTTAGACCCTCTGCATCAAAAGCGTTGTCAGGATTAAAATAGTCTTTGCTCGTCTGGTCCATACCCGTGAGCGAGACAGATTCAAGTTCAAGGCCATTTTTCAACAGATCCTCTGAAACCGCAGCCTGAACCTTGGTGACAAATTCAACCCGCTGTTCATGCAGTTCTTCCATGGCCATTTCGGCAGCAACTGCTCGGAGGGAATCAACAAATTTACCTTCCACCAGGTTTTTCAGTTCGTTGGGTGTCATGGTCTTTAAACCCAGGGTCTGGGCGGCATTTGCTATCGATTCCTCGGTGGGTTTGACGCGAACATAGAATTCAGCCATGACATCAACTCGCATTCTATCCCGGGTAATGAGAGCAGCCTGATTTTCCCTTTTTACCTCTAATCGGAGGGTGTTCATATTTACGGGTATTACCTCGTGTAAAACTGGTAAAACAACCGCTCCTCCATTCATAATTACCCTTTGTCCACGAAAACCTGTGCGGACAAAGGAGACCTCTTTGGATGATCGTTTGTACAATCGCGCCAAAATAAATCCAATTGCCATAAGAGCCGTGAGAATAATCCCAGCAGCTATGGAAATAAAAATTAAATTGTCCATGATTAAATCCCTTTTCTCCTGATAATAAGTGTTATCTACTTTGGATATACTTCGTCTTCTCTCTTTCTACTCATCTGTCATTGCTGAACTCGTTGCAGCAATTATTTTATATATGGCACCATTCTGACTGACAATTATTGCCTTATCTCCCTGGGAAAAGCTTTCCTCAGCCTTGTCAGGTTCAACTAAAACATAGTGGGTCTGTCCATGCTGGTCACGCAGTTTAGCCTGCACCGGTTTTCCATCTTGCGCCGTTCCAAGAGTAATGGTTACGACCATGCCTAAGAAACTGTCTTCAGATACCGCATAGGTTTCATCTTTGGGCATATATTTACCAAGAAAACCACCACAGACTCGAACAACAGGTACGGCACACAATATGGCGGGAACAACCGCAATCATTGTCGGCAGCATTTTTCCTGTCATTTTCACCAGCACAAACTGAAGACTTATGCCACTGAGTCCAAAGCCCGTCAGAAATAAAATAAAGAGCATGATGACAGGAACTTCTCCGACCCTGAACCATGCCAAAAGTTTAATGAGCGAATCCCCTGGTCCTCCTGTTGCCGCGATATCGACATCTGCATCAATGTCTACATCAATATCTGCATCAATATCCAGGTCGATATCTACATCAGCATCAAACTCCGGCATCAGGGAATCCACCATTTCCGACAAACCCATTCCCAAACTGGCGGAGATAACCTCGATCACTGTAAAAGCAATCATCACTGCCAGAGCAATGGCAAATGGGGTGTTGGATGGTGATAGAAAAAAATCAATCATTCACTTTTTCCTCGTTTACCTTTAATTGCAGCAAGGCGTTCCTGAATCCTGTTTTTCCTGGACATGTCTTCCAGCTCATTTAAGGCAGTAGCTGTTTTTTTATCTGCCGCTCCACCTCCCGGTGCAATGCCGGTACTGTTTTCCATAACTCGGCCAAAAGCTGATTCCGCCTTACTCACCTTATTTTCAATACTCCCGTCTTTTTTAACAGCCTTGCCAGACTCACCGGAAGCGGTTTCTTTCCTGCTTGCCTTAAAAAGACGAAGGTCTTCCCTCATCTCACCTTTTTTGCCTTGCAATGCTGCAATATAGCCTTCCAGTTCCTTTTCTTCGGAGCTTAAATCCGCAATCTGGGTTTCAAGAATAGGAATCTGTGCTTCTATATCGAGTTGCTGCGAGATTGCAACTTCTGCAAGATCATCGCGATCTTCCTCGACAGCCAGTTCAATCTTTTCCGCCAGTTCTTCACATTTTGTATTTACCTGCATAAGTCTTGAGTTGGCCATATGCTTGTTGGCAATTACTTTCCCCAACTCATTGCGCACCTCGGCAATGGCATCGTCTATCTCTCTCAGGGCCTGTTCCATTACCGCCTCAGGAGCGGCATTTTCTACAGCATCCAGAAGGGCATTAAAACCACCACTGATAATTCTGCTCACTCTTCCTGTAATTTTCTCTTTCATTGTTACCCCTCCTCCTTCTGGGAAGTTGTATGTATTATCTTGATAAGTTCAGATAATGAAGCCACATGATCCTTGAATACGCCCGGTGTATAGCTGCTGGTCTGGGCCGAGAGTTCCAGGTGCAAAAGTGATTCAAAGAGTCTCACCACCCTGTCGACTGCACCTTTCTCAAACGCGGCAAGATTCTCTTCAGAGTCATCCGATAATGAAGAAAGGCTGTAGGCATAAAACTCCGGCAGCCACTCAAGGATACGGGTAAGTAAGGCAGAATGGATCTCCTTATCAAACTCTGCTTTTTTTATTTTCTCAGTTATCGGTATTATTTGCTCCTGGATCATCCTATATGACCCAGAAAAATCATGCGAATATTCTCTTCGCAATCTCGCCTCTTCAATAATGGCACGCAGCTTATCACTTGGAGTAGTCGCTCCATTGATTTCCAGAAGATTCAAAAACTCAGCATCATCAGCATTTACGCGTGCCCCTATCTGTATTTTTTTCATATCACACCTCTTTGTTGTCGGTTTGATATAATTGTATTGCACAATGAAAACAAATGCAAACAAAAAATGACAAAAAGAAAACACACGGGTCAACAATTTGAATTAACAGGAAATCAAATATCCCTAACATACATTTTCCTGAATACCAGATTGTACGGATTAATTGAAGGAAAATTTTTCAGAGCTATGAGTTTTATGGTTAATACATTTTTGACCACTCGGTAGTGGATACGGCTCGGCATCATCTACAAGAATTCGTTTAAGAGATCTTTTCCCTGGGAATGATTTTTGCGATA
>CAZWVC010000180.1:0-8552 GCA_964637245.1 uncultured Desulfocapsaceae bacterium
CAGTATGGGGTAATTGGAGGAATACTTTATTTTCTACTACCGGTTTTGTTGGTGAGGCAAATCTGGCAGAACGTGAAAAGTATGCGGTATGAAAAGTTGGATAAAATCATGCTGTTATCGATAGTTTTGTTTTTTCTCAATGAGTTTAAGTTTGAATTTACTCGCAATCTTAACGGAGTGCTGGTCGTATGGATTGTATTCTCGCTCTATTTTCTTTTCAGTAAAAGTGATTGTGTATCACACAAATCCACCATCGATCCAGCTAACATCTAGTAGAGCTGAGAAGGTATTGGGAGAGAGTGTGTCTTACCGGAACTGCAGAATTAAAAATAAAGCACAATAAAAACGTATAAAATTGCATGTCTAGTGAGGTAATCATCATATCAGAGTCGGCATCCTTTCCTTGGGGAATGGCAGCAGCCAATAGGGTACGCAATCTTGCCCGAGCACTTCTCTTGGATGGCTGTTCCGTAGAGTACCTCGGTATGCGTGGGGCAGAGGTCTCGGGAAAAAGTGAACTGTTTACAGCGCCTGGAATTGAGGTTGGCATTTTATATTCTTATCCTGGCCGATTTACAGTTCGTCCAGGAAATTGGTGGTTACGCCGCGTAGATGATGTTTGTGGCTGGGTAGCAATAATATGGACACTGATTTCCAGGAAATTCTCGGGCAATGTAGATGTAGTTATTTTGTATTCCAGAAACGAGAAGGTTGCCGGGTTTTTAATCCCCTTTATCCACGCTTTAAAGATTCCAGTTATTTTGGAAATGTGTGAATGGCCCCTGGCCCTGGCAGAGGTTAATGGGAGAAGCCGGAAAAAAGCAGACAAATATTGCCAGAAAATTGTCCCTACTGCGGACGCTATCCTCCCAATTTCTTCGTATATCGAAGGTGAAATTAAAGAATTGGCAAAGGCTAAGGGTAAAAAAATTCCCTCTTTTAAGATCCCCATTCTTATTGATATAGAAGGTGACGATATACAGATAGAATCAACAGATAAAGGCTACTATATGCTTTACTGTGGTTCATTTAACTACATGGATATAGCTAAAATCGTTGTAGATATAGTACATTTCCTCCAGGTACAAAATATCAGAATTCCAGTGATTTTCACTGGTAAAGAAAATCCCAGACGTTTAGCAGAATTGCAGCGTTATGCCGAACAGCAGGGGGTCTTGGAACTCTTCACGTTTACAGGTTTTATAGAAGAATCGGAACTGCACCATTTGATGCAAGAGGCCGTATGTTTGTTAGCCCCTTTGCCGGAAAACCTGCAATCAGAGTCAAGATTTTCAACAAAAATTGGCTACTATCTTGCCAGTGGTACCCCTGTCGTGACCAATAGAATTGGAGATGTCCGTTATTATCTACAAGATGGGGAGAATGCCTATGTTGTAACACATTGTGACCCCAGACAGTACGCCAAAAAAATTGCACAAGTTCTTGCTGACTCCGAGGCATCACTTGAGATTGGCCGGGCAGGCAGAGCACTGGCTTTCAATAACTTCCACTACAGCAAAGCGTGTCGAGGATTTGGCGATTTCGTCGATCAAATAGTTAATGAGTACAAGGAGTCATGAAACGTATAATTCAAATCATAGACACCCTTGATTCAGGTGGGAAAGAGCGGCAGTTTGTCGAGTTGTTAAAAGGACTGACCAAATCTTCTGAGGTGGAGTGCGAACTCATAATTATGTCGGAAACGATTCATTACACCGACCTGTTTAAATTGGGAATTCCTGTACATACACTCATACGTAAATCTAAAAAAGACCCTCGAATATTTATCAGTCTTTTTCAATTAATCAGACGTTTTCAGCCTGATATTTTGCACTCTTGGAGCTCGATGTGCTCCGTCTATGCCCTGCCTGTAGTAATTCTGCAAAGGACAAGATTTGTAAATGGTTTTCTCCGTAATGCCCCGCCAAACCTAAGTCTAAGCAGCAAAGAGTGGTTACGCTGCAAACTTACTTTCCCCTTTTCAGATGCAGTAGTCGCCAATTCTCAGGCTGGTCTTATCGCCTATAATGCTCCAGAAGATAAATCACTGTGCATCTACAACGGTTTTGATTTCAAAAGATTAACTAATCTGGAAGACCACCAGAAAATTATTAGATCCTATGCAATAAATACTGAATATATCGTTGGCATGGTGGGTTCTTTTACAGAAAATAAGGACTACAACACTTTTCTTCGAGCGGCTCAACTCATCCTGCAAATAAGAGATGATGTGACGTTTCTGGCAATTGGTGAAGGTGAAAGTCGTGAAGAATGCATGCAAGGAGTAGAGGATAACGCTACAGGGTTAATTCGATTTCTTGGGCGGATTAAGGAAGTAGAGTCACTTATGCAGATCTTTACAATTGGAGTTTTAAGCTCTAACGCCACCGTTCATGGTGAGGGTATATCAAACTCAATTATGGAATACATGGCCCTTGCAAAACCCGTTGTGGCGACGGATTGTGGGGGCAACAATGAGCTGATCATTGATGGGGAGACCGGATACTTGACAGAGCATGGTAATGCAGAAGAACTGGCAAAGCGGATTCTGCATATTTTAGACAATCCAGAACTTGCCAGAAATATAGGTGAAATGGCAAGGCGGCGTCTGGAGAAGTATTTTAATCTTGAAAGAATGACCAATGAGTATCTAGATCTTTATAAAGAGTTAACCTAGGAGACTCTAGTAAATTACTCTGCCAATATGACAAAAATGAAAGAGCAACTCCACTCCATCAGCAAGTCACAGAGCACCTGTCAGAAATTGCAGTTAAATTTGACTGATAAATGAGATGTAATTTTTTTCCCATTGACAAATTGCAGATAAAAACCCTCTTTAAATTGCAAAGCAATTCTGATAAGCGAAGAGCTTCTCTGTCTATGCAGACAGCTTGTACAACCTCGACTCTATTTTCAAGGAAATAATATTGCTTGTGGTTTGCATCATTATTCGACCTTGTTTTTTGCAATAATTTTAACTTTTATAGGCACTGGACACCTTGTATATCTTTTCAAGATTTACATTCATGGCCTTGAGGAAAAGAAATTTATCAAGAAACCTCTTAAAGTTTCTCTTTAGCCAGAATGTTGGAATCCTGACCCAGTTAAAAGCAGAAATAACCTATTTAAGAAATCTCAGCCCAGCAATAGATACCAGTTTTTTTCCCTATTGCAGTAATGAGATTACTGGTTACAATCATTCCGAGGTGAGTGTAAATCAGCACTTTTACGCAGAGGGATATCCAAATCGTAACTACCAGTTACTGATTGAATGCGCAGCCCAACTGCCGCACGAGCAATTCAGTATAAATTGCTCACATTAGAACACGTTACCCTCTCGTATTCCCACAAATATCACTATTTTCAGAAACTTTAATAGCAACGAATTTCACAGTTTTATAGCTGGAAGCAAAGCCGTGGTATTGGCCTTAAAAGATGATGTGGGAACCTCGGGTCAAACGTTTGCTTTGGCCGGGATACAGATTGAAAAATCAGTCATCTACCCAAATTTTGATGTGATAAGTCAATACTCTGATGACAAAGTTGATGGACTTATGTACCAGGCTGGCGAACAGGATTTAATGCTGAAAGCACTAAGTTTTCTCAAAGTAATATGAGATTTGCAAACAGAAAAAAGGTTGTTCTCACAGTGTCCTCGTTGAAAGACCATGGCGGTGTCGCGAGTTTCTACAATGGGGTTTTGCCCTACTTTTCTCAGGAGGAAATACTTGCCCTTGAAATTGGTGGCACCAAAGGAGTTGGAGGTGCATTTCATCCAGTGGTTGATCAGCTCAGGTTTCGTAGAACAGTGAAAAAGTGGAAGCCAGGGGTTATTCATTTAAACCCTTCGTTCAACTTTAAGAGTTTTTTCAGGGATGGTATTTTTGCCTGGCAGGCAAAGCAAATGGGATATTCTTTGCTCGTATTCTGGCATGGCTGGGAAAAAGACTTTGAGGCAGTTGTTAGCAGGAAGTACCTGTCATTCTTTAAACACACATTTGGGCGTGCAGATTGTTTTATCGTGCTCGCTTCCGAGTTTGAGAAGGTGTTGCGTACCTGGGGGATTACTGCGCCGATTTACCGGCAAACAACCTGTGTTGATGAAAATCTTTTAGAAAATACCAATGTCGATAGAAAGTGGTCTTCTTTACCAGAAGAATCGACCTTCAAGATACTTTTTCTGGCTCGCCTTGCCCGCTCAAAGGGGGTTTTTGAGACCATCCAAGCGGTAAAAACTGTAATCGATGAGAAGCTGCCTATCCAGCTAACCGTTGCCGGGGATGGCGAAATGAGAAAAGAAGTGGAAGAATTTACCCGCAGTCTGGGGTTTGAAGAAAACCAGGTTACCTTCACCGGAGATATCCGAGGGAAGGATAAGATACGGGCATTTTCAGAACATCATATCTATTGTTTTCCAACTTACTATGGCGAGGGTTTGCCTACTTCAGTTCTTGAAGCAATGAGCTTCTCGATGCCAATCATTACTTGCCCAGTAGGTGGTTTAAAAGATATTTTTGTAGATGGCGATATGGGGTTTCTTGTGGAACAGAAAAATCCGGAGGCTGTGGCAGCTAGTCTGAGGGACCTGTTAGTGAAACCATCGCGAATGGCGGAGATAGGAAGAAACAATGCTCGGTATGCCGACACACATTTCAAGGCGTCGGTAGTGGCCGATAAACTTAGAAGTATTTATGGAGAAATTTTGTCAGGTCAACAGAGTGCCTTGGCCATTTAATATACTTGCATCCACAGATTGGGACCAGCCAAAGGATTATTCAATGAGTATAATTGTTAATCTCGCACGTCGATTCTCAAAAAGAGCAAGAGAGCGAAGGGCAAAAATATTTCAGCAATCTTTTTATCTGCACACAAGTACTAAAATACTTGACTTAGGTTCGGCATCTGGAGAGAATATCAATCGCGTCATACGGGGTACCAACATTCTACCAGGAAATGTTTACATCGCTGACATTAACTCTCAACTGGTTGAAAAAGGTGCAGCTGAGTTTGGCTATATTCCAGTAGCGTTAAAGGAAATGGAGGACTTACCATTCGCTGACCAGTTTTTTGATATTGTTTATTGTTCATCGGTTATAGAGCATGTAACTGTGTCTAAAAAGCGTGTGTGGTGTGTCAAGTCAGGAAGGAGGTTTCGTGATGAAGCTCGTCAGAACCAATACAGTTTTTCTCAAATTATCAAACGGTTAGGGCGTCAGTATTTTGTTCAGACACCAAATAGATTTTTTCCATTTGAAAGCCATACCTGGCTCCCTTTAATTTCTTTTCTTCCCCGCAGACTGCTGATACCGCTGTTACACTTAACTAATCAATTTTGGGTAAAAGAAACGCGACCCGATTGGCACCTTTTAAGTAGAAAAGATATGAACACCTTGTTTAAAGGTGCAAAAATTGTACTCGAGAAGTCCTTTGGTCTCACCAAATCAATCATGGCTATTTCATCTGATCAACTAAATGAAGAGAATCCTGAAGCACCTAATAATCTGATTAGCTAAAGACCTAAACCCCACCCACGAGGAGGTCAGCCACGCCCACTCAAGTTTTAGGTTGATCTATATGGCAGATGATATTCGAGGCAAGAGAATAGCGTTTTGATTACCGCTACTTTAATCAATCATGTCGAATTTGGGCATACTATTTGTATGTGCATCAAGGAGTTATTAAATCTTACCTTGTAGATGTCTTAGCTTCAATTTCAACGACACAGAATCAGGGTGTGGCAAATATGCATGGTGCTAAATTTAGCAAAAATTACTCTACATAAATTATTTACATAGCAAGATATAGTGAAAAACATAAGATGGTATATCGATCGCCTCTCAAAGATGCACTCCGCAGAAGTACTCCACCGGGTGAAGCATCTCTATTATAGCACCGGAGATAAGGTGCGCTATGCGCATGTACCGCCGGAAATACCAGAGCATATAAAGAGTAACGACATTTTACGTTTTTATCAGCTGGCACCACCTCTTTTTGATATTGATGTAATCATGGCTGATGAGATTGTTGAATTGGCAGAAAAAGTCTGTGCAAATGAGTGGAACATTTTTGGACTCAAGTATCATTCAGGGGAGAATACCAATTGGCATAAATGCCCAAAAACCGGAAATACCTGGCCTCTTCGGTATTGGGGAGATGTGCCGATACGTGATGGTTTTTCTGTCGGAGGGGTAAAGTTTGTTTGGGAACTCAACCGGCTATATTGTCTACCGATTCTTGGGCTTGCGCAAGATCTTACTGGCCTGAATAAATATGGTGATAAGATTTTTTCTCTGCTCACTAGCTGGTTAGATGCAAATCAATATCCTCTTGGAGTGAACTGGACGAGTGGCATTGAACTCAGTGTCAGAGTGGCAAACCTCTGTTGGGGACTTTCATATCTCAAGGAATATGAGTTCTCTAATGAGCAAATTAAACTTATCAATGATTTTCTCTGGTTACATGGTCGACATCTGTATAGGTATCAGTCAAAATATTCTTCCAATAATAATCATGCAATCGCAGAAGCGTTTGGACTATTCCTTATAGGTACTCTTTCTTCTCCTTTTCCCGAAACAGTGAAGTGGTTTTCCTTTGGCAAACATGTCCTAGAGCAGGAATGTGCGCGGCAGCTTTTGCCTGATGGAGGCAGTTACGAATATTCAACTACCTATCTTTCTTTTGTTGTCGATTTTTTTCTGTTATTCAAATTAGTCTGCGAGCGGCTGGGGATAGCTTTTAACCCTGTTGTCAATCACAGGCTAAAAACCTGTTGTACATTTATTCACAATCTTCTTGATAGTCAGGGCAACTGCCCTAATATTGGTGATCAGGACAGTGCTGTTCTGGTAAATTTCGGCTTAGATAACCATCAGAACTTGAAATCAATTCTGAATACCGGCGCTGTTCTGTTCAACGAAAAGAAATTTGTGAATGGCGGGTTTCCTGATATTAAAACCAGCCTTCTTTTGGGTGAAGAAATATTAAGTTCGTTTAACTATTATCCCCCAAAAAAAAGCACTAAATCATATCCAACTATACAAACACAACTATTTAAAGAAAGTGGCTTAGCTATTATCCGCAGAGAAGACTGTACTGGAGAAATTGTCTTTGTCGGAAATGCCACCCCTATGGGGATGCCTCCTCTTTATGCCCATGGACATTTAGATGCCTTGAGTTTTTACTTGAGTGTTTACGGTAAAGAAATTTTTATAGATCCGGGGACATATTTGTACCATAGTGGTGGTAAATGGCGAAGGTACTTCAGATCAACGGCTGCACATAATACATTGAGAGTCAATCACCTCGATTTTTCCGAGATGCCGGGAGATTTCATGTTTGGTAAGCCCTATGATATCACTCACCACAGTCTCACCGTTGCTGACGGTGTGGTAGCATGGTGCGCTGAACATAATGCCTATCATCGTATGGAAACACCGGTACGGCACAGGCGAATGATTGAGTGGCATCAAGATTGCTCACAACTGCAACTGATTGATGAAGTGAAGGGAGAGGGTGAATACCTGGTGGAGCTCTTTTTTCACTTTCACCCGCATTGTACCGTTTCGTTGAATCAGCAGCAGGTTGTTATTAAAAATGACACAGTGCACATTGGGATGGACTGCATGGAATCACTGGAGATTGAAGTAAATAGGGGGAGTGAGGTACCTCTTCTTGGATGGTTTTCACATTCTTTCAATCAAGTGGAAAAAACGACCACGCTTGTTTGCCGCCAGAAGGTTAGAGGCCACATGGTGTTCCGTAATACTATCACAATAGAGTAAAGTCCAAGGCTATATAGGGGGATACATATTCCCGAGTGCATAATAGGTATAAGATAAAAGGTGCTAAAATATGGATATAAGTATTTTTGGAATGGGGTATGTTGGTGCAGTCTCAGCAGGGTGCCTTGCTAATGAAGGTCATCGAATAATAGGAGTGGATCCGGTTCTGGTGAAAGTTGACCTGATCAACAGCGGTAAAACACCAATTATCGAACAGGATATTGGTGATATTATTGCAAAAACCGTGGCAGATGGTCTCCTATGTGCCACTACTGATACTACAAGGGCTATAAATGAAACGGAGATGTCAATAGTCTGCGTGGGTACACCCAGCCAGCTGAATGGAAATCTTGATTTTAAGTACATTCGTCGGGTCTGTGAGAGGATTGGTTCGGTAATAAAAAATAAAGCAGATTGGCATGTTGTTGTCATAAGAAGCACGATTCTACCAGGAACCATGCGTAGGGTGATCATCCCAACACTAGAGGAATATTCAGGCAAAAGAGCTGGCCAAGATTTCGGTGTATGCAACAATCCTGAATTTTTACGGGAGGGCTCTGCTGTTCATGATTTTTATCATCCTCCCAAGACAGTCATAGGTGAGACAGATAGTGAGAGTGGTGAGTTGGTGGCGTCACTCTATGCACAAATGGAAGCTCCACTTATTCGAACCGATGTTGATACCGCCGAAATGGTCAAGTATGTTGATAATTGCTGGCATGCCTTAAAGGTTGGATTTGCCAATGAGATTGGCAATATTTGTAAAGAAAT
>CAZWVC010000181.1:0-8536 GCA_964637245.1 uncultured Desulfocapsaceae bacterium
GCCGATTGGGCCCGGTTTGCCGGCGATTACGACGAAGAAGACGTGCAATTGACAAATCGCGAGGGATTTTTTGAGATCTTGCATAATTATATCGGTGCGCGGCGGTTGGAAATCTCCTGGGATGATCTTGGCAAACTAACGGATGGGCCGCTTATCAACCTGTTATGCACCCATCTACCGTTTGAGCCGGAGGAAAAACAGATGCTTATTGAAACGATCGGGCTCGATGAGCGTGCCGAGCTGATGCGCGGGTTGATGAACCTCTATATCGCCACGCGGCAGAGCCTTGGTGACAAACCGCACTAGCATTTTCATAGACCGCACTTTTATAATCCTAATGATCTGCCCCTCCTCTCCTTTTTCAGTGACTCTTACGCCCCCCACATATTGTCCTCAACGAGAGTTAATCTTTGTACTGAATACCTCTAATTAGGAATCAAGAGAGTTGTTAGAGATTGTCCGGTGCAGTTAGACCTGAGTATTTGTCCAAAATCGCTTAGAAATGGAGTAACTGCCGACTTAGGGTTTCCAAAGATAATTTATACTTGAATTGTCAGATAAGATTAAGGCTTAGTAACGAAACTTCTCAGATCTAATCTAGATTTCTACACATAAGGTCCAACTTGAATTCATCCCATTCAACAGTTACACCATTGAAAGGAAAGAATTCAGTGTCGCGCTGAATATATCAAACCTTAAAGCTGCCGACGATTTCATTAAGCTCCTGAGATCTCGCAAGCAGGTCCTTGGCGCTATGCTCAATATCATTACTACTGCCAGAGATGTTACCAGCTGCCTGTGAAACTTCGGCGATGTCCTGAGAAATCTCCGTAGCGACCGTAGAGCTTTGGCTTACGTTTTCATTCACTTCCTGAATTCCCTGACTGGCCTGGGCAATATTGTTGGCAATTTCCTGAGTTGCAGCTGTCTGTTCTTCTACGGCAGTGGCAATCGTGGAAACAATATCATTCACTCCGGTGATAACCTCAGAGATCTGATTTATACCTTCCTCGGTTGACTGAGAAGTGCTCTGTACATCGTCAATGAGATTCTTTATATCCAAAGTTGCCTCGGCAGTTTGCTTGGCTAGCTCCTTGATCTCATTCGCTACAACAGCAAAACCTTTACCAGCCTCTCCTGCTCGAGCTGCTTCAATGGTGGCATTCAAAGCCAGGAGATTGGTTTGTTCAGATATTTCGGTAATCGTTTCGGTTACCTTGCCAATTTTATCTGCAGCTGCACCAAGCTGCTGCATCTTTTCTGAGGCATTATTCGCCTGTCCTACGGCTTTACTTGAGACATGACTGGCTTTTTCCGCATTTTCAGCTATTTCGTTAATGGTAGAGCTCATTTCTTCTGCAGCTGTTGCCACCATATTAGCATTGGTGGAAGATTGTTCCATCGCTGCGGCAACGTTGTTAAGATTTGCGCTCATTTCCTCTGCTGCTGTTGCAACATTAGAGGAACGAGTTGAGGTATCTTCTGCACCGTTGAGCAACTTGCCTGATATACCTGAAAGCTCTTCAGAGCTCACCCCTACGCTTACGGAATTCTGTGAAATCTGTTTGATAATACCCTGCAGTTTTTCGATGAATATATTGAACCAATGGGCCATCTCACCAACTTCATCCTTTGAGCTGACCTGAAGTCTCATGGTGAGATCACCTTCACCCTCTGCAATGTCCTTAAGACCGGCAACTGCACTATTAATAGGTTTTACGATAGCCATCGCTGCTATCGATACCAAAACAGCAGTTATTACAACAGATATAATCGTAATGATTATAATCAGATTTCGTATATTTTTTGATGCACCAAGGAATTCATCGGCATTCTGAGTTGCGCCAATGTACCAGTCCATGTTTTTTAACGGAGCATATCCAGCAACCTTATCAACACCCTTGAAAGTGTATTCAGCAACACCGCTCTTCCCACTGAGCATATGCTGCATGAATTCCTTCATACCATCAAGGGTGGCCGGGTTAAGTTTTAATATATGTTTGGGATTTGGGTGTGCAATTAACAAACCATCTTTATCTGTCATAAATCCATACCCGGTCTCCCCAATTTTATTGCCGGAAATGAGTTCTACTAAATGATCGATTTTAAGTACCAGGCCGAATGCACCAATTATCTTCGATGAGTCTGATTTGATAGGAGCACAGATTACGCTAATCAGCTTCTTCGTGGTTTTTGATCGTTTAATATTGCTGACAACGACTTTACCGCTGGATTTCATTTGCTGAAAGTAATCACGGTCATGAATACTCACACCCTTGTACTCTTTTCCACCTTGAAGAGCACCGGTATACAAATAGCCATCATTGTCGGTAACAAAAATCCCCTGATAGTCGTGACCCATCTGGTTAAATTGACGGGTGAGGTTTTCATAAATTTCGGCAACTTCTGGGCCTTCCTTTTCAATAGTTCCATTTGTTACCTTTTCCGTTATTTCTACGATTTTTTTATCAGCGGCAAAGATCCTGGCCACTTTTGCTTCTTCTTCGAGCAGATTATCTGCCAAATGAGCAATTTCTTCTGCTGAAATGTGTGCCTCTTCCTTTCCTAAATCCAGCAATGCATGCGAAGATTTAATAACAGAGATAAATCCGACGATTATGAGAGGCAGAGCGACAAGCACAATACCTCCCAGTGTAAGTTTGAATTTGATTGACGTTATCTTCATATGTTACCCCACTTTTTCTTATGTTAAATACGTTGTAATTTTTCGAGTACTAACTTGATATCGTTGAAATCACTATCCGAATAACAGGTAAAACTTGGATACAACTCCAATCCCAATTTCATCATGTTTTTTGCTCTACTGGGAAGCACTAAAATCAACCGAATATTTTCCAGTAGTGGTTTGAGGTTTTGCAGTATAATTATTTCTTTTTGATCGCAGATGTTAACAATGATGACCGTAATTCCATGAAGCGGGCGACAAAGTTTATCTGACAATCGTTTAATTGAATTCACCTCATCGATCAGAATCTGCGGAAACTCATGATGTACTCTGTTTGCGAGATTCTTCCCGATTCCCTGATTTTGAGCTGAATAAATAAGTAGTTTCATTTGCACATTTACTCCCACTTTAATTGAACCAATACACCCGACAATCTAGTGTAACGCAGGAATCATGCCAAAAACTAGATCCAGAAAACACCTCTTAAATTCAAATGCTTATGTATTTTTTAAGGAAACGAAGGTATTTCAAAGAGAAGAGAATTCCTATAAATAGGAAAAGATTGGTTCCTATAATTAGGAATCCAGTAATGATTGATATTCGGTTTTTATGCTAAGAGTTTTATGAGGAAGTAAACGAGGGTAGACCGTGTTTTTTTAATAACCCATACAGCCTCGATTGCGATATTCCTGATATTTTACAGGCTGCTTTTCGATCACCTTGTGACTGATATATGAGCTGTTTCAGGTAGTCCTTCTCTAATTTGTCTCTGTATAAACTAAGGATAGGTAGTTCACTGCCAAACTCCATACCATCTTTCTCTTTAACTGCCTGGGCTCCTGGCATTCTTGAGTCAAACTTAGGATCGGTGATTCGATATTCAGGTGGAAGGTGCTTGGGAAAAAGGGTTGGATCATTACCGGCATTGGCCAAGACATATTCCAACACATTAAAGAGCTCACGAATATTCCCCGGCCATCTAGATGCCCTTAAGATCTGCAGAAACTCGGGAGAGATTGCCTTTGCTTCCATGTTGTACCATTTGGACAATTCATAGAGCTTTTTAATTACAATTTCTTCGATATCCTCCTGTCTTTCTCTCAATGGTGGGAGTTGTATTTCGAGTGCTCGTATGCGATAGAGCAAATCTTCCCGAAAAAGATTTTTTTTAACCATTGCACTCAAGTCCAGATTAGTTGCAGCAACTAATCGAAAATCAACTGGAATTTCTCGCATTCCGCCTATGGGATGGACTACTCTCTCCTGAAGGGTTCTTAAAAATGCTTTCTGAGCCGAAAGTGGCAATTCCCCGACTTCATCCAGCATTAAGGTCCCACCATCGGCTTGAACCAGCAATCCTGTCTGTTTTTTATCCGCACCCGTGAAAGCCCCTTTCTCATGACCGAATAATGTGCTTTCCAACAGTGTTTCCGGTAATGCACCGCAATCTACTGCGACAAATGGCTGAGCTGTTCTTTTGCTGTTTTCATGTATTGCCTTGGCAAAAAGTTCTTTCCCGGTTCCGGTTTCACCGCTAATTAGTACACTGACATCGGTTGCCGCAGCTTTGCCGAGTTTTTCAAGACATGAGTGAATTGCATTTGACTCCCCCACTATTTTTGATCGAACAAGAGGAACAATTATGGGTGTCTCCTGTTTTTCCTGCCGATACTGGAGAGCCCGGGTAACCGGTAGTGATACTTCACTTAAAAGAAATGGTTTTTGCACATAATCCCATGCCCCATACTTAAAGGCAAGCTCTGCCCCTCGGACATCACCTGTTCCGGTGATAATTATTACTTCAGGTGAGCTCTCCAGGTGGCTTATGGCTGGCATTAGATCGAGACCATTTCCATCGGGAAGTTCTAAATCCAGGAGAATGAGGTCAAACCTGTCATTTTTGAACAGTATATCTGCTTCCTCAAGATTATTGGCTATTTCATAGGAATGACCCAGTTCATCGAGCATTTCGCTGTAGAATAGGCAGATCTGCGGATCGTCATCAATTGCGAGCACCTTTGCCATGGGCTATTCCCCTTGATTTTTGGTGGTTAAACAATGGTCAACTCTTTGTGATAATTCGCTTGCAATAACTGGTTTCATCAAATAACTGACAATACCATTTTCTTTCAGTTTCGCAGGTGTCAGTGTTTCACTGAATCCGGTACTAAGCAGAATTGGAATATCAGAACGACCAGCTTTTATTAATTTTGCCAGCTCAAGACCGGTCATCCTTGGCATGGAAAGATCGGTTATGACCATATCGAACTTTGCTGGGTCCTTCGTGAATTCAGCAAGAGCATCTGAACCATTATCTGCACAAACAACTGAATATCCGCATTCCATGAGTATTTTGGAGGTCCAATCCAAAATACTTTTTTCATCATCCACAATTAAGATTTTACCCTTACCCCGAACCAGTCCTGTGGAAAGAACATCGCCAAGGGACGACTTTGAACCTTCATGCAAGGGAATTAAAAGCGTAAAGGTTGTCCCTATGCCTTTAGTGCTGTGTACCGAAATGTGCCCACCCATCTCTTTGACGAGCCCATATGCCTGGGAAAGCCCCAGCCCCGTACCTTCGCCTCTTGGTTTTGTGGTAAAAAAGGGCTCAAAGATTCGATCAATTATATTTTCCGAAATACCTTGACCGGTATCCACAATCTCCAGTTTGACATACTTTGCTGTTTCGAGATCCGGCGAGTAACTATTCTCTGTCTTTCTGACTTTCTCGGTATCCAGCTTTATTTCCAATACCCCGCCATTTTCATGCATGGCATGTACTGCATTGGTCAAAAGGTTCATGAGTATCTGGTGAATCTGGGAGAGATCCGCAAAAATTGTGAGGTCTTCCTTCGGGTAGTTGCATCGTATCTCAATATCCGGCGAGATCGAAGCTTTCAGAAATTTTACATTCTCTTTTATTATTGGAGCAATCTGCATAACATCATTCTTGGCATCGGCTTTTCGGCTAAATGTCAAAATATGTTTGACCAGCTCCTTGGCTCTCAGCCCTGAGGCAAGAATCTGATTGAGCATTTTCTGAGTCTTTTGATCCTCTGTCGTGCGAATCTTGGCAAGTTCTGCAAAACCCAAGACTGCGGAGAGGATATTGTTAAAATCATGGGCTATACCACCAGCCAGTGTACCAAGGGCTTCCATCTTTTGGGTCTGTTGGAGCTGGTGAGCCAGGTTTTTCTTTTCGGTAACGTCCTGTGATAGGATTTGTGCGGCATATATTATACCGCTTGCGTCTTTAACAGGGTGGATCCTTGATTGAAACCACACTTTCCTGCCATCGGGAAAAGTAATGAGATCCTCATATTCAGCAAGGGTTTTGTTATCGATAACTTTCTGTATCCGCTGAATATATTCATGCCCCATTTGCGGGTGCAATTCGGCAAAGGTCTTGCCTTTCAATTCCTCAGGCTCGGTCCCAAACATTGTAGCAAGTTTTTTATTCATCAACAGGCAGCGTCCGTCCCTATCATAGATGGAGATCATTATCTCTGCGCCATCAAACAACAATCGGTATTTCTCTTCACTCTCCTGCAATAATAGCTCATTTCTTCTCTGCGTAGTAATATCTTCAACATCTGCGTAAAGAAATTGTGGTTTACCTGAGCTATCCCGGATCAATACAATATTGTTTCTGGACCAAATTTTTTCGCCGCTTTTATTGGTAAATTTCAACTCATGGGTAAATGTCGGTATTTCGCCTTTCAGCAGCAGTTGAATTTTATGGTTCATTACCTCAATAAAATCTGGATGAACTATGTCTTGCCATTTTTTTTCAAGTAATTCTTCACGTGTGTAACCAGAAAGTTGACACAATGATTCACTCACATCGAGGAATTGACCTTCAAATGAGTTGATGGTTTTTCCCTGGGCAGCATTTTCAAATATAGCCCGAAATTTATTTTCGCTCTCCTGCAGGGCATTGAAGGCGTATTTTAACTTTTCTTCGCCAAGTTTCTGGTGCAAGGATTTTTCTGCTAAATTCGAGATGAACCGGGCAAGAGCAGTATCGTACTCAACTATATCCTTAATTTTGTCTCTCGAGAGAACCGGAACCCTCTCTAAAGCTGCGCGGTAGGACTCCCAGCTAAATCCAAATTTCTGTGACTGGTCACAAAAAAATTGGTTATCTGGAGGCTCATCCTCATAAAAGAATTGACCGAGGAATAAAGTTCCCAGGTGTTCATCTGATACATTTATCGGAAACCCGATATGCCACAATCCATTGAGACATTTGTATTCACATATGCTCGTTTTACTTAGGCTTTTTTTTATAAAATTATCACTTTCCTGGCAGCGTTTATTTGTTACCGGATGTTTGCGGTGAAAACTCACACAAATATCCTGCCAGCCAGATTTAACCAGAATAGAATCATCTTTTGTATCAATCAATCCAACTGGAATACCGGTGGCTGAGAAATGGGAGTCAGCCATTTTCTGGATGGCTGATATATCAATTAGTTCACCTAATCTGTGTGGGGATCGATTTGTGTCTTTTCTGTCCATTGTCTATTTGCTGAAAGACCACCTATGAGTTCAACTGTTATCTTGAAATCAGTTATCATTATTAAAGTTTAGCGTGATTATTAATGTATTTCAAAATATTCTTGTGAAGACTACGAAAAGTTACACCATATATCTCTGTTTTTCAGAAGTGAACAAGTGGATGGCAATTAATGAAGATTTAATACAACTGCAGACGCTCTTCTGTTATAGTCCGAGAGATGCTGGAAGGCTGAAATCAGCAAACTAGACGTAAATGATTATTTAAGTGGGGCAATTATGAAAATTCTTGGAATAACAGGAAGTCCACGTAAAACAAGTCAGTCGGGTGTTCACAAGCTGGTTACCACTGTTCTTGAAAATACTGGACTCGAATTTACACTTGTCTCGTTGAGAGGCAAACAGATATCGGGGTGTATCGCCTGCCTTGGATGTGTCAAGGATAACATCTGCAAGGTGGAAGATGATCTTACTCCTATTCGTGATGCCATCGTTGAAGCCGATGCCTATGTCATCGGAGCACCAAATTACTACTCCACCATGAATGCCACGACCCATGCCCTCTTGGAGCGCTGGTTTCAGTTTCGTCATCAGACAGGCGATAGCCTCTGGGGCAAACTTGCCGTGACTGTCGGAGTTGGTGGAACCAGTGGCTCTTTTCCTGCCGATGATCTTGAGAAATTCTTCCTGTATAACTTTATTGAAACAGTGGCAAAAGTCAGTGGCCAGGGGGCAGCGTCCTGCTACAGCTGCGGCTTCGGTGAAACCTGCCAGGTTGGAGTTCCAGCAATGTTGCATGGCCCGGAGGTTAAAATTACCGAGAACATGATACCTGATGTATCCAAGCAGCCTGAGGTCATGGAGGCCGCGATACAAGCAGGAAAGCTGCTGGGTGAAAGGTTACAGAACAGTCATAGCCGCAAGATCGTCACCCAGAATATGCAGGCCAAAATGATGGAACTGTTTCAAGGAACTGTATAGCAGGCGGTTTATCTCTCTATGATATTTGCCATTTTAACGTTGCAATGATACAACATTGTTTGAATGTCGCAACTACTGAGGATTATACCGGATTTCTAGATTTTATGCAGTAACCGTAACTGTGATTTAAAGGTGTATCATTGCATATTATGGAAAAAAAATTAGCCAGTTGGTAATTCTTTTGGGGGTCATAATCTCTCCATCACTTTTTTTTCAGGCAGAGGCGGCTCAGTTACAGTGCATCATCGAAAGCAACGGGTGTGATGAAATTCTCCCATTGAGCGGTAACTTTTACCAATTGAAAAACCGTACGGATCTGGCTGGTAAAACCGTCTGTATGCCTGCCGG
>CAZWVC010000182.1:0-8524 GCA_964637245.1 uncultured Desulfocapsaceae bacterium
AGCACCTTTGCGGTAACAGCCTCGCTGAGAGAGCCATCCAATGATTCATTCTGGTACTGCATGCTGGTCTCAACCTTATAGTAATATGTTTTGCCAGCCTGTACCTTATTATCTACAAAAGTAGATTTAGGTTGGACCGAGCCAACTCTGGAATACTTGTTACCATCCAGGCTTCTATACACCTGATAATTTATGGGCAGATCAGCAGTACTGCCATCAATCAGGCTTGTGACCGGAGTCCAGTCAAGTATTACCTCGCTTTTACCAACCCTGGTTTTAACATTCTGCGGAGCAGCGGCAGGGGTATGATAGACAAAGTTCACAATGTTTGAATCTGCACTAGCGGCAAACCAGCTGGATCTTGAACTGACCTTGAAAAAATATTTGTTGCCGGAACGCAGCAGACCGCTGACATGTCGAGCGGTACTCCTGGTTTCTACACCGGTTGCACCACCTGGCAGCTCTAAAGGCTTGCCAAAGGGAATAGGACAGCTGCTGCAGTAATCAGCAAGCGGGATTTCAGCCCGGTAGAGATCAAAGCTCAGGATATCGGCAATATTCTCGCCAGCAACCGTTGCCAGGGGATAGGTCCAGGTTAAAGTGGCTCCCTTTTCGTCCAGGCTGTAACGCAGGTCCTCGATGGCCTGCGGTACTACGGTCTGTGGAGGTACCGGATTGGTTTTTAAACCGCATCCTCCGGTGAATACAAGTACACCAAGCAATAAGAGTGAACCGGTAATACATGAGCTTTTCAAAAATTTCATTTTACCATTCCCAATTGTTTTTCAGCTTTCGCTACTGCTTCCTCTACTCTCTCTCTTCCTGTACCGCCGGTTGAAATTCTACTGTTGACTGACCCTTCCACAGTAAGGACGCCATATACATCATCATCTATTACCGGGGAAAATTGCTGCAATTCCTCAAGCCCCAGATCTGCAAGCTCGCACCCCTTATCAATACAGAAGGCTACCGCCCTCCCAACAATACCATGTGCATCACGGAAGGGCACATCTTTCATTACCAGATAATCGGCCAGATCGGTGGCGGTCATGAAACCGGTATCCGAAGCCTCCCGCATCCGCTCGGTATTGAACTGCAAATTTTCCAGGAGCTCTGCCATTATGGCAAGGGATGAGGATACCGTGTCAATGGCATCAAATATCGGTTCTTTGTCTTCCTGCATATCACGGTTGTAGGTGAGAGGCAAGCCTTTCATCAAAGTAAACAATGTCATCAAGCTGCCTATGACCCTGCCGCTTTTACCGCGAATCAGTTCGGGAATATCCGGGTTCTTTTTTTGCGGCATAATCGATGAGCCGGTGCAGAACTTATCGGCAATATTGACGAAGTCAAATTCCTGACTTGACCAAAAAACCAACTCTTCGGAAATACGCGAGAGATGGGTTTGAATGAGTGCCAGACAATGAACAAACTCAATGGCAAAATCCCGATCGGCCGAAGAATCCATGGAATTTGCCGTAACTCCATCAAATCCCAGTGCTAGAGCAACACTCTCCCGATCAATGGGCAGACCGGAACCCGCCAGAGCCGCACAGCCAAGCGGGGAGAGATTGATTCGTTTGCGACAATCCAGTATTCTTTCCCGGTCACGACCAAACATCTCATAATAGGCAAGCATATGATGGGATACCAGCACTGGCTGCGCCCTCTGCACATGGGTATAACCAGGCATGATCTTACCAAGATACTGACGGGACAGTTTCACACAGGCTTTTTGCGCTGCGGTGAGCAGATCGACAAAAAAATCGCATTGGTCGCGCAGGTACATTTTTAAATCAAGTGCTATCTGATCGTTTCTGCTCCGTGCACTGTGCAGTTTAGCACCTGCCGGACCGATTTTGTCCACCAGCGCCTTTTCGATGTTCATATGAACATCTTCAAGTTCGCGTTTGAACTGGAACTCTCCTTGTTCAATTTCAGCCTCTATTTCACTCAGACCGTTGATGATCAGGCCCAGATCCTGCTCGCTCAGGATGCCCTGCTCTTTGAGCATGGTGGCATGTGCCTTGCTCCCGGCTATATCGTATTTATACAGTCTCGAATCATAGTGAATCGAAGCGGAAAAAGCCTCTACCGACCCTGCCGTGGCTTCGCCAAACCGGCCGCCCCACAGTTTTTCAGATCCGTCTGTTGTGTGTTTGCTCATTTTCTTATCAATTATTTCTGCAATGCCTGAATTCTTAAGCGCAGACCGTTCAGCTTGATAAAGCCGGTGGCATCGCCCTGATCATAAACATCATCTTCTTCAAAGGTGGCAAAGCTCTCCTGGTAGAGTGAAGTATCCGATTTTCTCCCAACTGGAATGCAGTTGCCTTTATACAGCTTGAGCCGTACCGTACCGTTGACGGTTTTCTGGGTCTCATCCATGGTTTTCTGCAATAGTTCGCGCTCGGGCGAAAACCAGAAACCGTTATAGATGAGATCGGAGTACCTGGGAATAAGAGAATCGCGAATCTTCATCACCTCACGATCCAGGGTTATCGTTTCCAGGTCACGGTGAGCTCTTCGCAATATGGTGCCTCCCGGGGTTTCATAAACACCATGAGATTTCATCCCCACATAACGGTTTTCCACCATATCCAGCCTGCCTATTCCATTGGCACCGCCCAGCTTGTTCAGCATGGTGAACAGTTCCAGCGGTTCCATTTTCTGGCCATCCAGGGCAATCGGATCACCACCGGCAAAGTCAATCTCCATATAGGTTGGCTTGTCTGGTGCATTTTCCGGTGAAACTGTCATCTGAAACATTGCTTCATCCGGCTCATTCCACGGATCTTCGAGGATTCCGCCTTCATAGCTGATGTGAAGTAAGTTCTCATCGCAGCTATAGGGTTTTTCCTTGGTAACCGGAACGGGAATATCATGTTGTTTGGCAAACTCTAACAGCTTCTTGCGGGAATTCAGGTCCCAGGTTCTCCATGGCGCGATAATCTTCAAACTTGGGTCAAGACCGATATACCCCAGTTCAAAACGCACCTGGTCGTTGCCTTTGCCGGTGGCCCCATGGCTCACCGCATTGGCACCTTCTGTCTGGGCAATGCGCACCTGTTCCTTGGCTATCAAAGGCCGGGCTATCGAGGTACCCAGTAAATAGGTCTCCTCGTAAATAGCGTTTGCCCGGAAAGCAGGAAAGATATAGTCTTCGACAAACTCTTTTTTCAGATCGGAGATAATCACTTTTTCGGCACCGGTGGTCAGTCCTTTTTGCCGTACCGCCTCCCAATCTTCTTCCTGGCCGATATCTGCTGAATAGGCGATTACCGGGCAATCATATTCATTTTCAAGCCATTTTAAGATTACCGACGTATCAAGCCCACCTGAATATGCCAGCACTATTTTGTTCACACTCATACTTTACCTCAATATACTTATACGGGAGTAACCCTATACTATTCGAGTTCTTGCAAAACTGTCTTTTTATCCAGACTCTGCGTTATACTCAAAAATTTTATCCTCGAGATATTAATTACATGCCTTGATTCAGAAACAAAACCCTCATTATGTAAAAGGCTCTATCCTTCTGTTTTTACAAACTATCCGTGAGGAGTAAATCCAATATTGCCCTATGGATATGCATCTTGTTCTCTGCCTGGTCAAAGACTACGCTGCGCTCGGATTCGAGCACCTCTTCAGTTATCTCTTCACCCCGATGAGCAGGCAGGCAATGCATCACGATGGCATCGGCCGGAGCCTTAGCTAGGAGCTCATCGTTAAGCTGATAGGGACTGAAGATCTCAATTCTCTTTTCCAGTTCATCATCCAGCCCCATGGAAGCCCAGACATCTACATTGATCGCATCACCATTCTTGACCGCCTCAGCCGGATCGCGCAGTAAAGTGATTGGCTTCTGAGCTCGTGCTCTACCGCGTTCCATAATGCTACTGTCAGGATCAAACCCCTCGGGGCAGGCCAGGGTCAGTTCAAATCCGATAATTGAGGCAGCCTGTATCCAGGAGTTCGCCATGTTGTAGCCATCTCCTATCCATGCCACTTTCTGATTTTCGATGTCACCCTTCTTCTCAATAACCGTCATGATGTCACTGAGTATCTGGCAGGGATGGAGCAGATTGGTCAGGGCATTAATTACCGGTACGGTAGAATATTTGGCAAACTCATCGATCATCTCTTGACCGTAGGTCCTGATTACCATGCCGTCAACATAGCGGGACATCACCCGTGCCATATCCTTCAGTGGTTCGGATCTGGCAAGCTGAGTGTCTCCACCGGAAAGATAAATAACCTGACCGCCCAGGCCATACATGGCAACCTCAAATGATACCCGGGTCCTGGTTGACGGCTTTTCCGAGATAAGACCAATGGTTTTTCCTTCGAGATGGCGGTGCTTGATACCTGATTTGCTCTCGTTTTTCAGCTCAATCGCCCGGTCAATAAACCGCTTCAGCTCTTCCCCGGTAAAGTCCTCTAATGATAATAAATGCTTGGCCACTCTGTTCACCATATCTCCGTATTGGAAAGGCAGTCTTCCATAGTATCTCAGACTCCCCGATTGCTGCACTCACTTTTCGTGGGAGAAAACTTTTATAGTTACAAAAAAAAGAGCTGATTTGCAAAGAAAATCAATAGACTGCCATGGTGATATTTTATTACCCGCATTTCTCACAAATACTATTAGGCAGAAGTCAGGGAATCTGAGGCTCCCAACAAGTGGCCTCTATTTGTTAGAAAATGCGGGTCAAGTTACATTGGAAACGGCTTAGGCAGACAACTCCCCTAATACATCCGCAAGGGCAGCAACTACCTTATCAATTTCCTGCTCTGTGGCAATGAGCGGTGGAGCAAAGCGCAGAGCACTGTTCCCGGCAAAGTTGATGAGAATACCGCGGGAAAACATGGTGTTGACAATATCAGTGCCTTTGGTTACCCCCTGTTCGGTAAGTACCAATGCCTGTAGCATACCTGCTCCTCGTGTACCGCTAAGCAGTTCAGGATAACGCGGCACCAATCCGAGAAGCTTGTTTTGCAGATATTTTCCCCGCTGTTGAACCCCTGCGAGAAAACCATCGGCCAGCATGGTTTTCATTACTGCAACACCAGCAGCAGCGGCCACCGGATTGCCTCCAAAGGTGGAGGCATGAGTACCTGGAACCAGAGAATCGTCCAGCTCTGCCGTGGTTACCATTGCCCCGATGGGCATGCCATTGCCCAGGGCTTTTGCCAAGGTCATGATATCTGGTACAACACCATACTGCTCGTAGGCAAAAAGGGTACCGCATCGCCCTATACCAGTTTGCACTTCATCAAAGATGAGCAGCAGACCATGTTTATCACACAGCTTGCGGATTGCCTGCAGATACTCCAGGGGCAGTGGCCGGACCCCGCTCTCTCCCTGGATCGGTTCACACATTATTGCGCAGGTGGATTCTGTGATGTTCTTCTCCAACTCGTCAAGCTCACCAAAGGGCAAATGGACAAAACCTTCGGGTAAAGGTTCAAAGCCCTGATGAAACTTTGGCTGGCCTGTTGCGGCAACGGTGGCCAGGGTTCTTCCATGAAAAGAGCCCTCCAGGCTCAGGATCTGGTAACGCCCTTTTGGGCTGTGAATCCGTGCCAGTTTGATGGCTGCTTCATTAGCCTCTGCCCCGCTGTTGCACATGAAAACTTTATCGCCAAATGAATTGGCTATAAGCATTTCTGCAAGCTCGGTCTGCGGTTTGGTGTAATAAAGGTTGGAAACATGAACGAGTTCTGCCGCCTGCTGTTGAATGGCAGCCGTCACCGCCGGGTGGCAATGTCCTAAGGAACATACTGCAATACCTGAAAGAAAATCGAGATATTGGTTACCATCATCAGCTGTGAGCAGACACCCCTCCCCCTTTACCATCACGGCTGGATACCGGATGTAATTATTTACAAAAACTGCATCGTTTAATTGTTGTATATCTTTGTTATCACTCATTATATAATTTGTGTACCCACGCCATCGCGGGTAAACATCTCCAATAAAATTGCGTGCTCTACGCGGCCATCGACAATGTGAGTCTTAACCACGCCGTTTTTCAGGGCGTCACCACAGCAGCGAACCTTGGGAATCATGCCGCCAGCAACAGTGCCTTCGTCAATAAGTGATTCCAATTGACTGTTTTCAATGGTTGTTAATAGAGTTCCTTCCTTATCCTTTACGCCTGCAACATCGGTAAGCAGTATGAGTTTTTCCGCATTCAATTCGCCCGCAATGGCACCCGCCACCAGATCAGCGTTGATATTATACGCCTGGCCATCTTCACCAACTCCCACGGGGGCAATCACCGGAATGAACTCTTCGCGTTCCAGACCTTGGAGAACGCTGGGGTTTACCCTGGTAACCTGACCTACTCTGCCAAGATCGATAAGCTCGGGCGGGGCATTATCCGCCACCGCCTTGCTTACCTGCAGCTTACGAGCACAGACCAGATCGCCATCTCTGCCGGAAAGGCCCACAGCCTTGCCGCCGCAATGGTTTATCTGGCCGACAATCTCCTTATTAACTTTGCCCACGAGTACCATCTCAACTACGTCCATGGTTTCGCCATCGGTTACCCGCATGCCCTGGATGTAGTTTGGCTTAATATCAAGTCTTTCGAGAAAGGTGTTTATCTGCGGGCCGCCCCCATGCACAACAACCGGGTTAATACCTATGTGCTTGAGAAGGATGACATCTAGAGCGAACTGCTTCTTTAAATGCTCATCAACCATAGCATGTCCACCATATTTGATGACTACAGTCTTACGTCTGAATTCCTGCATGTAGGGCAGTGATTCGATAAGAACCTTTGCCCGTTCTATACTTGCCTGCATTTTTTTCTTCCTCGTCTATATATCTATGCAACTACGAATAATTATAAATAATTTCGGCGCAGCAATTGCCAGCTGCACAATATGCGTTACTATTGAGTGATCACAGAAAGCAGTGCTCCGTATGGCACCTGTAAAGAAAAATTACCAATGAAATTTCAAAAGCTTACAGAACAACAGCGATGTATTTTCATTGACGCATTTTACTTTTTCGGCACATAATAGTAAAGCACTCTTTCAAACGAGACATTCATACCTTCCCTTTACAAGAAAAAACGATTAAGGTATAACAGGCTCGTAATTTGCATCTAAGAGCTTTTTTTTCGCTTTGGAGTGAACAATGAAGAGGAATATACCTTCTTTGAAATATAGTTATATAACCGTTATATCAATTATTTTTACCCTTTTCTTTTGCACGAATGGGTTAGCGGTCGATCAGCCTATTCAGATACAAGCCGATAAAATGACGGCAAAGGAGGATTCGCAAACCGTTATTTTTTCGGGAAATGTTGATGCCCGGCAAGGTGATGTGCGCATCCGCTCAGACGAAATGACTATTTTTTATATAGAAACCGATGATGATTCCAAGAAAAAAGCCAAGAATGCCCAACAGGTTGAAAAAATAATCTGCATTGGAAATGTTGAAGTGACCAGTGAAGAGTGGCTTGGAACCTCTGATACTATGCATTACTTTTCCAAGAAGAATCTTGTGCAGCTCATCGGTAATGCCAAGGCATATAAAGGCCAGAACAAGGTACAGGGTGAAAGGATCGACTACCATCTGGATACAGGTCAGTCAGAGGTTATCGGTGCAAAAACCCTGAGCAAGGGAGATAAACCGGCCTCGAAAAAATCAGGCAGAGTCAATATGACTATTCTGGAACAGTAAACAGAAGCATATTCCGGGGGGAAGTCCATTGTGACCTTGCTTGAAACTAAAAATATAGTGAAGAAGTACGGTAGCAGAACCGTTGTTGATGGAGTGAGTCTCCAGGTTAGAACCGGCGGTGTTGTTGGCCTGCTCGGCCCAAATGGAGCAGGAAAAACTACGTCATTTTACTCTATAGCAGGTTTTATCAGACCAAATGATGGCAATGTGCTGCTGGATGGCGAGGTGATTACCAATTTACCGATCCATAAACGAGCACTCAAGGGTATCTCGTATCTGGCCCAGGAGCCTTCGGTCTTTAAAAAACTGACTGTTGTGGAAAATGTCCGGATTATTCTTGAACCACTGGGGCTAACCAAAAATGAAATCAACAACCGAATCGAAGAGCTGATGGCTGATCTCAAAATAGAATATTTACGCAATAACAAAGGTCATGCCCTCTCAGGTGGTGAGCGGCGCCGGGTCGAAATTATGCGTGCCCTGGCAACTCGGCCGCGATTTATCCTGCTCGATGAACCCTTCGCAGGTATTGACCCGTTGGCTGTTACCGAACTCCAGAAAATTATTCGGAAATTAAAAGACAAAGGCCTGGGTATACTCATTTCCGACCATAATGTCCGAGAGACCCTGCAGGTTTGTGATTTTGCCTACATTATGAATTCAGGACAAATATTAACAAGTGGTGTTGCCGATGATATAATCGAAAGTGAAGTAGCACGAAAGATGTACCTCGGCGAAAATTTCAGCATGTAAAGAAGAGATATGGCACTGGAACTCAGACAACAGCTAAAGCTTGTACAAAAACTGGTAATGACACCCCAG
>CAZWVC010000183.1:0-8523 GCA_964637245.1 uncultured Desulfocapsaceae bacterium
TTCATTACCTCTTTTATAATATATTGTAACTGAATCGGTAAAAAATTTTCCTGGGTATCCCGTCTACTAAACGCCAGGATCTGTTTGACAAGATTTGCAGCTCTATCACCAGCTTGAAGGATTTGCTCAATATCGGTAAGAAGGGGATCATCTTGTTGCAATCTTCCTTTGGCAATTTGCCCATAACCAATCATGGCAGAAAGGATATTGTTAAAATCGTGGGCAATACCGCCAGCGAGTGTTCCTATAGCTTCCATCTTTGATGATTGCTGCAACTGGATACGCAGCTGTTCCTCTTGAGTAACATCTCTTTTTACAGCGACAAAATTACTGATCTGTCCTTCACCTTTTGAAAGAGGGGAAATTGTGGCATATTCCTCAAAGATAGCTGAATCCTTTTTTCTATTTGTCAGGCGTCCTTCCCAGGTCGCTCCAGCCTGCAAGGTTGAATTAATTTCCTGAAAAATGGATTCACTGTCAGGATTTATATTGAGGAAACTGAGATCTTTACCGATCACCTCTTGGAGAGTATAGCCTGTTGTCTGGGTATAGGATGGATTCACATATTGTATAGCGCCAAACTCATCGGTAATCACAACTGACTCGGTTATCTGTTCTACCGCAGCAGAGAGTATATTTCGTTGATCTTCATTCTTGATTTTTTGAGTAACATCTCGGGCAGAGTGAATGAGGAACTGGAGTGTTCCATCTTCGGCGAAAGCAGGAGAAGAAGAGACATCAAAAGATCTATCCAAGCGCTGGTTGTAGATGATTTTAGATTCTGTAGCCGATGACGATGGCTCTGGTTGCCATACCGGACAGTTTACACATGGTTCATCACGTCCTTGAAATACCTCATAACAAGGTTTTCCAATTAATTCATCTTCGGTGATATCAAAGATCCTATATGTTGCTTTATTAGCACGGATAACTTTGAGGTCCGGTGCGAGTATCGTTACCACATCCTGTAATGCATCAAATGTTTTTTCCCATATATCATTGGCGTTGGAAGAAAGTGGGGGAGAAGTAATCATTGATGGATGGAGCTCTGTTTCCTGATAGGTGGTGATGACCTCAAGAATATTTCCATCAATATTCTTGTTAGGGTATCCAGTTACCTTTACCCAGTTAATGGACCGCTCGGTGTTGATGAATACCCCAAATAACTCATCTTTTATCTCTCTATTGTGGTCGATAACCTGTTGAATAGGATAAGACTCGGGTGAAATCGATTTACCATTCTTCTGGATAAATAAAAGATCAAGCTCTTCGATTTTCTTACCAACAAGTTGTTGCTGACTATATCCCAGTAACTGTTTTGTTCTGCCCCTACATTTGCTGATCGTGCCGTCAGGACGGTGAACGAGAATGGCAAAATTTAGAGGATTACTGATGTGAATAGATAAGTTATCTTCAGATTTCATTCTGGTGCTTTAAGTCTTCTTCAGGCATATTGTTTTACCCCAACAATAAATAGATACATTAGATTGAGTAT
Organism: uncultured Desulfocapsaceae bacterium; assembly: GCA_964637245.1. Taxonomy (GTDB): domain Bacteria; phylum Desulfobacterota; class Desulfobulbia; order Desulfobulbales; family Desulfocapsaceae; genus Desulfopila_A. The sequence continues at coordinate 1,496 of CAZWVC010000183.1, forward strand.
ATATTTAAAAAAGTTATCAAGCAAGAAAGGATCTTGTTTTTCGTTAAGAGTGTTGCTGAATGATTTTCCCAGGAAAAAATTAGCTATTTTTCCAATATGTTAGCTTATGTGGTCTTTTCCAAGCAAGGCTGCAATATGTGTTGCAACACATTCTCCACCATTAAGGTTAGGTGAGTCTGCCGCAACTGCCACTTCGTATTTGTTTTCGTATAATTTGATGAGCGATGTATATAGACTTTCTTCGTTACACTGCTCGTTAAGCGTTATCAATTGCTGATTGGATGATGGTAAAAGCTTGTTGAGGTGGAGTTCTTGTTCATCATCCTGCATGTCACGCATGATAACCAAGGAGGGTACTGAAAGACTAAGAACATCCATGAGGCTATTGTATCCACCATAGATTATTGCACATTTTGAGTCAGCGAGGATATCCATGTAACTGTGGTTCGGTCTTTCAATAGTACAATATGGTAATTGTCCAAAGAGGGTGAAGAATTCTTCTGACCTACTATCGGAATCATCGAGGTAAATATGCCATTTCCCATATTTATCCCTGATATTTGCGAGAACGCGTGCGAGACAATTCAAGAAATCGGCTGTTTTTTCACCAAACCAGGGTACGGAAACTAACCCTCCAGTCTTATGTTGTTGAGGAGTGCTTTTTAAATTGTTGAATTCTAATATCCTGGAAACATAACCGCATTCAATTGGTTGGGTTGCAAAACGATTATGTATTTTCTCAAGCTGGGAACTACCCAATACAGCAGAATCGCCATACCAAAAGACGGTTGCATAGTGATCCTTAAAAAGAGAGGCTGCCAAATCTGACTGAAGTTGACTTACCTCGCCCATAACAGCCCTGATTCCCAAAACCCAGATCGTACCAATCAATCTACTTTCTTCTAATGCAGCCACGAGTTCTTTGTGTTTTCCCTGGGGGGAATGATCAACCAAGACCACTTTAGGACGATACAATTGCATTACCTGGCGAAGTTGCTCCGTGCGTAATTCTCCGAGCTCTCGGTCTGTATAATTACTTCGCCCTGATAAGCCCTGTGACTTCCCGTTAATAACCCTGGTTTCATATGAAGGAAGCTTAAGCCAGTCAAGTGGTGCAGCGCCGATTAATTCCTGGGAGATGTTGCATCCCGAGATAAATAACACACGCAGTTCTGGAAATAATCTTCGTAATGCCATTCCAATAGCGATAGTTCGGCTGGCATGACCAAGACCTCTGCCATCATGGGCATACAGCAGTACATCTAATCTGGGGAGATCACCCATAAACACATCTTCCATAAGTTAAATGTTGCGAAAAAGAAAAGGCTCGCTAAACTGTGCCAAATTCTACCGGCAGCACTCAAGATATTGGTTTACGTCTGGAATTGCAAGCGCAGCCTCGGATAATTCTCCTGTATACTATGAAAATAGCCTACTACATGCCTTTCAAGCCAATGGGGCACCATAACCCCTCTGGTGATTTGATTATCGGCACTGAAATCTACGATTACCTAAAACAACAGGGCGCTGAGATTCACCTTATATCAAGATTTCGTTGCCGATGGCTCTACCTTAAGCCATATCTTTGGCCCGTGATGGTTTTTGAGCTCTTCAAAGTGCTGTACTTGTGTAGAAAAAACCCGCCAGATATATGGTTAACATATCACTCATATTACAAGGCCCCAGATATTCTTGGTTCCCTGTGCTGCATGATTTTGGGCATTCCGTATACTATTTTTCAAGGTATCTATTCCACCAAGAGACGCAGGTCCCTAAAAACCATTGCGGGATTTTACCTCAATCGTTTTGCGCTGCAGCAAGCGGCATATATTTTTAGCAACAAGAAAAGTGACACAATCAACCTTAAACGGATAATGCCGGTTGACCGCGTGCACTATATTCCTCCTGGTTTGCAACCTCAGGAATTTGGTTTCAACCGGGAAGCAAGGCAAAGAATACGCAGGGAGTTGCAAGCAGGCAAGCGGGTGATAATCATGAGCGCAGCTATGTTTCGACCAGGGGTAAAGACAGATGGGATCCTCAAAGTAATTTCATATTGTCAAACACTCCTGGAAAGAGGCTGTGATATACTCCTCATACTTGCAGGGGACGGTAGCAACCGTGGATTAATTGAAAATGCAGCAATGCAAGCTCTTGGTGAAAAAGTTGTATTCTTAGGTAAGGTAGATCGAACAATGTTGCCCGATTACTATAGCGCTGCCGATATTTTTGCCTTTCCTGGAATAGATGAATCACTGGGTATGGTATATCTTGAAGCACAAGCCTGCAGCTTACCAGTTGTCGCGTTTTCCGACTGGGGGGCAAAGGAAGCTGTTCTTCATGATGAAACGGGGTTTCTTTCACCGGCTGCTGCAGAAATACAATTCATTGATAATTTACAAAACCTAATCGAAGATGACAAACTTCGGACAAAAATGGGGCAAGCTGCAACTGTATATGTCCGCGAGAAACACAATGTTTTAAGGAATTACGGTCAAATGTGGCAGAGATTAAGGCAATTGTGAATGGATAATGAAAAGGAGAGGATGTTGACCTGAAAAGAATTGTGTAATACTACTGTTACTATAATTAAAGGTTGGGCTGTTGTAAAAAAAAACTTGGCGGGATACCAATTAGATTTGGGATCCTGAAAATTCTTTATTCCTAACGTGAGGTGAGAAGATGAAAATTGCAATTAATCACAATCTTGTTGAGTTTACACCAGAAAATGATCAGGAAATTAAGGATATAGATGAAGTTTGGAAAATTGTTGTTGATTGTGTCAAAGCCAATCAGAAACTTGTACCCGTAGGAGAATTTATTCCGGGAAAAAGTGAATTTGCCCGCTTTGCTATTGAAGATTAGCAGTTTGCTATAATTATTTCATGTTATAACAGAGATGCGGGTTTAGCCCGCATTCCTGTTCGCTACACCTTGAATCTGATATTCAAGATGTCGCCATCTTCAACAATGTAGTCCTTGCCTTCAAGATTCATTTTTCCAGCTTTTTTTAATTCCGCTTCACTCCCGTATTCTTTGAGTTCATCATATTTCATTACCTCAGCTCGAATAAAGCCTCTCTGAAGATCTGAATGAATAACTCCTGCTGCTACAGGCGCTGTTGATTTGCTGCGTACCAGCCATTGGCGAACTTCATCTTCTCCCACGGTGAAAAAAGAAATAAGTCCCAAAGCTCTGAGACATAAACGTGTTAAAGTTCCGAGAGCTGCCTCTTGTATTCCCAGATCGTCAAGGAAAATATGCTTCTCCTCGGTAGAGTCAAGTAGGGCAATTTCTGATTCAACCTGTGCTGAAACTATCATTGCCTCCATTTTGTCAGCCTTGCATTTCTGTTGTACTTGCTTAAGTATATCGCTGTCACTGAGTTCTTCTTCTGCAACGTTGAATACCAGAATCATCTCTTTTCGGGTTATAAACGGATAGCTTTTTATCAGAAATTCATCGTCTGCTGCTATTTCCATAAGCCTCAGAGGTTTCTCTTCTTCCAGGTGGTTAAGTATATTTCGCAGGAGAACGAGTTCCTTCTCCTGTTGTTCATCCTTTTTCTTTTTTATTGAGAGCTCTATTCGTTCAATTCGTTTTTCCACGAATATTTGATCATGCATCAACAGCTCTGCATCGATCATCTCCAAATCGCGTACAGGATTAATAGATCCTTCTGCATGGTAAACTGACTCATCCTCAAAGACACGAATGACGTGGCATATTGCATCAACATCGGCGATATCCTTGAAAATATCACCTTTGACAATATTTTCCTGTTCAAGTTTGGGCAACAACATCAGTTCTATTCTCGCCCGAACCTCACTTTTGGGAGAATAGAGATCTACCAGTTTGTCAAATCTGTCATCAATTATCTCGGCGGTTCCAGGTAAAGGCTTTGGTGGGCCCGATTGCTCGCGCAATTCGTTTCCAGTTAGGGTTTGAAAAAGCGTTTTTTTTCCTGTTTGTGGCAGGCCGATTATCCCTATTTTCATGAAATTCCTTATGTATACTGGGTTGTTCCTGTGATAGTCGGTATTATACCGATAGGCAGTTGTGTCTAAGCGTTTTTCTAAGCGATAGCTAAATTGTGATTTTCCATTCGCTAGATCTCAGTTTCAATGTTTTTTAGAAAAGCTCAAGAGTTTATATTTCCTCTATCATCAAAAATCAAGGTGAACTGGTAAAGCACAGGAAAAATGGACCAATATTGTCGTATGATGTTAGCTGAGTCTTCAATTTATTGATTATTTTAGCAGGAGACACTAGAGCCTTTTAGGTGTAAAAGAAAATAATTTTATTTATCAAAATTTTAAGTACCTTGTAGGTAGTTGTGTTTATGGCAATATTAGGCCATTAGTTTCTGCTAGACAGCTTGGCCTTTACTAAAATATCCATATGGTGGCGGCTGATTGTAGTTAGGTTTAGTTCTATTTGTAGCAAGGAATTATTTGCTCACCCCTGGCATAATTAAATTCCAGTAGATATAATAGGATGTGAACACAGCGACTAACGGTTTGTTGGTGCTGAACGGTTGAACATTATTTATAATAGTTGAAATTATGCGTATACGAAATCTTCTGATATCATGTGGTATCCTGTTTTTTTTCTCAGTCACATCGGTAAGCAGTGCTCCTGTGCAAAAACCGGTTTTTGTCAAACAAATAAAATGGACAGGTACCTCATGGTTTGGTTCCCCGATTGTCCATAGCCTAGGAAGTGGTAATAAGAAAATCATTGCAACTTTCTATGATATTTATGTTTGGGATTCTTCCGGGAATTTGCTTGATGAGGCTCCGCATGGGTCTGGTTATCCACATGATTCCAGGATTTATGCACCCGCAGTTGTTGCTGATCTGGATAATGATAACATTTTTGAAGTTGTTGTTGGCAGTGGCAGTAATGTGGCCGCTTATGAATGGCGAAATAACAAACTAAGTATAAAAAGTGGATGGCCTGCCACCACTTGTTCTGCAGGACAGTGTCCGGAAACCAGAGGCCTTGCAGCCGGTGATCTGGATAATAATGGCTCAATAGAGGTGGTTGCTACCACCACCCAGACAAAATCTGATGGGGCTCAGGTCTTCGTTTTCTCTGCAAATGGCAACCGCTACCAACCGCCAGGGTTGAGTTTTCAGGCCTGGCCTCGATACAATACGGCTAATGGCTACGGCAATGATGGCAACGTTAATGGTCCGGGGAATAATGGGTATGGCTGTTATGGGTTAAATGTCGGAATAGGCAATCTTGATGACGATCCTGAAAAGGAAATAATCGTCACTTTTGATAATCATCAGATTAATGTGTTTGAGCATACCGGTATCAGCAAGCTTGCTTCACCCTATTTTACCAACAGATCTTCACAATACAAAGGTAACCGCTTGAATTGGGGACAGTTCATTCGTTGGTTTAGCCCGCAGGTTGAGAAGAATCACTACAACCTCCACACTGGTGCATGGCCGCACCCCAATACGCAAAAATGGATGCAATGGACTGCTTCTCCACCATCGGTTGCAGATATCAATGGTGACGGAAAAAATGAAGTGGTGGGTGTTGCCAATGTGGAGAAGAATGTACCCTATGATACCAAGCATCATTCAATTATGGTGTTGGAAGGATCATATGGCAGCGGCTCTCGCTCAGCCAGAAGGTTGCCGGGGTGGGAAAATCTGCCTTCCTCTGGTTATCCTCTGCCGCGTGGTGGGAGAAGCTGGTACCCACCGCGAAATCCTCCTGCACCTACCATTGTCGATATTAACGGGGATAACAAACTGGAGATTCTCTATGCCGCCCATGATGGCTATATATACTGCACATCGTCTACTGCCAAACGTCTCTGGCGCTATAATTTTCGCCATGGCCGTTCAATAATGTATGCCTCAGAGATTATGGTTGTCGATTTGAATCGGGACTCCTCACCGGAACTTGTCTTTACTACCTACGGCGATCCTAATAATATTTCTCCAGGAAAAGCACACGGCTATCTGGTTGTGCTTAATAATAAAGGTCAGGTTCTTTATGATATCAAGCTTCCTCAACAGGGAACCAATGGCAATGGTAAAGGTGCACCTGCAGCTCCGACCATCATGGACACGAACGGTAATGGTTCTCTGGAGATTCTCATTCAAACCTTTGGCGCAGGTTTCTTTATCTATACAGTTCCCGGCTCACGCGAAAATATGCAACTGTGGCCAACAGCAAGGGGCAACTTCTTACGGGATGGCCGGCCTATGAGCGGGCGTGGCAGCGGGGGGGGTATTAGTCCTGTTCCAGCTAATTTTCTCTTATTGAAATAGCGTCTGTTTCCTTGTCATTGTGAAGTTGGAGCAAGGTGCTATCTTGAATCAGAGAGTAGAATAATTAGTGTTAATCAGCCAATGAGAAATTAGTGGTTGATTGTCTCCCGATCAGGCTATTTCAAAATCCAATAAATCAAGTTGAACATTAGGTGGAGCAAATAATGGAAAATAAGGCACATATAGATAAAGAGAAAGTGGATCCTGAAAGGATGGCTGTTCTACGTGGATTGCCAGTGGAAGTAAAAGCCCAGATAACCGGTGAGGAAGCTCAGGCCTTTCTCTATAAAGAGCCACTGCCAGAATCTTTGGTTGAAAAATTGAGGGATTATATAGTTTTAGATAAAGATTGATCTTGATGAGAAAGGCAAACAGCCGGTCTATTTGTGCCGTCAATGCCATAGACCGGCTGTTTGGCAAAACATCAGATTGGTGGTGCAATTGTTACTATAATTCGCATATCTGTATTTGCCCTGACACCATGAGGTTCCCTGATTTCTGAGATCAGGATATCGCCGGTTTTTGCAGGTATGGCCTCATCTCCTTCACCTAAGAAAAAGCCATCTCCTTCTATAACCAAAATAGAGAGTTCTCCATCGAGGTCATGAGAATGCACGGGAAATGTTGCCCCGGCGGCAATATTAAAATTAATAATTTTGAAATAAGGTGAGTCTTCCACCAGAAAGTAGCGCATCATTTGGCCTTCTTTGAACTCTCTGGTTGTCTCCA
>CAZWVC010000184.1:0-8485 GCA_964637245.1 uncultured Desulfocapsaceae bacterium
GGCCGAACCCATCTGGTTTCGCCAATTATGGCTGCGGCTGCGGCTGTAGCCGGTCATTTTGTCGATATACGGGAATGGAGCTAACATTATGGAACCATTTACAACCTATACAGGCATAACCGTCCCTTTGGACCGAGCAAACATTGATACCGATCTGATCATTCCGAAACAGTTTCTCAAATCGGTTAAGCGAACCGGTTTTGGCCCACACCTCTTTGACCAGATTCGCTACAAGGACGAAGGCCAACCGGGGATGGATTGCAGCAAACGGGAGATACAAGATGGGTTTATTCTCAATCAACCCCGCTACCAGGGAGCAACAGTGCTGCTCACCAGGGAAAACTTCGGTTGTGGATCAAGCAGGGAACATGCACCCTGGGCGTTACTTGATTTTGGCTTTAAAACCATCATTGCCCCAAGTTTCGCCGATATTTTTTATAATAACTGTTTTAAAAACGGTATCCTCCCCCTCACCCTGGATGATAAGATTATCGATGAACTCTTTATTGAGGTAACTGACCACGAAGGTTTTACCCTGCAGATTAATCTTGAGAAACAAACACTTCACTCTTCAACCGGCAAAACCTATGAGTTCACCATCGATGCTTACCGCAAGCGGTGCCTTCTGGAAGGTTTGGATGATATTGGTTTAACGCTCAAGCAGGCTGAAAGCATCAGAAATTATGAGCAGAAACGTAAACAGGAATGCCCGTGGATGTTTGAAGATATTCAAACGGCATAATAGAGGTCAGACTTGCAACCAGGAAAAGCAAACGTTGAGCAGCAGGCCGGCGGTCAACATGGTAGCGGCTCACTGCCGCTACGTGCAGCACTTTTTACCATTTTTCTCTGCAGCCTCTTCGGTGCCAATGCGGTTGCAATAAAGATAAGCCTCGGCGGCATCGGTATTTTCACCACAGTGTTTATTCGTTTTGCTGTTGCTTCGACAGTTTTAATTCTCTACGCCAAATGGCAAAAAATTGAGGTACGCCTGAGTCTTGCGCAGTTCCTACCCTTAGCTCTGATCTCTGTACTTTTTTATATCCAGATGTCCGGATTTTATTTCGGCCTGAACCTGACCACGGCCTCACACGGAACGCTGATTGCGAACATACTACCCTTTGTGGTTATGGTTCTTGCTCACTTCTTCCTGAAGGACGATAGAATCACCCTGCGAAAGATTATCGGCCTCATCCTTGGTTTTGGAGGAGTAATACTCCTCTTTTTTGATTCGATCCAGACAACTGCAAGTTCCAGCCTGGGCGATGGGATTATCCTGCTGGCAATTATCCTGTGGGGGTGCAATGTTGTTATCATCAAACGCATCATCGATAGCTATAACCCTTTGCAGATCACAGTCTACCCGATGCTGATGACGGTACCCCTGTTTTTGGTGACAGCACTGCTCTTTGATGCCACAATGGTGAGGGTTGTCTCTCCAGCCATCCTCTCGGCACTATTTTATCAGGCTGTGGTGACGGCCTCTTTTGGTTTTATCATGTGGAATACCCTTATAAAACGTTATGGTGCAACCGCTCTCCATTCCTTTATCTTTATCATGCCAGTCTCCGGAGTCTTTTTTGGTGTAGTGCTTTTGGGGGAACCGCTAAGTGCCAGTCTGCTGGGCTCAATTTTCCTGGTTTCCATCGGTTTGATGGTAGTCAACTATCAACCGCGTAAGGCATCACCCAAGATAATTGCTAATACATAAGCTATTGAGATGAACAACGTAATAAACCTCGTATATGCCACCCACCGACCGGAGACTCTGCAGATAACTGCGGAGTTGATGGCTACGCAGGATGCAATATTTTTAGAAGAGCCGCCCCATCCGCACTTTTTTGATATGCTGGAAGGGCGACTTTCCATAGATGAATATATGCTGGAACAGGACTTGGAATATCCTGAGTTTTCCCTGCAGCAGTATACACTTTTGCGGTCACTGCATAACGAGGGTAAAGAAATTCAGCAAATCGAACCCTTCCTCGACCATTTGGTGCAGATTCACTTCTTCTTTGCCGATGGTAATTCTCCCGCTGATCTGGATAAAGATTCTATCCGCTATCAAGTCTATTTGCGAGAACGAGATGCCACAGCAGCATTGATTGACTATTACAAAGCTGTGCAAAAAGGTGATTTTGATAATATCCTCCAGGCAGTGCAACACTTCGCCCAGGCAGATGCGGAACGCTTCAGACTGCGCGATACCCTGCGCTCCGAGGCGCTTGTACAACATCTCCCAGAACGTGGTTCAGCCTTCATCGAAGCAGGCACAATTCATGTTCTGCTCAACACTTTTTTACAGCAGCAGCTTCCTTCCAAGAATATACTGGAAACAGTCTCTGTTGAGCAACTTGCCCTGGAGAAGCTCAATCTTCACGGAACTTTCTTCAGTCCAGGGGATGAGCTAACCATTGCATACCTTAAAAATGACATGATGTCTGGCGACCAGCAAAACCTGCTTGCTGCCAGATCGCTTATCTATGCAAAGATAGTTACCAAGGAAGAAATCGAAGAAAGCAGCACAGGCTATCCTCATACCCGCAATGAGTTTGAAGTTATCCAACATGTCAATTCCCTCAACATTTCCGACTGTCGTCATCTTTTCTTCAACATCCGCAAGCTCAAAACAAAGCATGCCCTGCAAAAGGTAACTAAATTCCTCGATAGCAAAAGATAACAATTAAGTAACTGATAATCTTCGTTGATTTGCAGACGGCCAATAGGATTCACCAGGGATTATCATCCACATCTCCGTTAACATTCACAGTAATTAACTAAAGCTGTGAACAAATAGTCATAATTTTTTTTGACACTTCCTGCATATGTAATCCCTTGGCGCTCATATTGCGTCTTCTGCTTAGTCACAACCAAATTTCACTCCAAAACTACATTAAATTCTTTTGGAAATCTATTGGACAGCACATTGAAAGTTGATAATCAGTGAAAAAAACGACAGAATAATAGGATGTTGGGAAAATCATAGCGGCTTTATTCAGCTGAAATATTATAATAGTTTAGAATAATTACACCCCTAACCTTAAAAACAACCACCTATTAATGCCACAAAGTATCACTAGTGTCTGAAATTCTGAGCTTTTTGTTTGGACTAATAAAAAACATTATGATATTCTTTCCTACAATGTAACAATCAATTAATTTATTATAATAATCCTAAGAATGGTGGCATTTATGTCTATCCGTATCAAAATCAATCTGGTTTTACTTATCATAGGCGTTATTACTTCAATACTTGTGGCCGCTTTTAACTACTACGAAGCCCGCAACAGAGTTTTTAGTGAAGCGCAAAAAAAGGCTGAACTTATATCTTCGTTTGCAATGGCCTCACGTGAATACACCAAGAAAACCATGCGTCCTCTCGCTGTGAAGATGGCGGGTAAAGATAGTTTTCATCCAGAACTTATGGCCGGTTTTTTTGTAGTCCGATCCATTGCCGATATTTTTGCAGAGAACCAAAAGGGATACTCCTTTAAGCAGGCAACCATTAACCCAATACTTCCCCAGAATAAAGCAAACCTCCAGGAAACTGAAATAATAAACTATTTTAAAAGTAACAGAAAAGTCGTAATGAAAAAAGGGACCCTTTCCCAGAACGATGGACAAGTCTTCTATGTGGCCAGACCAGTTGTCAACAAAAAGGGTTGCCTGAAATGCCACGGACAAAAAGAAAATGCACCAAAAGAACAGCAGGTAATGTACACCGGTGACGGAGGATATGGGTGGAAGACAGATGATGTAGTGGCAACACTGATTACCTATGTTCCAATTGATACTGCCCTAAACGAGTTGAAAACAATTGCCCTAAAAACAATCCTGGCCGGGTTTGTCGCAATAGCAATCATTATGCTTTCGATCTCGTTCTTTCTCAACAAATTCGTGGTCAAACCAATCGTTGACCTGACCACTATCACAGACAGGATGAGTAGAGGCAAAGATCTCCATAAAACAATTGAAAACATGTCCAGCGACGAGATTGGCGCTCTCTGCGGATCGTTCAATAGGATGCGTTTAAGCGTAGTGAAACTGATCCAGATGATCAAGAAGAAAAAATAGGGAGTTAAGTCGATTAATTATCTCAGGGGAATAATTGTATGCTTAAATCGCTCTATGCTATTCTGAATCCATTACTTGAGCAAGGTAAAGAGGGTAAGCTCAAGCTTACCCACGAAGATGGCAGAACTGCAACCATTGTCATAAAACAAGGTGAGCTCCTCTATATAAAAAAGGGTAGTCAGCAAGGTGTCCAAGCATTGAAAGAGGTGGCACTCTGGCTCTTTTTTTTATATGAGTTTATTGAGGAGCCCATCAATTCAGCTAATACCTCAGCTGGGGTCGATATTGCCAAATACCTTCTCCAGTTAAAAAAGATCGATGAGAAATCTACAGAAATCCAAGCGACCATTCCACTGGAGAATCACTCCTTTTTGATGTCAGCCGATAATTTTGAAGGGGTTCGGAATTTTAAACCTGATGAGCTGAAAGTAGCTCTAGCATTGGATGGCAGAACCCCTATAAAGTCGATTATCAAGAAAACCAAGATAACAGACCTTGTGGCTTTGGTTTATCTCTTAAAATTATACAAACTGGGCTTGGCCAAAGTAGTGGAACTCAAGGATGCGTTACTCGAATCAGAGAAAGCTGTTTTTTTCATGGAGTCTTTGATAGAAGCTGTAACCGATTACCTTGGTCCTGCTGCTGACCTGGTTGTTGATGAAGCATTTGAAAGTTTCGAATCAACTCCAGAGAGAATCTATAAAAACGAACTCACCGATTTGACAGTTGCCGTAGCTTCACAATTGGACGGAGCCAATAGCTTGTCGTTTAAAAAATGGTCGCAGGAGATGATAAAAAAGCTATAGCTTTCTGGATTTTGAGGCACATAAACGGTTTACTGATAGTATGTTAAGAGACACATATCTGCATTTTCGTGTAATGGCATTGGTTTTACCACTCCTTCTCCACTTAGATTGTTATCATGTTCAGTCTCAGCCACGAGAAATTTCTACAGGTGAGCTGCAAGCAATGATAACATCGGATCAAGACTTTGCCCTGGTAAATGTTCTTCCTAAAATAATTTATGACCACATGCACTTGCCTGGATCAATAAACTATCCCATAGGCAAGCTTGAAAAACTATCGACTCTGCCTTTCTCTCGAGATATTCCTCTAGTCTTTTACTGTATGGGATATTTATGAGTATATAGTCCCAGAGCGGCCAGTCTGGCCGAACAGATGGGGTACAATGATATCAGGATCTACCGTCATGGAATCATTGGCTGGGCAAAATCAGGACTGCAGCTAGAACATCACAATAGATATCCGGAAGTGAAAATTCCCCTGGTAAGTTCACAGATTCTTGCTGCTGATCCCACAAATTTTCGGATAATAGACATAAGGCCAAAAGCTCACTTCAACAAAGGGCACATCGACGGGGCAGTAAATATAGATCTGGAAGAAATGCATGAAAGATATGCTGAGCTTATGAAGGTAGAAAATGTGATACTCGTCGACCACAAGGGAAAATTAACTTTGACGACTGGAAGATATCTTTTTTCCAAAGGGATAAAGAATACTTATCGTCTCGATGGTGGTTTCAATGCCTGGGTGAAAGAAGGATATCAGATTATTCAGGTGGAACCAAGATAGATGAGAAACCTGCCCATTCGGACGCGACTGTATTTTTCACTCGGAGCGATGTTGTGTTTATTGATCCTCGTTGCCGGAGCGAATATTCTGCACAGTCGCAATATCAATAAACAATTACAGCTTATAAGTGAGACAGCTTTCCCCGCCGCGGCTTCTTCTCTGAATGTCAAATTGGCCGCGCATAAGGCAATGGAGCTTATAAGTGCGGCTGCAATTGCCTCTCGCCAGGATATTCTTCACGATTTACCGCAACTGGAGGATGAGCTTTTTGCGCAACTGGATAGATTAAAAATTTTACAGAACAGTGGCTTCGTTGATTCAAAAAAATATGACGAAATAGTATTCCATTATAACAAAGCCAAGAAAGCAGGCTTATCCTGGATCGATACCACTCTCAACGAAAAGTGGGAGGAGGAGCCTGTTGCTGGAAGAAAATTCGAGCAGGCCCATCAAGGCTTGGAAGATCTTCTCAATGGTCTAGAACACAGGGGGACCAACACATTTCTGCAGTCGATGTCAGATATTTTAAAGACATCAAAGCAAGCTTATCTGCAGACCCTGCTACTTTGCAGTGTCGGTGTCATCCTTTTTGTTGTTTTCTCCATTGCCATTTCCGCTTCGATATCAAATCCTATTTCAAGTCTGCTAAGCGTCGTTCAGGATCTGCGGAGAAAGAAAGGTGATTATTCACAGCGTGTGGAAATACAATCCAAGGACGAGATAGGTTATCTGGCCCAAGAGTTTAACGAGATGCTTGATGAGCAAGAAAAGAGCAGCGAGGATTTAAAAAAATATGCCAACCAGCTTGAATCACAAGTAAAGAAGCGTACCTTTCAGTTGCAGCAGGAAAAGGAGGCTCACAAAGAAAGTGAGGAATACCTCAAGACTATATTTAACTCAACGAGTGCGGGTATTCTAATTATTGATCCGGAATCACATGAAATCCTGGATGCCAATCCATTTGCCCTAAATCTGATCGGAGTTCCCCTTGAGGAGGTGCAGGGCAAGCAGTGTCATACATACATCTGTCCAGCTAACATCGGCAGCTGCCCAATTACTGACCTCGGTCTTGAGGTAGATAACTCGGAACGTATCCTCATTGATAATAGCGGCCAGCCTATCGACATTTTGAAAACAGCGGTTGAGTTCAACCGAAACAAAAAAAGGTATTTGCTGGAGAGCTTTATTGATATCTCACAACTCAAAGGTGCGCAGCAGGAATTACAGACAGCACTAGACACCATGGAGGCGAGGGTAGCACAGCGAACGCAAGAGTTGGCCCAAATAAACACCCAGCTTAACAATGAAATCGAAGAGCGTAAAGTTGCGCTAATTGAGAACATGCGTTTGCAGGAGCAGCTAAAAACTGCAGAGAAGATGGAAGCAATCGGAAGACTCGCTGGAAGTGTTGCTCATGACTTGAACAATGTTCTTTCAGGTGTTGTGAGCTACCCCGAACTATTGCTGATGGATTTGCCTGCTGAAAGCAAGCTTCGAAGTAAAATAGAGACTATTAAAAGCTCAGGGGAAAAAGCTGCAGCAATTGTCCAGGATTTGCTCACCCTCGCTCGGCGAAATGTTATACAAACCGAGGTGCTGGAGCTTAACACCATCATTAGAAGTTACCTCGCAAGTCCCGAACATGCTAAAATGATTTCATTCCATTCGCATGTTCAGGTGGATCTTCATCTCGATCCGGCGCTATTACTGATAAAAGGCTCCCCCGTTCATATTTCTAAAACTATAATGAACTTGATTTCAAATGGTATGGAGGCCATGCTGAGTGGTGGAACACTGAGTATTTCCACAAAAAATATCTATTTAGATAAACCACTGAATGGTTATGATGAGATAAGCAAAGGAGATTATGTCATTCTTGAAATAAAAGATGAGGGCATTGGTATTTCAGGTGATGACAGAAAGAAAATTTTTGAACCTTTCTACACTAAAAAGACCATGGGGAGGAGTGGCACAGGTCTCGGAATGTCAGTGGTTTGGAGCACTGTTAAGGATCATGACGGTTATATTGATGTGGAAAGTCGTGAAGGTTGGGGATCAGTTTTCAAAATCTTTTTTCCCGTGACCCACAAAGAGCTGCACACCGGGCAGGTTTCTTTTACAATTGATCATATTAGAGGTAATGGTGAGCAGTTGCTGATCGTTGATGATCATGAAAATCAACGTGCAATAGCCTCGGCGTATCTGCAAAAACTGAATTACCAGACCACCAGCGTGGACGGAGGGGAAGCCGCTATCGAATATGTCAAAAAGAATAAAGTGGATATGGTTATTCTTGATATGATAATGGATCCTGGGATTGATGGTTTACAGACCTACAGGGGCTTGACTGCAATTCAACCTGGTTTGAAAGCGGTTATTGCCAGCGGTTTCTCTGAAACAAGCCGGGTGAAAGAAGCTCAGAATTTAGGTGCAGGTGAATATATAAAAAAGCCATATACCTTGGAAAAAATCGGTGTCGCTATTAAAAAGACATTTTTGTAACATAGTGCTGCTTGTGCCTTCCCTCTTCCATCTCTTCCGTGTGAGATGACACATCGTTTTTTCTTATCCAAGATAGTCGCCTGGGTGGCAACCCGCTTGAAGGAAAATGATTTTTTCAGGACAATTAATGTAGCGTAAATTTTCATTTGAGCTCTGGTAACCTTGAACTCTCCAGAACTGTTTGACAGCACAACAATATTTTGAAATCTAAGTTAGTTCTTGACCATCAACGGCTATTGGTGTTCTGGAATTTCATTTATACCAAGCTTATTTTAACAATTTGTCTGCTTATTACGTAAAAATCACTTCCAGAAGA
>CAZWVC010000185.1:0-8470 GCA_964637245.1 uncultured Desulfocapsaceae bacterium
ATGCGTGGAAAAAAGGAGTAGCAAAACTCACCAAGCTCTTTTCGAGATTGCACGAACAAAATCAGACGCCAGGTGCATTATTTGAGCTCGTCATGGAATATTACGAACCACTTTTCCAACAAATATATCGGGATGACTATCCTAAAAGGCAGAAAGATCTGGAGCAGCTTAAAGGTATTATGGCATCCTATGAGGATCTCCAGGCCTTTATAGATGAGACGACTCTGGATCCGCCTGAAACAGGCTTAGATTCTGAACATATTGGGGAAAGATTAATTCTTTCAACTATTCACTCAGCCAAGGGCTTGGAATGGGATGTGGTTTTCGTGATAGGCCTGGCAGATGGTCGATTTCCGCACTCAGCAGCGATTGTGGGTGATCAATGGGAAGAGGAAAGACGCCTGTTTTATGTAGCTGCGACAAGAGCAAGAAAGAGATTATATCTTTGTTATCCTAAAGAAATGATGAGCTCTGATCGTAGATTTAAACGAGTGGGTATGTCACCTTTTATTCAAGAACTCAAACCCGGTGTATATCAGCATTCAGGCGAGGTAAGCAGACCAGTTTCATTTTCGAGAAGCGAGTCGGTGCATATCGCAAAACCCGGCAAAACGTTAAGGCGGCAAAAACTTTCTATTGAAGATCTATCCGTTGGCTGCAAGGTTGAACATCCTTTTTTTGGTAACGGTGTAGTGAAAAAGCTTACCAAACCGAGAACATTGGATATCCAATTCGACAGGCATGGCCTGAAAACGCTTCACCTGGATTATGCTAAACTTAAAATACTGAACTCAAAACCCTAGCCCGAACATTTCATGAAAATCAGCAGAAATGTGCAAATATGTTATTCATATCAATTAACTATGTGCTGTATTGTCGGCATTTTTCTGGTAAAACTTTGTACCCTGAAGAATTCATTCGGTTTTCACTCTTCGAGCGTGCCTGCTGATTCCATACTCTTCGTTATCAAGGGCTTGCGGTAAATTACTACAGCGGTACCCTTGATGCCTCGATTAAGAAACCAGCAGACACGTGAAATATTCGGGCTAGTGTCATGGCAAGTGAGGATGGACAGGACACTAGTATTTTTCCGATAATAAAAATCTACAAGGCGAGATTGACGTGAATTTTACAGAAGCTCAGGATTATCTTGACAGCTTGCAAATGCATAAGATTAAGCTGGGTCTTGAATCCATGGAGAATTTTCTGGCTAAAGTTGCAAGGCCAGAGAAACAACTCAAGTTTATTCATGTAGCCGGTACCAATGGAAAAGGTTCAGTTAGTATAAATATTGTATCAGTTCTAGCCATGGCCGGGTATCGAGTTGGACTCTTTACTTCTCCCCATTTAAGTTCTGTAAGGGAACGTTTTCGTATCAATGATACGTTTATTTCCGAAGAGCAATTTGCCCGTCATTCAACCACTGTTAAAGAGGCTTTAGGGCAAGATCTGATAACATATTTTGAATTTACCACGGCTGTTGCTTTACTGTGGTTTGCTGAATCTGAGGTTGATTTAGTAGTCCTGGAAACAGGTCTGGGCGGTCGCCTTGATGCCACAAATATCGTCTCGCCCCTGATTACAGTAATAACTAATGTTTCCATGGATCATGAAGCGTATCTGGGTGATAATCTGGAGTCCATTGCTTCTGAAAAGGCGGGTATTATAAAACCTGGTGTTCCTCTCATTACCGGCGTGGCACAGGATATAACGCTTGAAGTCATTTCAGCTCGTTGCAATTATGTGGGGTCCGAGATGTATCTCTTTGGTAGAGATTTTGAAGCTGAGATGATTAATCTGGACATCTGGAGTTGGCATGGGAATAAAGAATTTCTCTTAAACAAAGACTTCACTGATTTACGCTGTGGCATGAGGGGAAGTTACCAGGTCGCCAACAGCTCTCTAGCTCTCGCGGTATTGACGCTTCTCCTCGAGCATGGCTTTACAATGAAGAGAGAAGACATCCGCAAAGGGCTCGCATCGGTACATTGGCCAGGCAGGCTTGAACACATTTGCCTTAAACCTGATAGAAAAAAGGAGAGTCACGATAGTAGAAGTGATAAAGGAGGAGAGGTAAATTACCTGATCGATGGTGCGCATAACCCGGCTGGTGTTGCAAGCTTAATAGAGACCCTTAAAACTGAATATACCTATGATAAGCTAATCGTTGTATGGGGGGCAATGGAAGATAAAGATCTATCACTCACTCTCCCCACTATTTCAGCTATAGCATCAATGATTATTCTCACCAAACCTGATGGGGAAAGAGCGGCCGATTCGAAGCTGCTGCTTGATGTTATTCCACTAAACCACCGAAAAAACTGCTATCAACAGGATAATGTAGCTGAAGCACTAAAGCTAGCAGAGGAGCATGCAGGAAATGAGGATCTTATCGTGGTAGCCGGCTCTCTTTATCTTATAGGTGAAGTACGAAAACTATTGGTGGGTGAGTTGGTGGAAGAATGAGTGATATTTACGGTTTTGACGGCGTTGATGAAGCTGAGATTCGCAGAGAACGGGCCAAGGCGAGAGATCTTCGTAAAACCCGATGGTGGCAGCAGAAAACTGCCCCTGGAACCTGCTTTTACTGCAAAGGCAAAGTGACACACAAAGATATTACCATGGATCACCTTGTTCCATTGGCACGGGGAGGGAGAAGTACCAAAGATAATCTGGTGCCATCGTGTAAGAAGTGTAATTCCAAAAAAAAGAGCATGCTGCCACTTGAGTGGCAGGAATATCTCGAGCAATTAACCTAACAACTTTATCGGGCTCTAGAGCATCGGACAAAACTTCATCACAGTTTTTTTGTTGGGATGGCTATCTATGATGTTGATGTTCTTGACCTGAAGGTATTTGTGGTGTAAATTGTAGGACAATTAAACAGTTTGATTTTTTTAATGTCTAACATCCGGGAATTTCAATGAATCTCTCCTTTACTCAATTTGTACCGGTTAAATCTTATCAACACGTTGTTGAGCAGATCCAGACGGCCATCTGTAATGATGAACTGAAACAGGGAGACCGGTTACCCTCTGAAATGAAACTTAAAGAGATGTTCAACACCAGCCGCGGGACCATCCGTGAGGCATTACGGGTGCTTGAACAAAAAGGTCTTATTGTCATTAAAACAGGGGTAAAGGGTGGACCAGTTATCCAGGGTCCAAGCACCGATGCCATGAGCGAAAGTATGGCCTTACTGATCCGCCATCGCCAGATTTCCCTAGAGCATCTTGCGGGGTTCAGAGAACTTTTGGAAGGCTTT
Organism: uncultured Desulfocapsaceae bacterium; assembly: GCA_964637245.1. Lineage (GTDB taxonomy): Bacteria > Desulfobacterota > Desulfobulbia > Desulfobulbales > Desulfocapsaceae > Desulfopila_A. The sequence continues at coordinate 3,266 of CAZWVC010000185.1, forward strand.
GCTGCAGAGCAGGCAGCCTTGTTAAGCAATCCCAAGCAGCTCAAAGATCTGGCACATATTATCAAAAAAATCCAGGCACATCTCGATTCAGAACCCCAGGAATGGAGTGAATTTCATCACCTTGATTCACAATTTCATCAATTGGTGGCCAACATGGCGCAAAATCCTCTCTTGCTTGCTAATCTTGTAACAATTCATCAAAATATCGAGGTGTATTTTCAACAATATCTACCCTTTTCCAGGGCCTTACTGGAGGATGATTTTGCTGATCTTGAGGACATCTATTCTGCCATAAAAGACAGAGACGGCAAAGCGGCAGGAACACTTGCCCGGCAACATGTCGCTAAATTTTCGAGATTGATGAAAACTCATCAACAGGCCTAGTTGAAATAAGTTAAATGTTAAAATGGTACACGTTAATCTGAGCATAATTCACATTTAGTTTTTTGTTAGAAAAATGGGAACAGTCTTTGCCATAAAAAAATACGCTATCCATGATGGTCCCAATATCAGAACAACCATATTTCTAAAGGGTTGTCCCCTGAGTTGCCAGTGGTGCCACAATCCGGAAGGAATGAGCAAAAACATTGCTCTTGTTTCATCCAGGGAAAAATGTATAGGATGCAATACATGTATTGATGAATGTGCATCCCAAAGCCTTTCCCTCATGAAGAATGGGATCACTCGAAATACCGACAGTTGCATCTATTGTCTTAATTGCCTAGCAGCCTGTCCTGCACTTGTTTATGAATCAACTGGGTGGGAGACAAGTGTTGAAGAGATAGTTGAGGAAATTAAAAAAGATATCCCTTTTTATGACCAGTCAGGTGGAGGGGTAACTTTTTCTGGCGGTGAACCATTAATGCAGCCACAATTTCTCCTTGAACTATTGCGGAGTTGTGGCGTTCTGGGGATCCATAGAATTGTTGATACCAGTGGGTATGCCAAAACAGAATGTCTACTGGAAGTTGCCCAGGAAACCGAAATGTTTCTTATTGATTTGAAACATATGGATAGTGAACAACATCGACGTTTTACCGGTGTTTCAAACGAGTTGATTCTGCATAATATCAAAATTCTAGCGGAGCAGGGAAAGGAGATTTGTCTGCGCATTCCTCTGATTGAGGGCTTCAACTGTGATGAAGCAACGATTAGATTATGCGGTGAATTTATATCTTTGTTGCCAGGTGTAAAAAATGTTGATCTTTTGCCCTATCATGCAATTGCTGCGGCAAAATATAAGAAGTTGGGAATGAATAATCCATCAGAGCAGTTCTCGCCCGTTATTTCAGAAAAAATAGTTCGTTATACAGAACTCTTAACCGAATTTGGATTGGAAGTTCAGGTAGGAGGATAAGATGAATTCCAGAATTGAGAATTTACGCACACAAAGTTTTGAAGCCCAACCCTCGATTTCGATAGAACGAGCTCTCCTTGAAACTGAGTTTTATCAAGAAAACGCTGGGAAATATTCATTACCAGTACTGCGAGCACGGTTTTTCAAATACTTTTGTGAGAAAAAGAGCATTTATATTGGCAAGGATGAACTCATTGTAGGCGAACGCGGTCCAGCGCCCAAGGTGGTTCCCACTTTTCCCGAGCTCACCTGCCACAGTGCAGAAGATCTTGCTATTTTAAACAGTAGATCTATGACCAGGTATGCGGTCAATGAGGATGATATTCAACGCTATGTAGAAGAAGTGATTCCTTATTGGAATGGCAGATCTATGCGGGATCGCATATTTAAAAATGTTCCTGAGGAGTGGTTGCAAGCCTATAAAGCTGGACTTTTTACAGAGTTCATGGAGCAGCGGGCTCCAGGGCATACGGCCCTGGATGGCAGTATATACCGCTACGGTATGAAAGATTACAAGGTACGAATTAGAGAGGCTATAGCCCAGCTTGATTATCTCAATGACCCCGAGGCTGCAGATAGATTCGAGCAGCTCTCCGCTATGGAAATATGCTGTGATGCGATGGTTGTCTTTGCCAAAAGACATGCTGAAAAAGCTATGCAGCTAGCTCAGCAGGATGATAACGAAATTCGTCGCAATGAGTTATTAGAAATAGCAGAAGTTTGTCGTTGGGTTCCTGAGAATGCTCCCAGTAATTATCATGAGGCTATTCAGATGTACTGGTTTGTGCACCTTGGCACTATCTCTGAACTGAATGGCTGGGATGCTATGTCACCTGGTCACCTCGATCAACATCTCAACCATTTTTACCTACAAGGGATTGAGAATGGCAGTCTTTCCAGAGACAAAGCCAAAGAGTTACTGGCATGTCTCTGGATCAAGGTAAACAATCATACGGCACCTCCCAAGGTAGGCGTTACTGCAAAAGAAAGTGGTACCTATAACGATTTTACCCAGATAAATCTTGGTGGTATGAATAGTGATGGCACCGACGGTACGAATGAGGTTTCGTATATTGCTCTGGAAGTGTCAGATGAACTGCATCTACTTCAGCCGCAGCCTAGTGTGCACATTAGCTCGAAAACCTCAGATCATTTTCTCAAAACAGCGTGTAGGGTAATTCGTAAAGGTTATGGCTATCCATCGGTTTTTAATACCGACACTGTTATTATGGAACAACTTCGGGTGGGTAAAAGTGTTGAGGATGCCAGAGAAGGGGGCACCAGTGGCTGTATTGAAACAGGAGCTTTTGGAAAAGAGGCGTATATTCTCACAGGCTACCTCAATGTCCCTAAAATATTGGAAGTGACGCTGAATAACGGTATAGATCCATTAAGCGGAGAAAAGGTTGGCATTGAAAGTGGAGATCCCAAGAAATTCAAAGATTTCGAAGATTTCTATCAAGCATTTGCGCAACAGCTTGAATATATTGTCGATTTGAAAATTACAGTAAATAATTATATTGAGAGAATGTATGCAAAATACTCACCGGCACCTTTTCTTTCAGTTGTAATAGACGATTGTATTGCCAAGGGTAGAGATTATTATGATGCTGGTCCGCGATATAATACCAACTATATCCAGTGCTGTGGTATCGGAACTATCACCGATAGCCTTTCAGCTATCAAAACACATGTTTTTGGAAGTGGCACTATTACGTGGAAGGAGTTGCTCAAGGCCCTTTCCCAAAATTTTAAAGGTTATGAAGCCTTACGGTTGAAACTTGCTAACAAAACCCCATTTTTCGGAAATGATGATGATCGGGCTGATGATCTTATGCAGCGCGTGTATCAAAGTCTTTTTAAGGCAATTGACGGTAAACCAAATACCAAAGGTACTCTATATCATCTCAATATGCTGTCTACTACTTGTCATGTCTACTTTGGGAAGATGCTGGGGGCGACACCAAATGGTCGTTTTGCTTATCTCCCCCAATCCGATGGCACTTCACCTTCACATGGAGCTGACCGCCACGGTCCAACCGCAGTTATTAAGTCTCTGGCAAAGATGGATCAGGCAAAATCAGGCGGAACTCTTCTCAATCAACGATTTCTCCCCAGTGTCTTGGCCAGTGAAAAGGATCTTGGTAAATTGGCTGATTTGATTCGTACCTATTTTCGTCTCGGTGGTCATCATATCCAATTCAATGTGGTGGATACTCAAACACTTCGTCATGCTCAGCAAACACCCGATGATTACCGTAATCTTCTTGTCCGGGTGGCAGGTTACAGTGATTATTTTGTTGATTTAGACAAGGAACATCAAGAGGAGATAATCAACAGGACTGAGCAGCAGTTTAGTTGATTAGGCTATACTTTCAACACATTGACTTGACAGAGGTATTGTGTTAATCACCCAAAGTTAAAAGTCCTCTTGGATGATTCTCCTGTCAAAATCGTATCCCCAGTCACCTCCGAGTATATCTAGCAAAGTACCTCTGCGATTTTTACTGAGCATTAAGCTCATCCAGTAAATATCAGCAGTAGAGGTACTCTTTTTCTGCTTCGAGCTTGAAAAAAGGCGTAAAATATGCAGAGTTATAAGAGAGAATTCAATTAATTGAATTCTCATCTTTTTCAAGAAGAAATCAGTAATTATCATTAATGTCTGCTTTGCAAAACGATACTCAATGTTTTGTTTGAGGTTAATTTTAAAAAACCGTTCAGTAATTTCTATAGTCATAACATTGCTTCTGAAAAATGGTAATCACGCTATTATTTTCATACATTGAGAGCATACTATGAAATCATCCAGGCATGAATTGATAGGACAGCACATTGATTCCTTTCCCGTATTGCCAATATCGGTATCCAGGGTAATGGAAGTAACCAATGATCCGGATAGCTCTGCCCAGGACCTCATGGAAGTGATACTTCCGGATCAGTCTCTCAGTTTAACTGTATTGAAAATTGCCAACTCAGTGCTCTTCGGTAGACCCAAAAAAGTGGATTCATTAAAACTGGCGATTACTGTATTAGGATTTAATGAAGTACAGAGTATTGCTTTGAGTAAGGCAGTATTCAACTCTTTCAACGAATTGCCACGCCAGTATAAACCTATAATAGACAAGTTCTGGCAACACTCTTTCATTTGCGGGATGGCTGCCCGGCGAATTGCTGGCGATCTTGACTATCAGCAGGATATTGCTTTTATGGCTGGGCTTATCCACGATATCGGCAAACTTGTTATGTTACAGACCTTTAGCGATGACTATTTACCCTCCACATGGATGGCTCGACTCAGCGTTGGGGATGTACTTGATGATGAAAAAAGCGCCTTTTCCTTCACCCATGATGAGATAGGCGGGCAGCTGTTGAGCAAGTGGTATTTTCCTGATACCTTGATGGCAGCAGTATCCTTTCACCATCATCCAGACGCTGCGATTAATCAGCAGGCTTTCGCCTATATTGTTCAGATTGCTGACATTCTCTCCTTCTATTGCTGTAATCAGGGTGAGATGGGAGAAGATGATATAGTAACCTTGGTAACCCATGTCTTACCTGATATTCGTCGCGATTGGAAGGAGCACGGACTGCCTTTGCGCAGTGATGCACTTGTTACCTGGTTTGACTGGCTCCTGGAAAATGAGGAACATGGTTCTACACTTAAGGATATATTCTCTGTGTAGGCCAGTCAGATACCCCCTACTATTATCCCTTGCCCTTCAGGACAGATGATGGGGTATCAATACTTCATTTTTCCTAAGCGATAGAGGGCATTTCAGCAGATATGCGCTTTATCGACTTTTTATTTCTTGATAGATGATTGAGCCAACAATCAAAAATAAACC
>CAZWVC010000186.1:0-8425 GCA_964637245.1 uncultured Desulfocapsaceae bacterium
AACCCTTGATGCCTCGATTATGAAACCAGCAGACACGTGAAATATTCGGGCTAGGTGAACTTCAGGTAATTAGGATTAATTATGAGATCGACCTTGCATATAACTAACGGTGACGTTGCTGCTGAATGTCTACAGGAATCAACGTTAACTGGCGATGTGCTGGGCTGGCGGGACATCCTTTATGATGGTCTGCGAAAGCCTGGTTGGCCAGATGAGCAAACCATGCGGGCAAAAGCAGTCTTCCTCTCAGAAATGACCGGTGGCGGCGTGACCGAAGAGGATGCCTTGCAAACCTTACAGTCACAGTATCACAAACTTAATGAGACCTGCCCGGCTGCTCGTATTATTCTATGGTTTGATGCCTGTCTCTATGACCAGTCAATGCTTGCCCACCTGTTAAATTGCTTAGACCATCTGAACTGCAGAATGGTGGAAATACTCTGTATCGCGGATTTTCCGGGAATTGAGCCATTTAATGGTTTAGGACAACTCAACAGCAGTCAGCTTTCTTCCTGTTATCCTAAGCGAATTAAAGCGGTTGAAGAACATTTTCATTTTGCCCGTTATGTTGATATGGCATTTGCCAACCAGGATATGGGAATATTAGAGACCATCTCAAATATGCTTGAGGCACCTCTGCCTTGGGTCCCAGCTGCTGCCAAAAGATGGTTGGAAGAGCAGCCTGACAGCAAAACTGGTTTAGGCAAGCTTGAATATCTTGTGCTAGATGCACTTAAGCATGGTCTGCAAAAACCAGCAGAAATTTTTCACCATGTCGCTGCAGCTGATACTCCTCCTCAATACTGGGGAGATATTTCCCTATGGGCGGTTATAAATGGCCTAGCTGATCGAAGCCCGCCACTATTGCAGATTAACGGGCCAGCAAAAAGATTACCGCAATGGAACCAAATTGAAAAAATAAAGCAATTCCGGATTAAAAGTCTCTAATTATATGGTACAACTTTGCCGGGTAGAAATTTCATGAAAAAAAGTAAAGTGGAGTATTGATTAATGAGTATTGAAATATGGTTAGCATTTGTTTTGGCGGCAATGCTTGTTCTGGTAATTCCGGGCCCGACAATTATCCTGGTAATGAGCCAGGCTTTAGTGCATGGTCGTCGCAGTGTGATTCCACTCGTACTCGGTGTAGCCTTGGGAGATCTCACGGCAATGGGCCTTTCACTACTTGGACTCGGGGCGATTATGGCATCTTCGGCGGCTCTTTTTACAGTCTTGAAATGGCTTGGTGCCATTTATCTGCTCTATCTGGGAATATCACTTTTTCTGAGGCAGCCAGATGAGCAACACGATTATGGAGTACCACCTGATGCTTCCAGGCAATCATTTCTGCGAAGTGCCTACATCGTGACTGCACTCAACCCTAAAGGTATCGCTTTCTTCGTTGCATTTATGCCACAATTTGTCAGCAGTAACAGTGAGCCTTTTTCTCAGCTCGCTATTCTTGGTGCCACATTTCTCATTCTGGCGATTGCTAATGCTGCAGCTTATGCGATCTTTGCAGGACAACTTCGGGACACCATGAAAAATACAAGGGTTAGGAAAATTTTTAATAGGTGTGGCGGCAGTGCTCTAATTGGAGCTGGTTTTGTTACCGCAACTCTTAGCAGATCATCCTGATGGTAACTACTCTGGTGAAACATAAAGTTTCAAGTGTTTCTCTGCGGCTTTAGCAAAAGACCGACCATTAAAATCGTGAGGAAAAGATGGAACTAAGGATCTTTCAAGTCGATGCCTTTACCACCAAACTTTTTTCAGGCAATCCCGCAGCAATCTGTCCTCTTAAGGCTTGGCTGGATGATGATATTCTTCAGAAAATTGCGTTGGAAAATAATCTTTCTGAAACAGCTTTCTTTATTGGTAGTGAAGGTAGGTATGATTTACGGTGGTTTACTCCGGTGGCAGAAGTTGATCTATGCGGTCATGCAACTCTCGCTGCGGCTTGGGTGTTGCGTTTTGAGCTTGGTGAGACAGCATCACGAGTTACCTTCCAGACAAGGAGCGGTGCGCTCCACGTAAGTAACGATGGTGATATATTTACTTTGGATTTCCCTAAACAACCACCATTGCCATGTGATCCACCTCCTGGATTAATTGAAGCGCTTGGTGTGGAACCGCTCGCTGTCTTTGCAGCAGAGGATTATCTTGTGCGGTTGGAAAACGAGCAGGCTATACGCGATTTGCAGCCTGATTTTGCCGGGTTGAAGAAAATTCCGTTGCGAGGTGTAATAGTGACAGCACCAGGAGATAGGGTCGATTTTGTTTCCCGGTGGTTTGGACCTAAAGTTGGAGTGGATGAAGATCCAGTTACCGGATCAGCACATACGACCCTTGCTCCTTACTGGAAAATGGAGCTTGGCCGTAAGGAGCTTCGGGCTGAACAAGTATCTGTACGAGGTGGGCAGCTCACCTGCAAGGTTCAAGGCGAGCGTGTTTTTATCACCGGTAGAGCAATTAAATATATGGAAGGAAGACTGTATATTTAACTCAACTGATTGCTGAGGTTAAAACCAGAAAGCAAAGGTGCCACTCCAGATATCAATGCCGTCGTTATCATCATAAAAATTTAGATTTGAATAATGGAAATAGTTGGCAGAAAGTTCAAATTGCTGATATTTACCAAATTTCAGACCAATTGAAACCATGTCCTCAAATTGGAATGTTCCGCCGAGCAATAAACCGGTTGGTTGATCATTTTGCAAGGTGTCTTCGCTAAAAAGAGACGCGCCGACTGCGCCTTCAATGAAAGGAACAATACCGTTAGCAAATGGTTTTCGTTGAATCCGCCAAACCGGTGTGAGTGATACAGCTTGCAAATCGTCTGCTGCACCAGTCGTGTTGACCACATCGGAATCGCTATTCATGAAAATGAAACCCAAGTCAAAGTGTAATCCTAGCTGCCAATCATATTCGTCAAACCATGTCCAACCCGGAGCTAGCTTAACGGCCCCGCGAAAAAATTGGACTTCTTCAGCCTCACTGTAACCACCAGTAACTCCAAGGCCGAACTGTGTGGCTGCATGAGCCACGGAACATGTCAGCAAGATAATGAAAAATGCTGATAATACTTTAACTTTCACCTTTCTCCTCCTGTAGCTTAAATGTTAAAATAGTAGAGTATGCCATACTTAATCGAATTGAAAAATTTTTGCACCGACAAATCTTTATCTCATAAATGAGGTAGAACGTATGAGAAAATATCGAGTTTTTCAGGTAGATGCATTTACTGATAAAATGTTTACTGGGAACCCGGCAGGAGTAGTTGTTAATGCGGATGGGCTAACAGATATGGAGATGCAGAAGATAGCCCGAGAGCTCAATAATTCAGAAACCGCCTTTATTCTCTCCCCCACTGGAGATGATCATGACCTATGGCTGCGCTACTTTACTCCCACTGTTGAGGTCCCACTTTGCGGACATGCGACCATTGCAGCCCATTATGTTCATGCCAGGCTGGTTAACAGTGGTTCTGTTACATTGCAACAGAAAACGGGGGCAGGTATCCTGCCGGTTGAAATTAATAAGCGAAATGGTGACTATGAAATAATCATGACGCAAGCAGCATTGGATTTTTCCCAGAAATTGTCTAAGGACCATAAAAGTGCAATTATTGCAGCGCTTGGCCTCAATGCCAGAGATCTTGATAAGCGTTGCCCCATGCAGATTGTAGGTGCCGGTCATTCCAAAGTGATAATTGGCATTCAAAGTCTTACCTGTCTCAATAATCTGCAACCAAACTTTGCTGAGTTAGCCTCATTAAGCCAGAGAATAGAGTGTAACGGTTATTTTGTGTTCACCTTAGATTCTGATAATAGTGATATATTGACCCATGCCCGCATGTTTGCTCCTGCCATCGGTATACAGGAAGATCCGGTCACTGGCAATGGTAATGGTCCTCTGGGGGCATACCTGATATATAACAGGGTGGTCCCTGATATCATCAATCAGCAGTTCGAATTCATCGGTCAGCAGGGGGAGGCAATGGGGAGAGTCGGAAGGGTGAGGGTCATCGTTGACGTGACAAATGGCAGGCCTGTTCGAACAAAGGTAGCAGGTGAGGCTGTTGTCGTTTTTGAGACAGTTATAGAACTGCCTTAGGATCAATGCGAATTGCCTTCATTACAGATATTTATGGCGTGAATAACGGTGTGCGAGCTATTACCTCACGGTTACAAAAAATAGGTGCAGATGTCTCACTGGTATCCCCATATAGGAAAGAAGATCTGCAGTTCACTTCTGAGAAGCAGGCATATACGACGTTTCTTGAACTATGCGGTCATGATAATTACTGCAGTAAGGTCCTTGATACCATAGAAAATGATAGCTGCAATATTCTCCTCGGTAGCAGTGCAGGAGCCTCCGCGGCATGGCTTGCCTGCTCCAGGCAATCAGCGAAGAGCATTGATCATCTGCTCTGCTTTTATCCCACCAGAATCAGAAAATATCTGCAAAATATACCGGAAATACCGACAACAGTTATTTTCCCAGAGTATGAAGAGCTTTTTCCAGTGGATACCCTTATTGATATCCTTAGGAAAAATGAGTTGGTTCAATGTGTTAAGACTCCGTTTCCTCATGGTTTTTTAAATCCATCAGGAAATAGTTTTAACCATGATGCTTTTACACTATTTTTTGGAAAAGATGAGTTGCTGGCTCTTCTGAATATGCCTAAGAGGTACAGGAATATGCTGATGGGAATAATCGATATGACCGTGAAAGAATGACAACTACTCCGCAGGCGATATCACGGTAATGTGATTCAGAGCAGATCGATTCGTCGAACTTCATCACCTCACTTTCAAGATATGAGGTGAAGTGAAATGAATAGTGCTGTAAATATCTGCAGTATCGCTACTCAGCAAGCCGAATAGCGTTCCAGCCAATGCATACCCTTTTGGGTGATCAGGGAGAGCTGACCTTCCAGATCACTTTGAATTACCCCATATCATTGAGACACCTGATCATCTGCCTGGTCTCTCCTAAACTCATATTGAGTCGATTGGCGATGGCCTGGGAATCAACAACTTCCGGGTGTGGTTTTCGTGAGTTTTCTGCAAGGATTGACAAGAATTTAAGCTGGCATACGAAAAGTGACATAGACTCTCTCCAATAAATTAATCACAATTCTTCAGGGAGTATAAGAGGTACATTTCTCATTGCTAATTTTCCAGAAATGGCTCATAAACGGCTGTAGAAAACTTACTCTCAACCTTGTGCAAATAACTTTGCCATTCCAGACCAAAACGGTAATAGGCCATTGACGCAATCTTTTTGCCAAGAATGGCATTGCGATAGTTCTGTAATTCAGGAGAATCAAGAATCCCAAGAATAGTTTCTCGGCCAAGTTTTCGTACAAGCGTTGGTGGAATATAGCTGTGGAGAACCTGCCATAACAGCTCCTGGTCTTCCACTATTTCAGCAAGCCGCGCTTCCAGCTCATCCTGTAGAGCGAAGATTTTTTCACTGCTACTTTCAGAGAGATCAAATAAGGGTATTTGTGGATTCCGATCATGCTGGCGTAGCAGAATATCGGTTTCCATGCTGGAATATTTATTCACGAGGTTCATTATATCGCGAATAAGTGCCCAGCGGGTGGTTGTGTCGTTTAACAAAGTTTCCTCATAATCATCCTGCAGTAAAAATGCGGTGAGAACCTCTGCAATAGAGCTTGAGAAAACACCACCTTTGTTCGCACTTGAGTCTCTGATCTGTTTGATGGCAGTATGGCTGGCAATATATCTTCTTGAGGCATCATCAAAGAAGACATTGGCTCCTTCGACGATAAATTTCAATTCACAGAATAGGCCAACGAAATTCTTTACATTACCTGCATTGATGGTGTCTTTAAAACCGCCGCAGGGGATGAAGGCTTCAATATTTGCCTGATCGATATATTTTCTGTTTGTCTGGTCAGTGAGAAAATTGCGATGGAACATTGCTCCATCCTCAATATAGGTGCCATCGGGAAGGGTGATGTTTTTAGCTGTAAGGGGTACTTTAAATCCGTTGGGCCCGAGTTTGGCATCTGGAAAGGCGAGTGAATTAGGTCGAGGTGTAGCGTTCCGTTGAAAACCTATTTTCATCAGCTCTTTTTTGTCGAGTCCATCCGGATCAAAGAGTATTGATCCTCCGTCAATGAGCAAGCAGATTTTTCCCTGATAACACTGGATTTCATTGGCTCCCAGATCGCCGTCGGGTCCGCCTGTCATCATCATATTCAACTTCTCTTCCTGGTGATTATGATGGGCTATTAAGGTCCTGAAGGAGCTCATTACACAACTTGTTGTCATCCCACTGGTAGTTATTCTGCCGCCAATTTTGGCATATAAATCATCCATGTTATTGGTGAGCAGTACTGATTGACCGTCAATCTGTAGGTCTACGCCCTGTTCTGCCCGATCAAACAGACCGAAGAGTTCACCAGAATCTAAAAGTCCGTATGTGTCGTGAGGAATACCCGTACTTTTACCGGTGGTAATCGTCCGCCAGTAGGGGTAACCGCGTTCCCGAGCGCGGATTGCTACACTGTCCATAAGGGTTGCGGTGCCCTCATCGGGGCCAAAGAAGACCATTTCCGGTTTCCCGTAATAATCGACGATGGAATCATCAAGCAGCATCAAATCCATGATTCCTTCGGTATAATCGAAAAGGGATTCCATGGAATATCTGGCATAGAGTGGGTAGGGGATTACTACTCCTTTAGAACCACTTTCACAGATATCTTTATGCTTCAATCTTTGTGCTTTTGGTCCCAAGGCATAATTGAGAAGTACTGCATTATCGAGTTCTGAATCGTAATTTGCTTCTGATACCCTAATCAGACGGAGTCCCCCTCTGGCTATGTTTCCTGCCCGTAGGTGAGTTCCATTAGAATAGTGACCGTTCACATAGAAGATACCATAGACAAACTGGTTAAATACCAGGGGGTCGAGAATCTCATTGGACAATCTAAATGCAAATGATCGTTTCTCCTCCTTGTAAAAATTGGTTTTCAGGGTACAACCCACAATCTTAAACATAAATTTGAATATATCGTAACCAAGGTTGAAATCCATGAACCTGTTGGCAATTATTTTTTCAAATTCCAGCCAGTTCTGTTGTATTTCATCAGCTGAAATACGTTTTTTAAGATCTGGCTTAAAACGTTTTTCAAAAAGCCCGTAGAGATGTTTAATGAGGTCTATATTCTTCTTGGCCGTATCTTCAATGAGAGATATGCCATAGATTGCTTTATTGGAACTTTGAATTCGCCGGGCAAAGGCATCTTTATGGTCCTTACCGGAAAGGCTATCGAGGATATCTCGATCAGTGATATTTTCACTTTCCTGATAAATAAAAAGATGTGTAAAGTCAATGGCATTACCAGCAAAAAGCATCTCTTCAAACGTTAATTTATCATCAACGTAATAGTTGTTCACTGAGTTGATGGAAAAAGACAAAAAAGAGGTTAAGTCTTTAACAATCTTGGCTTCCTGCTTACGCGATAGTTCTCCCTGAACATAGAGGGCGCAAATTGAAGAGTCCACTCCACCTTTAGCGAGATAAGGTTCCCAGTAGCCTCGGACGAGAGTGAGATCATGGTCAGCGAGTAATTTACGTAATATTGGCAGCTGTGGTGTTTCAAAGTCGGAATTGAACATCAGGCGGGTTTCACCCGTTTCTGGTAGGTTAAATACCTGGATGAGCGGGATGACGGATTTCTCATGGGCAGAGAGAAACTTCTCATATCGTTTTCGAGTTGGCTCGGGAGTTACCGCATAATCCCCTGCCAGATTAAAGAGAAAGCGTGACTCCGTAAATGCATCAGGGGGAAAGTCCTTAACAGTTTCAGGCCGAATTATGTAAGTATAATAATTGCTCCGCGGACTGAAATAATATTCCCGGCGATGACCAGAAATTTGATCCTCAAGCATGGCATCCATGCTGTCACGGGTCTCTTCCGTTGCTATCCGCACCCTTTGCAGATCGTTGATTTGTTCAAGATCAAAGTCTATATGGGCAACTCTGCCGTAGAGTATAACCTTACCATCAACTAGTTTGATACTGGTAGCGATCGAGCGTAATAGGTGCTCCAGGGGTTCTTTGCGAATATTTTCAAAAAAGTAAGTAGGGAGACCAAGATCTTCTAGGAGAATGCCTGCGGCATGATTGATACACCCTGCAGTTATCAGTCCTTCAGCTGAGAGATCAATAACTGCTTCATAAAGTATCTTGGGGTCTAGGCCAACGGCGTGTGCTTTTTCAACTATGTAGCTACCTTTTGAAGGTGCTGAACTTACTTGACTTTCCACTCTCTACCTCTCTTTTTTGGGTGACAACCAAGATCAAATTTGATGTTTGTACACAGCATTTATCTCATGGAATAATCAGCACCCATCTCAATACCAATTTCAAAAGCCTTGGTGTT
>CAZWVC010000187.1:0-8385 GCA_964637245.1 uncultured Desulfocapsaceae bacterium
GAGCAACGGGGCATGAACGATATCCACTTCAGAGGTCAACAGCGGAATAAGTTCCTCTCCCATGTTGAGAAAAGAGATTTCGCACCCTGAACAGGAACCCAGCCATTCCATCGCTACACGTAACGTCATCTCCTCTGCTCTATGCCTCCTGCTGGCTACTATCCTTTGAGGATGATATATTCAAGCGCTTTACGCGCTCTGTCATTTCCGTGACCGCTTGTACAAATCTCTCTGGTTCGGCGGAGGAAAGCCAGAAAATCGAAAACCGTTCTTCCTCAAAACCAAAATCCTCCAACAGTTCACTGATAACCTCTGATCGGGTCAGTGCCTTTTGATTGCCGTCTATGTAATGACATTCTCCCAGATGGCAGCCTAGAATCATAACCCCATCAGCACCCTGGGTAAGAGACTCAATCACCAAATCAGGATGTACCATGCCAGAACACATAACCCGGATTATCCTGACATTGGGCGGGTACTTCAACCTTGAGGTACCAGCGAGGTCAGCTGCTGCGTAGGAACACCAATTACAGCAAAAGGCGATTACTGTAGGTTCATGGCTCATATGTATTATCCTTTATGTCTATACTGAACAATTTCAATAACCTATTTATGCAACGCTGCCTTTATTTGTGAACTCAACTGATTCATGGTGAAACCTGCCACATCAACAGCTCTTAGCGGGCATGTTGCCTGACAGATACCACAACATTTGCATTGGGCATTGTTTATCCGGACAAGTTTGAGCGGGGCTTGTCCCTCACCCTGCTCAATTTCTATCAGTCCAATTGCATGATAAGGACACACATCAACACAGAGGGCACAGCCGTCACATTTATCCTCGTATACTTCTGCTTTTACAGCATCCAGGTATACCTCTTTTTTCGACAGTAGAGTCATTGCTCTGGATGAAGCAGCCAAGGCCTGTGAAATTGACTCATCTACCGGCTTCGGGTATTGGGCGAGACCTGCGGTAAAAATACCTTCTGTGGTAAAGTCCACCGGCCGTAACTTGGCGTGTGCCTCCTGAAAAAAACCATAGCTGTCAAGTGGTACCCGGTATTGCTGAGCAAGCTTGTCAATTTCCGGATTGGCAACGATGGCTGTTGCCAAAATCACCATGTCGGCTTTAATTCGCACTGGTCGATGGAGCACATGATCCCAGACATCGACAAGTATTTGTTTACCTTCCTCGGTAACTTGGGGTTTACCATGCAGCTCATAGTTGATAAACACCACACCCATCTCGCGCGCCTTTTTGAAAAGATACTCGCGCTCGCCATAGGTTCGCATATCCCGGTAGAGGATATAAACATTACGTGATGGATCTTCACGCTTGAGTTCAATGGCAGATTGAACAGAGTGGGTACAACATACTTTCGAACAGTACATTCTTCCTTTTTCCCGCGATCCTACACATTGAATGAAGACAAATGATTTCCCACGTTTGACATGTTTTTCTTTCAGTTCATGCAGTTTTTCAAATTCAATGGCTGTAACTACGCAACGAATCTGCTTGTAGCCATATTCGGTGGGTCTGAAAATATCTGCTCCGGTGGCAAAAATACCAACCCCATGTTCGATGGTTTTGCTTTTTTTACCAGGGCTTTTAAGGGTGGTCTTAAAATTGCCAACAAAACCCTGAGCTTTACTTACCTCAGTTTCAGTGTGCAGGTTAATTTTTTCATGCATGGTGACCTTATCGATCAGCTTGGCCACCTGCATAGGAACATGAACACCGGAATAAGTATGTTTCAAGTTAAGGGCGTTGCCACCAAGTCTGTCAGTTTTCTCCACAAGGTCAACGTCATAACCTTGATCGGCCAAGTTAAGTGCTGCAGTCATACCGGCAATACCACCTCCAAGGACCAAACCCCTTTGGGTAATAGGAACCGCAACCGGTTGCAGTGGTTTGGCAAAAGCAACTTTGGCCACTGCCATGCGTACCAAATCTTTGGCTTTCTCAGTAGCAAGCTCTCTATTATCATGAACCCAGGAATTTTGGTTTCTGATATTGGCCATTTCCACCAGATACTCATTGATTCCTGCAGACTTGAGCGTTTCCCGGAATAGCGGCTCATGAGTTCGTGGTGTGCACGCAGCAATCACAACCCTATTGAGATTCCTGCTACGAATAGAATTCGTCAATATTTCCTGGTTCTCTTGGGAACAGGAAAATAAATTATGCTCAACGTAGACAACTCCGGGCAATGAGGATGCATAGTCTTCAAGATCGTGCACATCCACAACATCCGCTATATTTGAGCCACAGTGACAAACATAGACACCTATTCGAGGTTCTTCATTGCCAACATCTCTTTCTTCAGGAAAATTCTGCAACGTACCCGGCTCCCTTATTTCAGGAGTAAAACCACCAGCAACCGAAGCCGCTGCAGCCGAACCTTCAACTACACACTGCGGGATACCTTTAGGGCCGGAAAATGCGCCGCAGGCAAAAATCCCTTCTTTAGATGTTTTTACCGGGGCAAAATCTGAAGTAGAAGCAAAATTGTTCACCGAAAGCTGGATTCCAGCCAATTCAGCCAGCTCTTTAACATGATCAGGTGTTGTCAATCCCACAGAGAGCACGACCATATCAAAAAGTTCTTCAACCTGCCGGCCTTCTTCGTTTATATAATGAAGCCTGAGATCACCATTCTTAGAATACGGTTCAACCCCATGAACCCTGCAGCGTATAAAACGAACACCGCTTTCAGTCTTGGCTTTTTCCATGTAAGCATCGAAATCTTTTCCATGGGTCCGCATATCCATGTAATAGATTGAGGCGGATAAACCAGGGACGTGCTGTTTCGCCACAACTGCTTCTTTAATGGCATACATGCAGCACACTGAAGAGCAATAACTGTTGCCACATCTATTTTCATCCCTGGAACCAACACATTGGAGAAAGGCAATTTTACGTACAGGTTTACCATCCGATGGCCTGATCAATTTCCCCTCGGTCGGACCAGTTGCTGAAAGATAGCGTTCCAGTTGCATAGAAGTAATTACATTGGGAAACTTGCCATAACCCCAAACGCCAGCCTCAGTCGGATCAAAGGTTTCATATCCGGGTGCCAGGATAAGAGCTCCCACCGGAATTTCATGAACTTTCTCTGTGTCATCAAAGTTGATGGCTTCGGCAAAACAAACTTCTTCACATATGCCGCAGGTCTGAGGTTTCTTCATACGAATACATGACTCAGCATCTATCTGATATTTCAAAGGAACTGCTTGAGGATATTTAACATAGATAGCTTTACGCTTGCCCGTTGCTGCATCATATTCACTCTCAACCGACTTTGGACACTTTTCAGTACACACACCACAGGCTATGCACCTCTCCATATCTACATAACGAGGTTTTTCCTTTACCGTAACCCTGAAATTACCTGCTGTTCCAGTTATCTTGGTAACTTCACTCAGTGTCATGATCTGTATATTCGGGTGCCTTCCGCACTCCACCATCTTTGGTGCAATAATACACATCGAACAGTCATTGGTGGGAAAGGTCTTATCCAATTGCGCCATGGCACCGCCAATAGCACCGGATTTTTCCACTAAGTAGACGCTGTATCCTGAATCGGCGAGATCAAGCGCGGCCTGCATTCCAGTGACGCCACCACCAACTATCATTACCGATCCGACTTTCAAAGGTTCACTCAACATGACCTGTCTCCTCTATTTCATATACCCAAGCAATACGGCGGGTATCTAAACCTTTTCTCACAAATCTGAGGTCTTTGTTTATCATCTTACCGGCAATATCAGAGAATCTGCGACAAGTTCCCAAAGATATTTAACCTCGACATCAAGATTAAATTCTTGAATCAATGATTTCTTCAACTGATCTCTGCAGCCATGACATGCGGCAATAACCAACTCAGCTTCCGATTCGGTTATCTGTCTAGCTTTCATTCTGCCGTAGTAGATACGCTCAGCGGCAAATGGCATTGCCCAAGCGCCACCACCTGCTCCGCAGCAATAATTCGTTTCTCTGTTTGGCTCCATATCCACCATTTCTGCACAACATGCCCGGGTTATTTCTCTACCTTCTTCATAATAAGCTCTACCGAAAGCTTTCTGTGATTTGCGTCCATAGTTACATGGGTCATGATAGACTGCCCTCTGCTTATGCCTGGTTTGATCAAGGCGAATCCGACCATCCCGAATATAGTTCAACAATAAATCAAACAAAGTGCAGATTTTAAACTCTTTGAGAGCATCAGGATACCATCTGTTCAAGCCATACCGGGTGGCATAATAGGAGTGGCCAGACTCTGGCAAGAGCAGCACCTCGCAATTGAGCCTTCGCATATTATCAACTATTCGACCCACCATTGTCTTCATTGACTCATCATCACCTGAAAAGAGGCCCCAGTTTACACCTTCCCAGTTTTCCGAAGAGACTGTCCAGGACTCATTTGCGGCATAGAAAATTTTCCACCACCATTTCAAATCATCTGGTTCGGCAAAGGGTTCTTTTGAATTCACCTGTACCAGAACTCTGGCGCCATGAATATCGATTGGGGTAGTAAAACCAGGACATGCTTCCTCTGCAAGTTCTTGCCCTAAGCTCTCTAATAACTGGATAAAATCTTCTTTGGGAATTCCCAGGTTATTGCCCCGTTCAAGGCAGGTTATAACCCCATTGTGAATGGGACCGGGGACTTGGTCTCTGGGACGCAAAGATCGAATTCTTAGCATCAATTTAACAATTTCAATATTTGCAGGACATACGTTTTCACATTTTGCACACATTGTGCATTTCCACGGCCAGTCTGAGTTGAGAAGCTCCTCCTCCATACCAAGGAAAGCCATACGCACGATTTTCCTAGGGTCTAGGCTATCGACCCCTGCAATAGGACAGGCACTTGCGCAAGTTCCACAGGTAAGACAAATGTCAGCCCATTTGGGATCATTATAGAGCTTTTTTGTAATGGTACCCAACTCAATCACTGGAAGTTCTGAATTCTTTTCTTCGAGTGATTTAACTGTTTCAAGATCAACATGACTGTTAGGTCTAATGTGGGGTTTTCGCCCAAATTTTTCGCAGAGTTCCTGGTAGTCGTCAAATTTCATAAGATATTTTCTACCTGGACCTTCCTTCGCCTGGAGCGTCCCGGCATTGATCCAATTTCTTATGGTATTTCGATGCACACCAAACTCTTCGGCCATTTCGCTGACTTTAAATTCGTACATCATACTCTAGCACCTCGATTAACTGTTAGCAGTCAAAATGTGTATTATCTTTTCACAGGCAACGGGAATGGCTTCACGCATCTTTTTCGATAATCCTGGTTTTATTTCGCTGGGGATATGCTCCACCTGGGCGGTGAGAATTTCAACATCCATATCGGTATAGTCCTGCAGCTCTGCAAGAAGATTTACCGTAGGAAACTGATGGAGAGAGAAATCATGGATTTTTTTTGCAGGAATGGCTGAAGATTCTATGAGAAAAACTTCCCCTGGATTTTTACCTTCAAAATCCACAGCGTCTAAGATAATTATTCTCTTAGGGCGTCCATCAGTCATCAGCAGATAATCAAAAAGGTATTCCCTAAGCCCCGTGCCAACATCAACAGCTGTGACGTCATCAGGTAAGTTGTAAGAAGAGTTTAACGTTGCAATAACAGCAGGACCAAAACCATCATCACCCATTATCTGATTGCCGCATCCAAATATAACTGTCGAATACTTTTCTTGTGCCATTGTGCAAACTATGCCCTGTCTTCTTTTTAAAAATGATTGGTATCACAACAGACTCTTTTTATCAAGCACAATTTGCACATTAAGTGATTATTTTCTCACACAAAAACAACATCTAGCAGCATATTGTTCCAAGTGAAGATGGTAACATAGGGTATCACAAACAGGAGGGATATCCACTCAATTTGAGAATAATTCAGAGCATATGCCACACCGGTAGTGAATGAAAAACTGAATGTATTGGGTTGTTAGGTTTTTGGATATCCATTAGGATTATCTTTTTGCCACCGCCATGCACTTTCGCACATTTCAGTCAATCCCTTCTCAGCCCGCCAGCCTAGTTCCCTTAAAGCCTTACTTGGATTTGCGTAGCATTCGGCAATATCACCAGATCTTCTTGCGGTTATCGTGTAGGGAATATTCCGACCGCTAGCTCCAGCAAAGGCATCGACAATTTCAAGCACACTATAGCCATTACCAGTTCCTAGATTATAGATAGAAAGGCCTTCACCTGGACATATTTTTTTCAAAGCTTTGACATGTCCACGAGCAAGATCCACAACATGGATAAAATCTCTCACCCCAGTGCCATCCCTGGTTGGATAATCACCACCGAAAACGGACAATTCTTTTAATTTCCCCACAGCCACTTGCGACACATATGGCATCAAATTGTTGGGAATTCCTCCGGGATCTTCTCCAATACGGCCACTCTCATGGGCTCCTACCGGGTTAAAGTAGCGTAACAACACCACACTCCATTGTTCGTCTGCAGTGCAAAGATCAGTTAAAATATCTTCGCTCATCAATTTGGTTCTGCCATAAGGGTTTGTACAGGATAGTGGAAAATCCTCAACTATGGGTACCGTGGCAGGATCACCATAAACTGTTGCTGATGAACTGAAAATTATACTTTTAACTTTATGCCGCAGCATAATTTCGCACAAGTTCAGGGTAGCTTTGATATTGTTGTTATAATAAAGAAGTGGTTCAGTTACTGATTCCCCCACCGCTTTTAACCCGGCAAAATGGATTACTCCATCTATCCCGGTTGAAGAAGTAAACACCTGGTCAAGTTTATCGCTGTCAAGCAGATCAACCCGATGAAAATCAAAGCGTTTTCCTGTAAGTTCCTCTACTCTGCGCAAAGATTCCTGGCTGGAATTTGAGAGATTATCTACTACGACTACTTCGTGCCCTTCTTTGAGTAGTTCAACACAGGTATGACTGCCAATATACCCAGCACCACCGGTTACTAGAATTTTCATAATCGACCCGGATTAATTATTATACGGTTATTCCTAAATATTAGTCTCGACAAAATAGTATTTCTGTTTTTATTATTCAAGAGTAATGAAGCAGTATGCAACTAAACAGCTTATCAATTTTATATTTAGTTTCCATCCTAAAACACAGGATTTTGATTGAAATCGAGGCATGGGAAAAATTTTACCGCAGGCATATAATTGATATTCCGAGGATAAAATTTTGAGCATAACAAAGATATCGATCAAAAAAGTGGTTTTAGGATGGGAACTATTTAAGGAGGAAATATGCCGTATGTAAATATCCGTGTTGCTGGTGAGCTATCCAGAGAACAAAAACAGGAAATAAGCAAAGGGGTTACGAAGGTTATTTCTGAGGTAGCCAATAAACCTCCAGAAAGTATTCTTATATTTATTGATGAGGTCATCCGTGAAAATATTGCTAAATCCGGAAAACTCCTAGATGATCCAGCATAACTCAGAACAGATCAAAAAACGTCTCACTGAGTTGAAGAAACAACTCAGTGAGCACGCCTATCAATACTACGTACTTGACAATCCCATTATTTCAGATGGTGAATACGATGATCTATTTCAAGAGCTCCTCACCATCGAAGAGATGTATCCTGAGTTGAGAAGTGCAGATTCACCCAGTCAGCGTGTTGGTGGACTTCCTCTTGATAAGTTTGATCAAATTGCCCATCGTATTCCCATGTTGAGCCTGGAAAATGCGTTTAACGACAATGACATTGTTGAGTTTGAACAACGTTTAATGCGATTTCTCAACAGCAACGAAAAGCTGGAATATGTTGCAGAACCAAAACTGGACGGACTTGCCGTTGAACTCATTTATAATAACAGGGTACTAACCTCAGCAATTACCAGAGGTGATGGATTGGTTGGAGAGGATGTAACCGCCCAAGTGCGCACAATCCAGGAAATTCCGCTAAGTTTGCGTGAGGGACACGATGGATTGCTCGAAATACGCGGTGAAGTTTTCATAGACCGAGAGGGTTTTACTAGGCTGAATCGTAACCAGGAAGAAAACGGCAACCAACTCTTTGCCAACCCGCGTAATGCGGCAGCAGGCTCATTACGCCAGCTTAACCCCAGGATCACTGCTGAACGACCACTTCGTTTTTTTGCCTATGGAATATCAACTCCTGAAGAGGTTGAAAGCACAGGACAGTACGATTTACTCAGATATCTGCACAATCTGGGATTACCGGTAAATCAACTGACAAAATACTGCAAGACAATTGAAGAAGTTGTCCAGGCCTACCATTTTTTCCTCGAACAACGTCACGATTTACCCTACGATATTGACGGGATGGTGGTGAAGGTTGACAATTTTAAGCTCAAGCAAAGACTCGGAAATAAGGCACGAGCACCTCGGTGGGCCATTGCCTGT
>CAZWVC010000188.1:0-8368 GCA_964637245.1 uncultured Desulfocapsaceae bacterium
GCAACCTGAGCATGCATGGAGATATGGTGAATTACTTCCATCAGCAGCAGTTGATCCAGGAAAGCATCGATGAGAAAGTTGTAAAACAAACCATAGCGGCACCATATTTTTATGTCTGGGGTGGAAGTTGCCTCACTTCTATTGGTGAAACGGCAAAAGCACTCGAAGTCATCAACAAAGGTATTGGGGTTTCCAGCACTGCTAAAACGGAGCATATGCTAAGCCAGTTACTTCAATGGCAGGCCTATATCCTTGCCATTCATGGCAATATTAAAAGTGCCGAAGTTAAAATAGGTGAGTCGGCTAACCTTCGGATCATTGCCGGCGGCCCATTTTACAAATCCTTTCATGAAGTATTGGCTGGAGCGATCTATGGCAAATTAAAGAAAAAGAAATTAGCCAAACAAGCTTTTGCCAATGCCCTAGAAATTGCTGAGTCCATTCCATCACCCTATCTCCAGGCTTGTTGTCTGCTGCAGAGAAGTCACTTCAAACTTACCACCTACGGTGAAGACGCAGCACTTACAGATCTGGAAAATGGGCTCTCTATAATGTGTGAAAATGGCTATGACCATTTCTGGGGCTGGGAGCCTGATTTTATCGCAAAACTATTAAAACTAGCGATAGTAAGCGACCTTCACCGAGTGTTTTGTAGAGAACTTGCAAAAAAAAGATTAAAGGTGAATATCACCGATGACGGCACGGTTATTCCTATTCTATATTTTACCATCCTTGATGGTTTTTTACTCGGTATCGGCAAAGAAGTTGAGATTACTGTAGAACAGCTCACCCCGCTTCAACGCGAACTCCTCAGTCTCATTCTTATATCCAAAGATAAAAAGATTGCCCAAGAAAAAGTCCAACTGATGTTATGGCCAGACAGCAGTCCACAAAAATCGAGAAAAAAACTCGATACATTGCTTGGCCGCCTTCGTGCAACATTTGCGGAACACCTCAATATTCCTATTAAAGATTATATCGTCCTGAATAAAGGTATTCTCAGCCTTGAGAACACAATCACAGATATAGAAGAATTTTTTAGCAACTGTGAAGCAGGTTTTCATCACGTTGCTCGAGATGAGAATTGGCAAGCCGGTAACCGTTTCCATCATGCGTTTAGCTTGTGGAAAAACACCCTGCCATCTGATACTTTTCGTAATGATGCAATCTATTCCTTTGAAGATGTACTGATTGCCACATTTGAAAAGACTTGCCTGCAATGGGCAAAAGTACTTACGGAAGCTGGTAGACACACAGAGGCTATTCCTATCCTGGAGAGATTGCTCAAAACCAATAGTCTTTCGGAAAACGCAGTCGTGGAGTTGTGCAAATTATATGAGGTAACTTACCAGCCACTGAAGATACGCGATGTTATCGAAAAATACCGCTCAGCTCTCCTGCTCGCTGAATATGAGATTGATGAAGCTGATTCAATAATTGAAGACGTCACCTCAAAGCTAGACAACAAATGAGTCTACCCGAGAAACCGCTTTAATAGCGAGAAAGCACACCTAACCATAAATACCTCTTTGAAACTTTAATTACGGTATTGAAATACCGACCAAAACATTAACAGAAAATTATAGTTTGAATATACTGTCACTCCTTTTGTGTTGCCCTCTGTAACTAGTGTATTGCCAGAGTTCGACCTGTTTCCTCCAACAGTGGCATACATTTTGCTAGTTATAAACAAAAACCGTTTGATCATCATATTGGAGTGAAAATGTTATCTTCGATACAATCAGCAATGAGCGCGCTTCAGGCATTTGGCAAGAAAATTGAATCAAATGCAAATAATATTGCAAACAGCAATACCGAGGGATATAAGCGAACTCGGGTAGTCCTCTCCGAAATGGACCCGAATGGGGTTAAAACTAAAGTTGAGAAAACAACAAACCCGGGGACAATGATATATGATCAAACTCCTAAAGGTTTTGAAATGATTGAACAATCAAATGTTGATCTTGGTCGTGAATTACCGGAAATGATGTTGAACACACATTTCTATGAAGCAAATATAAAAACTCTTCAGGCAGCTGATGAGTTAACAAGCAGCATCCTTGATATAAAAGGATGATCTCTCTCCTCCTGCGGGTGATGCTTTCCTCCTCTCCTCAGCACCACCCGCCCCTCCTTTGGCTCTGCAAGTCAATACCCATTATTCGCTGAGAGTATTAATTTTCTGTTATTTTGAAGAATCAATCTGCTCTTTTAAAAGTTGTATGTAACTCAAATTAACTATATTGAAGGGTATCATAAAAGGTAATCCAACTAGCTAGCAGGATATTCTTATGTACTAATGCGCCTTTAAAATTATGAGGTATAAAATTTATTCAATATCCCGCAAGGGACATTTAGCGCACAGTGGATTCTTCTTTTTACAATAAATCTTGGCAACTTTCACAATGAGAGCGTGATATTCGCTGAAGAGCTGGCTATCATTGGAGAGATTATCCATGAAACGTTCCTGGATATCTTCATAGCGACTCTCTTCTTCAATCAGGTTATGACGGGAAAAAACCCGGTGGGTATAGGCATCAACAACAAAAAGGGGATGGCCCCCAGCATAGAGTAATATAGAATCTGCAGTTTCTGGGCCAATCCCTTTGACCTGAAGCAACATCATCCGAGAGTTATCCGGATTATCTTCTAGTAAATTGATCAAATCTCCAGCGTACTCATCTTCTATCATTTGCAGGAGGTTTTGCAAACGCTTGGCTTTGAGATTGTAATACCCGGATGGCCGGATTAATTCTGCAAGTCTTTCCGGGTCTAAGCTGTGCAAACCTTCAAAAGAGAGTAAATCTGCGGCTTTAAGATTAGCCAAAGCTTTATCAACATTCTTCCAGTTGGTATTTTGGGTGAGGACAGCCCCAACCAACATTTCAAAAGGAGTATCGGCTGGCCACCAGTTTTGATGCCCAAAATGATCCAGAAGAAGTTCGTATATTTCGTAAAAAATGCTCTGTGCCATGCTATCTGTCAATCACCCAAGCAGATTCCAATATTTCTTGCGGTGAGCACCTTATCACTCTGCAAGTCTACTTTCTTCCTCGATTTGACAGCTTCGGCAATCGGCACAGCTTCCATTTTGGAGGAAACAAGAGCAACCATATGACCATAAATCCCTTCTTCAACCAGACGGACTGCAGCTGTCCCGAAACGTAGGGCGAGCAGACGGTCAAAAGTGGTAGGCGAACCACCTCTCTGGAGATGGCCTAAGACAAGCGAACGGGTATCTTTCTCTGTATGATTACGAATTTGTTGAGCAACATATTCACCGACACCACCCAAAACCACTTCTTCTCTACCAAGTTCTCCAACTCCCTTGTTAAAAACCTTACCACCCTTTTCAATTGCTCCTTCGGCCACTACAACAATTGAGTAGTTTTTATCGTGCAATTCATTATCTGAAATTTTGGCACAGACTTTTTCCATATCAAAGGGAATTTCAGGAATTATAATGACATCAGCACCACCAGAAATACCAGAATATAAGGCAATCCATCCCGAATCCCGCCCCATCACCTCGACAACCATCACCCTATCATGAGATTTTGCAGTTGAATGGAGTTTATCTAAGGCATTGGTTGCTGTGGAAACGGCAGTGTCAAATCCAAATGTTCTGTCTGTTGCCTCAAGGTCATTATCAATTGTTTTTGGCACCCCGATCACAGGCATGCCTTTATCAGCGAACTGTTTTGCCAGCTGAAGACTGCCATCACCGCCAATTGCAATATGACAATCAAAACCCATTCGTTTAAAATTGGATAATATCTTGTCCGAAACATCGACAATCTGTATCTCTCCCGCCAGATTTTCCACAGGTCTGGCAAAAGGATTCCCTTTGTTTGTTGATCCCAGTATCGTACCACCTGTCGAATAGATGCCCTCGACTGCTCGAGGATTGAGCTGGATCATATCATCCATATCGAGAAAACCGGAGTAACCACTTCTACTACCGTACACCTCCCAACCCCTGCGATAACAGGCATGTACAACGGCATATATAACAGCATTAAGCCCAGGGGCATCTCCTCCACCGGTTGAGATAACAACCTTTTTCATACTCCCCACCTTTATAATTTTTACAAACCAGAAGGGTGACCAATAAAAATCGACTTAAATTTCATTCGGTGGATTGAAAAATATTTTTTCAAATCCTTTAACTATACTGAATCGGTATGAGAATAGTATCATCATGAATCAATCGCAAGCAAGAAAAATAAGGTCATTACAACCATGCTAGAATATTTAGAAATTTAATTAATCTCTAAACCATTGTGCAATTTTCCCTTACAACCGATTGACTTATTTCTTCTGACACATTACCTTTTGGTTGAGAAAGACAGATGTGCTCATTATAGAGTGATGAAGCACTTGTACTTATAAACCAATTTAGGAGATTTTAATGTCTGAGTTTACAGTAACAGACTTGGCTGTTGAGAAGCTCAAAGATTACCTGGCGCAGAATAATATCGATTCTGCTCTTAGAGTAGCTTTGATGCAGGGCGGCTGAGCTGGCCCAGCACTGGGATTGGCTCTGGATGAGCCAAAAGAAAATGATAAAGTATACGACAATGACAGCCTGAAGTTTTTAGTTGAAGATAATTTGCTAACTACCTGTGGCTCAATCAAAGTTGAATACATCGAGGCCGGGCCACGATCTGGATTCGGCATTACCTCAACAAATCCAATTGGTGGTGGAACCGGCGGATGCAGCAGCGGTTCCTGTGGCGACGGAAGTTGCGGATAAATTTATTAAGAATCGGGGGAAATTTCGACTTTCACGTTTCCCCGATTCTCTTTTTTTCCTTTTAATCACTCTCCCACCCTACTTCTTTTCCTCATCGAAAATATTTTGCGTCAAAATATTGACACCTAACTTTTTCCTTCTTATCTTCTTAACGGAATATATTGAATCACAGAACCATGAACGCTAGTAGTCGGTTTTGACGGAGAGAAGGAGAGAAGTATGCAGCTTGATAAATTCACCTTGAAATCACAGGAAGCTATTCAAACTTCCCAATATATAGCTCAAGAAAAAGGGCACCAGCAGATTACCCAGGCTCATTTACTGAAAGCTATATTGAACCAACCCGAGGGTGTAGTTGCACCAGTACTGCAGAAAATGGGGGTAACACCATTTATCATTATTCAGGAAACCGACCGTATCCTCGGACAGATTCCTCAAGTAAGTGGTAGCGGCTCCGGCAATATCTATGCAGCTGCAGAATTGCAGAGGTGCCTCGACGCATCTCTTGCAATTGCTTCAAGGATGCAGGATGACTATATCTCCCAAGAACATCTATTTTTGGCAATCTTGGAGGATTCGTCATCAACCTGTGCCAAAATGCTTAAAGAAAAAGGCATTACCGAAAAAGATTTTCTCAACGCACTATCAACTATCCGTGGAAACCAAAGGGTCACTGATCAAAACCCAGAAGAAAAGTATCAGGCTCTGGAAAAATATGGCCGCAATCTAACCGATATTGCCAGAAAGGGAAAACTAGACCCGGTAATTGGCCGAGATGAAGAAATTCGCAGAATCATTCAAGTATTATCACGACGCACCAAAAACAACCCAATTCTCATTGGTGAGCCAGGTGTCGGCAAAACCGCAATAGTTGAAGGACTTGCCCAAAGAATTGTCGATGGTGATATTCCTGCTACCCTTGAAAACAAACAGGTAATCGCCCTCGACCTGGGAGCTTTAGTAGCAGGAGCTAAATACCGGGGTGAATTTGAAGACAGGCTTAAAGCCGTGCTGAAAGAAGTTGAAGCACGTGCCGGGGAGATTGTTCTTTTCATTGATGAGATTCACACTCTGGTTGGGGCCGGGGCGGCCGAAGGATCAATGGATGCATCAAATATGCTCAAACCGGCTCTTGCCCGTGGCGAACTGCACTGTGTTGGCGCAACAACCATTGATGAATATCGCAAGTATATTGAGAAAGACAGCGCTCTGGAAAGGCGCTTTCAACCCGCACTCGTCCAAGAACCCAGTGAAGAGGATACCATCGCAATCCTTCGGGGAATCAAAGAAAAATATGAGGTCCATCACGGTGTGCGTATCCAGGATTCAGCGACAGTTGCAGCTGTTACCCTCTCAAACCGTTATATCAGCGATCGTTTTCTCCCGGACAAGGCCATTGATCTCATTGACGAGGCCGCGTCAACGTTGAGGATCGAAATTGATTCCATGCCAACGGAAATAGATGAACTTGACAGACAGAGAATCAAATTTGAAATCGAACTTGAAGCTCTTAAAAAAGAAAACGATCAAGCCTCGATAAAAAGACTTAACGAGCTGAAGAAAAGGCTTGCGGATCTTAATGACACCCTGAATTCAATGAAAGGACAGTGGACTCTTGAACGAGACACAATTCAGAAAATTCGTAAGATTAAAGAGGAAATTGATGAGGCTCACAAGGAAGAGCAATTGGCAGAACGCCAGGGAGATTTGAGCAAGGTTGCAGAAATTCGCTACGGTAAAATTGTGCAGCTCAAGCAGCAGTTAGAAGAGGAAAACGTCAGCCTTCAAGATATTCAGCATAATCATAAGATGCTTAAAGAAGAGGTAGCAGCTGAAGATATTGCAACTGTTGTGGCCAAATGGACCGGTATTCCAGTTGACAAACTGCTCCAAGGAGAGATGGAGAAACTGGTAGAGGCCGAGGTTTATCTGCACAAACGCGTAATAGGCCAGGATGAAGCTATTTCCTCTGTTGCCAATGCAGTTCGACGTGCAAGAGCAGGTCTTCAGGACCCAAATAGACCACTGGGTTCATTCATTTTTCTCGGCCCAACTGGAGTCGGTAAAACCGAACTTGCCAGGTCTCTGGCTGAGTTTCTTTTTGACAGCGAACAGGCCATGATTCGGGTGGATATGTCAGAATTCATGGAAAAGCACTCAGTGGCCCGGTTGATAGGTGCTCCCCCTGGTTATGTTGGTTATGATGAAGGCGGCTACCTCACTGAAGCGGTAAGGCGCAGGCCCTATGCGGTTATTCTACTTGATGAAATTGAAAAGGCCCATCCAGATGTGTTTAATGTTCTTCTTCAGGTTTTAGACGATGGCAGAATGACCGACGGCAAGGGCCGTACGGTAGATTTTAAGAATACTATCATGATAATGACATCGAACCTTGGCGGTCAGTTGATCATGAAGATGGCAGAGGAAAATGCCAGCGATAGCGAGATTCATAAACAGATAGAAGAAATCCTCCATGGTCACTTTAAGCCCGAATTTCTAAATCGTATAGATGAGACTATCATTTTTAAGAGCCTCACCAAAGAGCAAATGATTGGTATTTTAGATATTCAGCTAAATCATCTTGCAGGTAGGCTCAAAGATCGAGATATCGTTTTACATGTTCGCCAAAGTGCGAAACAGCTCATAGTTGACTTAGGGTATAATCCGACTTTTGGCGCAAGGCCTCTAAAACGGGCAATCCAGCGATTTATTGAAGATCCATTAGCAATGCAAATACTTGAAGGGAAATTTGGCGAGAATGATCATATCCTTATCGAAGCTGAAGGGAATCAGCTGACATTTGTACCATATCAAAAATCCTAAACTGGATATTGCACGAGCCTGAAAGGTGAATAATGCTATCACTCGTTGACAGTACACTTTGTATCGCCTGAGATTGTCTCTACAATACTCGTAATGCTTTGAATTAAATATTTTTTTTATATGTTTTTTAATTATTCATGAATTATCCGGGCTAAGCAGCTAAACTATTCTTCTTTACCTTTTTAAATGAATATGTTTGCATACGCCAAAAATTGAGTAGAGGACGTAACTCCCCTGCTTTTTATTAATTCCTGCGAACAAAGAGACCCATGAGCAAAACAGTAGAAGATATAACAATTAATTACGAAGAGGATGGTCTTCTTTTAGTCAAAGAAGTGGATAAATCTATTCTTTCCAAAGGAGCCTGGACTACTATTATTTTTAGATACCAGAATTGGGACAGGGCCAAGGGTGAGTATGGTAAAGATATGTTCACAATTCGCAGATTCCAGAAACGCCAAGGAGAATATATCCCTAAATCAAAATTCAACATCTCAAGTGTTGAGCAAGCAAAAAAGATAGTTGAGGCCTTGAAAAGTTGGATATAGTTCGTTCCCAAATTTTTTTTTGGAGGGGGGGGAATAATCACTGTCAGCTGACCAGCTAGAACCAGCTACAACCTCCCCTTTTGCCTAATTCCCTCTTTCACCTAGTCACTTTACAACTTAGCTTTCAAATCATTTAACTCATCTAAATCAGAAGAATTTCGATCTACATTTCGTAGCTAACCTGTTAATCCTCATTTTTCGTCAAAAAAGTAATTGACATGGTGTTGGTGATATTGTAGGT
>CAZWVC010000189.1:0-8341 GCA_964637245.1 uncultured Desulfocapsaceae bacterium
AGCTCAACTTGAATCCATGGTGTTTCTTTACTATGCGCAACAGAGATATGTCCACCTTTAAATGGGGTATTAAGAACAATATTATCAGCTTCTTCAGGAAATTCCCGACGCAGGCAATTCGCAAGTAGGTTTATTAAATATGCGGGACAGGTGAGTTCATCTGCAATACCCTCACCAGAACCATCACCATTGTTCGATAAGCAGATAAATGGTCGGGGTTTATCGTGGCGATCATCTTCTCCTGGCGGGAACTCAAGCATTGAATGACAATCCAACCCACATAACAAATAAGGATCTTCAAGATCTGTTATTAATTTATGGTGATACGGATAATAATATCGTTGCAGCAGCGTATTGATTGTTGAACAATTCGGTTGATAACCGTCGCGATATACCTTTTTACCAAAGATCGTATGACTCTTAACTACACCATCTCTATTATTAGGGGGTAGATCATCCTCACTCCGATTGAGATCTATAATTGCTCGGGCCGTATTCGTATCATGATAATACAGTACATCACTCTTAAGCGCGTATATCGACCGAGTATAGGGGTCGCTGTCAGGAAAGATATCGAGGTGATTTAGTGACACATAAGGCTGTAACTCGAGAGGTATATCATATCCCCCATGGGGAACAGATATCAATAAAGGCAATTTAATCGCGTTATTCACTCCAGTTACAGGTGTGAATGGTAGTTTGAGACACTTTTTATTATTTAGAACTTTCATATAATTTATTGATATTATTTAAGTTATCTAAAAAAGAGATTGACGATACAGATGTGACACCACTCTGGCTAGCCAGTTGATGAAGAAATACTCCTAGAAAAGTATCTAGGTTTATCAGAGAGTGTGCCAAGGTTGCTGGCGTGACAGCAAAAGGTGAATAAGTATGCCTAATCTCCTTTGCTTTCAATGCGCATTCTTTACCCAAATAGCATAACTTAAAATGATAAAAAAAGCAACTCTGTGATAATGTCACTTGAGTCTTGAAATACCCTGTTCATTGTTTATGTGTACATATTTGCGTAATAATATTATGCCTAAGCGTATTCTTTGTGTGAACGTAAAGATGTAGCAAAGAGCATAAATGGAGATTATATGGGATTATATGGATAAGTTTAACATCATCCAATTAGTTTAATTGATATACAACCGACAGGAGCATGGAAAATTATTTAATGTTATTAAAAGGGTAAACATTGAAGTATGGCATATTTTCTCAGTTCAGCTTGCATTAAAATGTACTCAGTAAATTTCATGCTCAGTAAATATTCAAATTTACAAAAAAGTGAAAATATATGGGCAATTGGCTACAAATATCTATTGCACTGGATGAAACCTTAATTGAACCAATTTCTGACTATCTCATAGGTATAATTGGTGCAGGAGTAGAAATAAATGCAGAGCAGCACATCAAGTTAAAGTCAATCAATGCCTATTGGGAGAAGAAAAATCCAGCTCTGGAAGAAGTTGAACAAGTCATAAGTAAAATAGAGGCCTATTGCTCTGAACTCGCCGGGATTTTTGAGGTATCAGTTCCTCTCATTGAGTGGGAGATGATCCAGGATCAAGATTGGGGACAGAGTTGGAAAGAACATTTTTCGCCAATTGCTATATCACAAGATCTCATAATTGCACCGTCTTGGGAGGATTACCAACCCAGAGGTAATGAGAAACTCATTGTAATGGATCCGGGTATGGCGTTTGGCACAGGACATCATGCTACCACTCAGCTTGTAGTAAAGCTGATGGATGATGTGATAAAAACCCAAGATGGAATAAATTCAGTTTTAGATGTTGGTACGGGAACCGGAATTCTCGGTATTGCAGCAGCACTTTGTGGAATTAAAAGAGTTTATGGAATAGATAATGATCCGGTCGCCGTGCGAGTAGCTTCTGAGAATATCCACAAGAATAATTTATCCCAAATAATGAAAGTGGGTGGTGAGGATATCTCTGAGATTAAAGATGAATATTCTCTCATTGTGGCAAATATTGTTCATGATATTCTTGTTTCTATGGCAGAAGAATTTAGACGCCTTACAGCTTTGGACGGAAGACTGATTCTCTCTGGCATTCTAGAGGGTAAGCAGGAGAGTTCTCTGCATGTTACTTTCAGAAAATATGGTTTTAGTTTTCTAGACAGAAAGCAGAAGGACGAATGGGTAGCGTTACTCTTTTGCCGGGAGAGATAATTGCCTAATTACCCTGCTGAGCTGTCATCGGGGAAAGCTGATAGTCTTGATCAAAAATGATACCCAGGCCATTTTCCTCAACCCGGATAACTACTCCGGTGGCTCTTACCCAGATCTTTTTTCCGGTGAATTTTTTAAGACTATCCAGTGATAGAATAAAACGGAGCTTTTTGAGTTGCTCATAGTCGACTAGAAATTCCAGATAGACCTTGCTCGCCAGAAAAATTTTGGTATCAGTTTGGAGAAAAGCTCCTCCAGCACTGATGTTGGTAGCAGTTACCTCCTCGGTGACTTCACTTCCCGAGGCATCAACTGCATTTAATTTTACCTGAATTTGGAGAGAAAAGCGTTCCTGTAGTCTGCGATCTTTTGATTTCATGGTAAAAAGGATGAAGTAAACTTAAGTAAATTAGAATACAATAACCCAAGTGCAAGAGTAATAGTTCAGATGTGTCGCGATGTTAAATAACTGAACAGTCTAACTCAGTTGTACCATTTTTTACTCAATCTGAGAAACCCATTTTCTATCTATGAGACGCTTTTTTTTTACAAATGATCGGAGTTCTGACGATGAAGTTCTCCTAAGTACCGAAGAATCGCATCATATCCGTAGGGTTTTACGGCTCATTCCTGGAGATACTATTGAACTAATAAGTGGGCAAGGACATGTATTTAAAGCTAAAATTTTAGATTATTCTAAGAATATTCTCGTAAAAATTATTTGCCAAGAAAAACATCAGGAAAAACCTAGTGGAGTGGTGATTGGCCAGGCGCTTATCAAAAGCAAAAAAATGGAATTTGCTTTACAAAAGTGCACTGAATTGGGGGTTGACGCACTTCATCCCTTTTTAGCAGCACGCAGTCAAGGAAACCTGCTTGAACAATTTGCAAATAAGCAACAAAGGTGGCAAAAGATCATTGATGAGGCTTGCAAGCAGTGTGGACGAGCGAGACCAATGGTTCTTCATGCAGTGAACAACTTTCCAGAGATATTACAAAGTAAAAATGAGGTTGATAAGCAGCTAAAAATATTGTTTTGGGAAAAAGAAAAAGACACCAATATATTGTCATTGGCAAACGAAATTCAAACGACCAATTCTGTTCAGCTTCTATTTGGTCCGGAGGGCGGTTTTACTGATGAAGAAGTTGTTGTTGCACGCAGTAACGGCTACCGAACCGTAACTCTTGGAAGGAGCGTGTTGCGAGCCGAAACAGCGGTAATTGTAGCAACGTCTATAGTCCAGCATTACTTGGGGAATATATAAGGTGTGAGGCTTTAATGTTGGCAAACGAAGTTGAATCAACCCACCCAGACCGACCCTTTTCATCCCGAACATAGTGGTATTTGCCATGGACTTTTTCTGTAAAGACGAGGGCTCCCTCATCAAGCATACCTTGTGATAGGGCCGTTGGGAAAGGTGACATTTGTAGCCTTACTCCAGACTTGATAACAATCCCACCTGACCATTGGGAATACTGCATTTTTGTGCCCAAAACAGAGATACACATAAAGACTAGGACAAGAAAACAGAGAGGAAATAGCCCTTTTTTAAAGGGAAAGAGGACATGAACTAAAAGCAAAGATGTAAAGACAATATAGCTGAAAAGAGCGGCAAGTGCCCACTGGTTCATATCATATAGGTTGAAAAACTTTTTAACAGGGGGGTGCTCA
This sequence comes from uncultured Desulfocapsaceae bacterium, assembly GCA_964637245.1. Lineage (GTDB taxonomy): Bacteria > Desulfobacterota > Desulfobulbia > Desulfobulbales > Desulfocapsaceae > Desulfopila_A. The sequence continues at coordinate 3,873 of CAZWVC010000189.1, forward strand.
TGTAAAAATAAACCACTGTTCTTACGTGTAATTTCTAGACTTCCTTGTAAGTCATCGTTACCAGGTGCCAGACTTAACCCACGTAAATATTGAAGAATTGCCTGGCCATGTTGCCCAGTACCTGCATAACTGTTGCCGAGGTTATGGAGGATTTCAGCAGAAAAACCATACGTGCCAATGATTTCTCTATATTGGGGTATTGCTTCCTCATATTTGCCGCTTGCATAAGCCTCATTGGCAATCTCAAGTAACTGCTCTACGCTTGCAGCCCCTGCAGCGGCTACTTGGGTACTTTGTAAAAGCAGAAATACTGCAGCAATCGCTATATGCAGTTTGCAATAGATACTCATGATTTTTTCTCCACCTCACTTCTGAGCATATCTAAATATTTATGCATATTTTCAGGAGACAGTGCAGCTTTCCCATAAGCATGCTGTTCTGCTACTAAAAAAATTTGAATGAGAGGAGAGTTTGGTGGTAATCTTTTTTGCAGGTCGTTAAGAGTTATCGCGCTTGCTTCTACCTGCCAAAAATAAGCTAGCTTTTTTTGGATGGTGTCACGCAAGATTGTGATAAATGAATCGGCATCTTGGTCAATAATGGCTTTCTTTAGAATATCCAGGTTGGTTTTAATATTCTTTTCGAGTTTTCTTTTTTCCAGAAGAATTTCGTTTTTCTCTCGGTAGTTCCTCAAAATAAAGGTACAAAATACACCTAAGAGTAAAATTGTAGTGAGAATGAACACCATGATAAACCAGAAACGTTGAAAGATAGGAAGTAATTCTGCAACAAAATTCCCAGTTGTGAGGTATATCGGCATAGCCGGCGGTAAGGGGGGGGTGCTTGTGCTTTGCGAATTTTGAGCACGAGGATTTTGTTGATTGTTTTCAGCTGTTTCCTGCTGGGTGGCTTCCTGCTCAACTGTCAGAGGAAGAGATTCGCTGGATTTCGATACATAGATTTTCTTCTCAGGATTAAAATAACTAAAACTGATTGATGGTATTGCCTCAACTACCGAGTTTTTAGCAACGATTGCCTGTTCAAAGATTTTTTTCCCCTCATAGTCATTGCCAGCGCTTTCAAACCGCGAGGCAGGAGAATAGGTTTTCCAGTCCTGAGAGTTTGATAAAACTGGAGCAGTAACTCTATCAAAATTACCTTTGCCGGATATTGTCATAGTAAGGGTAATAGGGTCGCCAACTTCAACATTGAGAGGTAAAGCATAAATATCAATATCAAAATCACCTATTGCTCCGTTAAAATTGGGAGGTTTTTCTTTCTCTGGCAAAGGTAAGATATCAATGGTGTATTTATCGGTACTCAGGCGTATATTTTTTTTCTCAATTCCACCAAAGAACCCATTAAAAAATTCATCATCAAAGAAATCATCTCCAAAGAGCATGGGTTTTCGTTGAGATCGACTATTTTTCTGTGGTAACAATAGAGTGGCATCCAGGTTTAATGCAAGACCATAAATTCCTTCTTTAATAGGTGATATTGTGGAGTTCCAGGAAATTACCGAATAGGGTGTGCTTTTAACAGTTTCTGTAGTTTGACGTGGTTCATTGGACAGGGGTGACAGCACAAAAGCATCCCCTGCAATCATCGGAAGGTTTTGAATTTCAACCCGGACTCCTCTGCGAAAATAGGCCTTTATCTCAACAGGTAGAATTTGACCCGTGTAAACTTCGTCGTCAATTCCACTAATAGTGAGAAAGGCTAGTTCTGGTTCATTTTTCTTTGCAGATGCATCAGGGCGGTTTGTGGGCTCTGAGGCCTCGGCAACAACTTTTAGTGCCAGTGGCTCTGTAGCCAGCAGCTTGTTTTTTACTCGTACAGTCAGTGGGGGAATAGTAAAATCACCTTCCTTTAGAGGCTGTACAACATAAGTATAAGTGATTGATGAAGAAATTTCTCCATTGATCACCTGCATTTTTGAGCTTTGTCCTCTCCTCTGAATGATAAGGTTATCTACACTAGGTACATCCAATTCAGCAGAACGGGCACCATGAACGGTAACTGTCAGAAATGCAGTTGAATCCAGCGTAAGAGATGGAGTACTTAACGCTGCTGATATGCTCACATCATTAGCGTGTACTGGCTTTTGCAATACCACGACCATGAGTATCAATATATGACCTAATAGCCGTAAAATTGTAGAGAATGAAAAATGGTTTGAGCTCATCTGCATTACCAGTATTTCCCCCCAACATGTTCTTCATTTGTGGATTCTGAAGGGATAAAATTGAGGGTACCTTCCTCATTTTTCATTTCGTTTAGAAGCTGTTCTGCTTCTTCTTTGCTCATTTCACCAGGTGTTGCTCTAGAGTGTTGAATTTGCTCTCTATCTTTATTATTCTGCTCAGGAGAAATGCTGGACTGGTTCTGTTGCTTATCATCTCTTTTGTCCTGTTTGGCAATTTGAGAATCATCCGTCTGTTTCTCTAGTTCCTTGGAATCGGCATTTGTGTTATCCCGCTGATTCTTTCCGTTTTGTCTTTGATTATTTTGCGCATTATCTTGTTCTCCTTGGTTCTCTCTGTTATCCTTTTGCTGTTGTTGCTGTTGTTGCTGTTGTTGCTGTTGTTGCTGTTGTTGCTGTTGTTTTAGTTCCTCAAGCTTTTTACTCACGAGATCATGATTAAACTTGGCAGATTTGTTATGTGGTTGAAGTTGCAAACATGACGTGTATGCAGTAAGCGCATCCTCCCAGTGACTGATAGATTCCTGAGGATTAACTTGGAGTTTTTCCTCACCTTTTTTAAACTGAGCATTTCCTAGATTGTAGTATGCTTTCTCCTGAAGATCCAGATTGTCGCTGTTAAGTGCTTTGGTAAAAGAATCGATAGCATCATCAAAAAGATTATTTTTATAGGCAGCTGCCCCGTAATTATAGTGAAGTGTCGGGTTTTCCGGCGTTTTTTCAAGGGCTTGTTCATAAAACTCGGCAGCACCAAGATAATCTTTCTTGGCAAAGGATACCTCTCCTTGTGAAGCTTGAGTGGCTTCTGACAATAAAAAGGTACAACAGGGAATGACAAGAACTACCACCTTGCGAAATAGTTTTTTACGCAGAAAGATGTGATTATCCGTTGCTTTCCGCTCATTGAGCAGATATTCGATAACAAAAAGGAGTAGGGCTATTCCAAGAGCCCAGGGAAAACGTTCGATGGGTAACTTATGACGCTTTTCAGCAAGTTCTTCTTTGGGAATACGGATGAGTTTTTCTTTATAAATTGTTTCCAATCCCTGTCCTTTATTACCCAGTGGTGCATAGAGGCCTTGGGTTTTCATGGCGATGTCTTGGAGAGTCCTCTCGTCAAGTCTTGAGGTGACAAATTTACCGGTGTCATCTTTGACAAATTCCTGAGATCCACTTCTGTGTAATGGGATAAGCTCACCTTCACTGGTACCCACTCCGATGGTAAATATTGTCATTTCTTTCTCAGCTACAGCCATGGCAGTTTCTACAGCATCGCCTTGCAGGTTTTCCCCATCGGTGATGATTATGAGAATCTTGTGATTGGCATCATTATGCAGAATTTTCTCCGCACTGGTGATTGCGTTGGCAATATTTGTTCCAGGGTCGGGTATGATCTCAGTTGTGACGGCCTGCAAGGAGTATTCAAAGGCAGAGTAATCCACCGTGAGTGGACACATTAAATAAGAACTGCCTGCAAAAGGCATAAGTCCGACTCTATCTCCTTCAAGTTTATGAACAAAATCAAGAATTGCGTACTTGGACCTCTCCAATCTGTTGGGGCGAATGTCTTCAGCGAGCATACTGGTGGATGTATCGATAGCAAAGAGAATATCAATTCCCTTGCGCTTTACATCGATCCATCGGTGACCATATTGTGGTCGCGCCAGTGCCAGGAAACAGAAAAAAACTCCGGCAATCAGGAGTATGAGTTTGATCTGTCGCTTCTTTCTGGAGACATTATAGGTCAATTGTGCAATTAGGTTTTTGGCAGCAAAGGTCCTAAGAGCAATGTTCTTTCTTTTCTGAATGCGAAAGTGGACGAAATACAGAGCAAGACAGAAAATAAGTCCGGCGGCTATCCAGATGGGTTGAGCGAATTGCATATCCAAAGTTAAGGTAATCGTTTTCTATTTAAAAACAGGGTAAAGGATAACAGTGCTAGAAATGACACCAGGATATATGGAAATAATTCACGATAATTTTCAAACTTCTTTATTGTTCGTGTGGTTGTTTCCATGGCATTAATTTCAGCATATATTTTTTCTAATGATCTGGTGTCGGTAGCCCGAAAATAAAGAGCACCTGTTTTCTCTGCTACCTGTTGTAATGTTTTTTCATCAATATCAACCCGCGCTTTAACAAATCGACGTTTACCAAACTGCATTACAGGATAGGGCGCCAATCCACGCGTTCCTGCTCCGATAGTATAAACTTTGATAGCTAATGCTTCAGCCGCCTCAGCCGCTATTAACGGAGGGATTCTACC
>CAZWVC010000190.1:0-8227 GCA_964637245.1 uncultured Desulfocapsaceae bacterium
CATGCCTCGATCTCAATCAGGTAAGCGTAGACTCCGAAATCCTGAGTTTTAGGATGGAAACTAACTAAATAAGGCAAGACAGTTTGGTAAATTCAATCAATATCAGATCGTACAAAACTATAATCGTTGAGTGATCACAATTCCTCAAGTAGACTGTATTCTTGGCTATAACCTAGTGTGCTGTTGAAATTGTTAAGACAATGAAGAGAGCTAGAAGAAAATAAAATAATTACCTTCAGCTAAAGCTTGTTTGGAGGTCGGTGATTACTGTAAGTGGGAATTACTGTAATATACCCAGACGTAATTTACATTAATCAGGCCATTACACGACACCTTAATTGAAATTACTGGATAGCGTGGTTGTGTATCTTTACGAGTTTTTTACGCATTGATGTTAGACCAGTAATTCCGATCCCAAAACAGAAAAGCAGTATACTGGCAGAATCTGTTGCCGAAGAATCATGGTCGGTAGTAGATGTTAAGCTTCTGCTGTCACCAATTGAGTTTCCCACAAGATAGACATCTGCACCTTGCTCGAAAGATTGACCAGTATAAACGTTTTTAACGACTGAAGTTGATTTTCCGATATCGATGGATTGGTAATTCAGATAACTGGAAGAGATATCCAACCATGCTGAATAGTATCCAATACTTTTGTTTGATAAATCAACATATTGCCATCCGATATTATTAACAAATGAATCATTTTTCCAGGAATTACTCTTCTGGAATTCACTCGGGCTTGTGCTCTCTGATGGGTGAATGTGCAGACTAGCAATAGCAACTGAAGAGTAAATTACAGCTGCTAAGATTAGCGCAAAAGAACAAATATTTTTCACAATGTCTCCCCTAAAATAAGAATGTTTCTTACTTCTGTATGAGACTAATTATTGCGGTCACAAAGTCAATGCAGATACGATAAAAAAATGTCAGATTTATATAATTAAAATCAGCAATTTAGGGGTATATGCACGATTAGTAAAAATACCAACACTGGGGTAGGTATTTTTACCTATACCCTACCATGGTAATTATACCTTTTTGGGCAAAAAGAAATCTTACATTTCACATGATGATGAGCGAAAATTAGTAGCTTACCACTGTTTTTTTGCTAGGATTTAAAGCATTGCTCAGCCATGGTGTTATCATGCGACAGCATACTCATGGATTTGAGAGTAATAAGAGCATATTATATCCTAAATATGTTACAGATCTTCACAAATTTAATCTGCTGTACCTAAACCCACCACACATCTAACTGTCGCTGATGGAGGACAATCAAATGCAAAATAGAAAAAGATCAATAAAAATTGCAATTAAACCATAAGGCTCATAACCAAAAGCCAGCTAGAACATTCAAATAGTGTTTCGATCTGCTAAATAAGGATAGTCAATTCTAGTAAGATAATATAAGCTTATTTAGTAGCAGTAAGAAAAAAAGGAGCTTCGGATCGTGGTGAGAAAGCGAAAAAAAATAGTTATATTTCCAAAGAATTAATATCAATATCCGTGATCATGGTAAAACTCTTTTATGGTCTAAATATAGCTCTTCTTTTTTCCAGTTGCCTTGTCTTCAATATGAGCACGGAGCAGAAGCGGTATTCTTTCGGAATTATTCAGATTTTACTGATTTTACCACTAGTTTCCGTTGTTTATATTTACGCAAGTAGCCATTTAGGTAAAGAAACAGTACAACTCATCCTATTCTCAGAACTCGCTTTCACATTACTCTGGCTTTCCATGACTATGCATCTGAAAAAAGCCATGAACTCCTCCCAAAAGCTCTCCTTGCAAAAAAACTCGCTCCAAATAAGCTTTATCTTGGCGACTGCGGCAACAGGCTATTACTTCATTGTAGGTTATCAGGTCATAATCGTTAATGAAATAGATTTTGGTTTTAAGGTTTTTGATCCAATATTCATCTCTTCAATATTTACACTTGTAGTCATGCTCTATGGCGCATGGCAATTGGAAGCTTTTTATCGTCAGCTAAATAATTCTCAACGTTGGGAATATAAATTTCATATCATTGGTTGCTATCTTGTTAGTGGAATAATTATCTGGAACATCTCTTACCGTCTGACTTATCTGCGAATTGACCCCAAACATTTTCTTTTACTTTCCCTGATAATTATTTCGGCTTGGATAATGATGATTTATGCGGTTTTCCATCACAGACTGTTAAACCGCAAAATATTCGTTTCTCGGAAGGTCGTGTATTCATTCATCATTCCCTCATTTTTAGCTCTTTACCTGCTGGGTTTCGGTTTTGTGACTTTCATCATCAGGGCATTTGGCTTTAATATGGCTTATGTTTTGAATTGGCTGTTAGTTACTGCAGGCTGTGTTTTTGCCGCTATTTTTGCGTTATCACCGCTATGGCGAAGACGAGCTCACTTTTTCATCAGCACCCATTTTTATAACAATAAATATGAGTACCGGGATGAATGGTTGTCACTATCTCAGCATCTACAGGGTGTAACTACTGAAATAGAAGTGGTTTCAGCTATGCGTAAAGTTCTCATAGAGTGCCTGTATACCAAAATTATTTTCATTTGGTTGGGTGATGAAAAAAAAGGATATAAATTGGTCGGAGCCTCTATAGGTGACAAACTGGAAAAAGAGGTCAAATTGATTTCCCCCAAAAATGATCTGCTGAGCTATTTGCATAACCACTCGTATTTTTACACTGATGACCTGCGGCCAGATCTCCATTGGCACGAGATTATCAAGAGCAGGGATAATTTCTTAGACTCACTAGAACTCAAGTTATTGGTACCGCTATCAATCGGCCAGCAAATTGTAGGGCTCATAGCGATAGGTCCGGAATTCACTGGTGGACGTTATGGGGAAGATGATTTTGATCTCCTCTCAGCATTAGGAAGTCAAACAGCATCTGCAATTCTTGCCATTCGAATGGGTGAAGAATTATCGCATATCAGGGAGCAGCAAGCATGGCATCGCCTTTCAGCCTTCGTTCTTCACGATATTAAGAACGCAGCCACAATGTTGTCGCTTCTGCAGAATAATGCTCCAGAGAACATACATAAATTTGAATTTCAGCAGGATATGCTGGAACTTGTTGATGATGCCTTAAAGCGGATGAACCGTGTTGAAAAACAATTACGAACCTTAAACAGTAAGATTGAGCCGAAGAAAGAAGTTTTCAATCTCAACAATTTCTTAGAAGATTGCTGTATACGTATGCAGACAAAACTTCAGGGATTGCAGATAGATATTAAGATTTCTGAAGATATACACGCATGGACTGATACAACCTTACTTGCCTCAATTATTGAAAATCTTTCACTTAATGCTTTGGAGGCAGGTGGTGAGGGCACGATTGTCACCCTCCGTGCCTATCATGATAAAGTTTTAAAACGGGTTGTAATTGAGTTCGCTGATAACGGTCCAGGTATAAACGAAGAGTTATTGCCCGATGAGCTGTTTGAACCATTTAAAACTAGTAAAGAGGGTGGTAGTGGTATTGGTTTATGGCAGGCAAGGCAGATGGTTATAAATCTTGATGGCAGCATAGAAGCCGACAATAATGTAAATGGTGGAGCGCTATTTGTGTTAGGCTTGCCTTTGCAAGAAAAACCATGATCAGCAAACACTTAAGATTTTCCCAAGATGATGCTAAACATTGTTATATGAGACTTTTTACCTTTCGCCTTCCTGAACAGTCTGGTTAATCAAGAGAAAAGGTAAATTTAACGTACTTGATATCAGATTTTCACCTGATGAAGAAAATTTCTTATTTTACCAAAACTGCCAATATCCCGTTAAAATTGTATATATTCCCAAGAGTAAATTGGTAGTTCCGTGAGCAATGATCACTCCTTTAAGGTTTTTTTGATAGATCAGTAAAAGACCATAGATAATTCCAGCAATTATGCCTACGATAAAACGATGGTGGGCTAGCCCAAATAACACTGCAACACTTAGAAAAGAAAACCAGGAGAACTTGCCGATAGCAATTGATGTAAATTGAGCTGTGATGAGATAACGCATTAAAAAAGAACGCCAAAATAACTCTTCCATTACTGGAACTACTATGGCTGCACCAAAGATGCGCACAACTATCAGAGCAATAGCGGCAGTGTATGATTGAGTTAGCTCATATGGGTCAAAAAGGGATCCCTTTTCCAACTGAAACAAATAATTTTCAGGTAAAACCCAGATAAGCACCACGACTACTCCGCAGAATACTGCAATCATGGTGTCACGTATTTGGAGCTGCTGTGAAAAGTCTACCCTGAAGTTCTTTCGCCAATACCATAGAAAAAAACCTACCACAATCGTTTTTGTGATGTATAGCTCTGCGGCAAAATCAGGAAATAATGAGGATATTTCCGTTAGTAGCATAAAGATTGCGAAAGGGGTAACGTATGGGAGCCAAGTCAATTCAAGCTTTCCGGCTGGATCTAGATTTGACTTACTTTGCTGTCTGAATGCCATGCTTTTTAATCAGGTCATGTAATGTCGGACGGCTCACTTCAAGAAGATTTGCAGCTTTGCTTATATTATCACCACAAAGAGCCAGTGCTTGATATATTACTTTTTTTTCAGCTTTTTCCCTTGCTTTTTTTAGCGTCGGAAGAGTTTGGTCTTCTTTCTCGAAATCACCATCCTCAAGGCCTAAATCTTCTGGCTGAATCGAGGTTCCCAACCCAGAACCCAGAGCCCTGCGAATTCTATTCTGCAGTTCCCTGACATTACCAGGCCAACGATGAGATGATAGAGCAGCAACAGCCGAAGGAGAGAATGATACATTCCCCTTGCCTATCTGTTTTGCTTCTCTCTTAAGAAAGTTGTGAGCAAGGAGTAATATATCTTCCGGTCGATCTTTCAAGTCTGGTACTTGCAGTACAATAACATTAAGTCGATAATAGAGATCTTCACGAAAAGACCCATTTTTTACTGCTTTTTCAAGATCGATATTGGTTGCCGCAATTATTCGCAGGTCTAATTTAATTGTGCTGCTTCCTCCAAGTCGTTCTATGGTCGATTCTTGTAAGGCTCGTAAAAGTTTTACTTGCATAGCAAGGGGGAGTTCACCGATTTCATCCAAAAAGATGGTTCCATTATCGGCCTGCTCAAACTTACCAATTTGCCTCGATGAGGCACCAGTAAACGCCCCTTTCTCATGGCCAAATAGCTCACTCTCCAATAAATTTTCCGGAATTGCACCACAGTTAACAATAATTAGCGGTTTTTGGGCTCTGCTACTCATGTCATGAACAGCTTTTGCAGCAACTTCTTTTCCGGTTCCTGTATTGCCTGAAATGAGGACGGGGTAATCTGTTTTGCCTGCTTGTTTGATCCGTTGAAATAGTTTATCCATCAAAGGTGAAACACCAATCATATCACAAAGTGTGCCACTTTGACTCGATTGTATCTGCAGCAATCGATTTGCCTCTTCCAACTCTTGAATGATAAAAGTCCTCGCTAGGATTATTTTCAGTCTCTCTAAATCAATAGGTTTCGCATAAAAATCGGTCGCTCCCATTCCTATTGCCTTGACTGCGTTCTCCTCTTCAGCATTCCCAGTAATAACAATCACCTTAGTGTGGGGGGATGTTTGCAATATTTCTTGCAGGAGCTGAAAACCTTGCTTTGGGGTGTCAGGGAATGGGGGAAGACCTAGATCCAGAGTTATTACAGGAAAAGCACCGGATACAATGAGGGGCCTTGCTTCTTCTGCATTCTCAGCCGTGGTAATGCTATAATCTTCTGCCAAGCCCCAGCGTAGTTGTTTGGCAACTGATTTTTCGTCTTCAATTATGAGAAGGTTTCTATTCATGCTGCATAATCTTTAAATCGGGAATACAAGACGTTTTTACAACATTGCATTCTCGAGTGAATTTCTTGAGGGTAAAATATCACCGAAATAAATCTAATTATTTCCAAGATGATTAGCAGCTATTGTTGCTGCCAAGCTGACAGTTTTCTTTTGGCTTCATTCTTCTCTGCGAAATCTTGAGGAGAATCCAGACTCAATTGCAGTTGTTGCAATGCTTCATCTCTGTTTCCTTTAGCTTCTAAGGCAAGGGCTAAATGATAACGAATTGTGGGGTCATTTGGTAGTGCCTCAATTGCTTGTTGGAGCTGAAATATGGCTAGTTCATAAGAGCCACGTTTATAGTGGACAAGTCCTAAAGTGCTGCTGATGTGTCCATCATTTGGATGGGCTTGTTTGGCAATCATTGCCAATTGCAGAGCTTTCCCGAGATCTGAGTTTTCTTCATTAGCAATAATCCAGGCAAGGTTGTTGGCTGCAGGAGCAAAATTATCATCAATTGCCAATGCATTAGAAAAACTCTTTTTTGCAGCATCGGTTTGGCCTGATTGCTCAAGCAAAACCCCTAATCCCATGTGGGCATTGAGGTTGTTTGGCTGCATATCAAGTAAGCGCCGATATTCCCCAATTGCAGTATCAAGATTACCCGACTTTTCTGCAATCCTGGCAAGCATGATATAACTAGAAGAATTCCCAGAATCCAGATTCTGTATCTTCGCGTATATTTCTTTGGCTTCATCTAACTTTCCATTATTGTAAAGGAGGCTGGCATAGATTAGCAATCCTCCAATTCCATTAGGATTCAGCTCTACATATTTGCTGACCTGGGCGATGGCTTTTTCTGACCCATTGTTTTTTAGGTAGCTTGTAACTAAAAGAGACAGCGCATTGTTATGATTAGGATTGATTTTGAGAACTCTATCGACAAGCTCTCGACCTATGTCATTCTCACCCTGAGCAAAATGGGTTATAGCCTTGTAATACATAATTTCTGGATGACGAGGAAGTGAGGAGAGCAACTTGTCAAATACTTGAAGAGCTTTGTCATATTGCCCTTCACGAATGTAGCACTGGCCAATGATAATAGCAGCTGTGAGGTTGCGAGGATCAAGTTTTATTGCGATGGCAGCCTCTTTTTTGGCATCTTGAATTTCACCTTTATGCAGAAAATGTTGAGCAAGCTGTGAGTGGGCTTTGCTGTTGTTTTTCGCATACTGTACAGCAAGTAACGCATTTTTGTGTGAAAGCTCTATCTGATTTTTAGCCAGATGAACGCGACTGAGTTGGAGATAAGCTTCTCCCCAACGAGGTTGATCACTAATCAACTTCTCTAGAATTGCCAAAGATTCATCGTACTTTTTCTCTGTGTAAAGAAGCTTTGCCAGGACTAATCTTGCCTGAGGTTGTTTTGGGTTATCCACCAGAACCTGATCGATAATAACTTGCGATTCGGAGTAGCGTCTATTTTCATAGTAGAAGTTGGAGAGTAAGATGTTAGCTTCTCTTTTTTGGTTTCCTTTTTCAAGTGCTTCAAGAAGTTGTTCTTCTGCCTTCCCTACCTCGCCAAGGAGCTGATAGAGATTGGCTAACATAAAATAGACTCGCTCCTCTGCAGGAAATAGAGTCTTTGCCTCTAAAAGAATAGCTTCAGATTTTTTCGGAGCTTTTGTTTTTATATAAAAAGCAGCCAGGGTTAGCTTGGGTTGCATTTGGTCTGGAAAGGTTTCTGCCATTATTCTAATCTGCTTTTCAGCCTTTTCGTCCTGATTTCTTTGGGTGTAAAAATCAGCCAGCAACTGATGGGCTTGCATGTTTTTTGGAGCTAGCTCGATGGAGAGCAGCAGAGAGGATTCGGCATCGTCAAATCTTTGCGTCATTGTGAATAGGTTTGCTCGCAATGTATGCAAAAGAGCATTTTCAGGTTGTATTTCCAGCGCCTTGCTAAGAATGGTTTCAGCATCTTCATAATTCTTTTCGGCAAGCTCTATACTTGCCAGGAGTACCAGGGCTTTGAAGTATCCTGGATCTGCCTCAAGAATTTTATCCACCAAAGCTCTGCTTTCTCCATATTTTTTTGCCAAATAGTAGATGTCAGCAGTCTTTATCAAAGCATCATGATTACTTGGATCTAGTGTAGCTGCTCGTTGAAGATGGTGAAAAGCTTGTTGGATATTACCTTCCTTTAAAAATGCGAGTCCAAGTTGGTATCTAGCATCAGCATGTTTACCATCTAACTGTATTACATTACGTAGTTCGATAATTGCTGATTTAAATTCCTCTTTTTCAACATATTCCATTGCTTTTGAATAATGCTTTTCCGCTTTCTGCTCTGGGTTAGAGCACGCAGTGGCAAGCCAAAAGCAGCAGAGTAAAGTCACGATATAACCAAGTATGTTTATTCGATTCATGGTAGTTGTCATTTTT
>CAZWVC010000191.1:0-8099 GCA_964637245.1 uncultured Desulfocapsaceae bacterium
ACAGGCACACTCACCTGCAGCATACAAGCCATTGACTATTGTCCCTTTGCTATCTAGAATCACCCGGCCTTGTACATCAGTAGGAATGCCACCCATGGCATAATGTGCCGTTGGCAATACCGGAATAGGATCGTCTGCAGGGTCAATACCAAGATAGGTTTTACAGAATTCAGTTATATCCGGCAATTTTTTCATCAAGACATCTTTGCCTAGATGCGTCGCATCCAGATGGACATAATCATCTATCTTTTTATCACCACGGATACCTTTACCAGCACGAATCTCGGTGAGAATAGAACGAGCCACAATATCTCGTGGGGCTAGATCAAGCAATGTTGGTGAATAGCGTTCCATGAATCTCTCACCGTCACGGTTACGCAAGATGCCCCCCTCGCCCCTCACAGCTTCTGAAATGAGAATCCCGAGACCTTTAATACCGGTTGGATGGAATTGGTAAAATTCCATATCTTCCAGAGGTATACCACGTCTGGCACAGACAGCAGGTCCATCTCCAGTATTGGCATAGGCATTGGAGGTGATCTTAAATATCCGACCAAAACCACCAGTGGCAAACAGGACTGCTTTGGCTGCAAAGATATGCATTTCTCCAGTAGCCAACTCCACAACCACGACACCCTTGCAGTTATCCCCTTCTAAAATCAGGTCAATCACTTGAAATTCATCAAAAAACGATACTTCATTTTTAATGCACTGTTGGTAGAGAGTCTGGAGGATCATATGGCCGGTACGGTCAGCTGCATAACAGGCTCTACGCACCGGAGCCTCACCAAGATTTCTGGTATGGCCGCCGAAACGTCGCTGATCAATAAGCCCTTCAGGGGTGCGATTAAAAGGCAAACCTCGATTCTCCAAATCATACACAGCCTGTACGGCCTCTTCAGCCAGTATATTTGCAGCTTGCTGATCTACCAGATAATCACCACCTTTCACGGTATCGAAGGCATGCCATTCAGGCTTGTCCTCCTCCACATTACCGAGTGCCGCACTTATTCCGCCTTGTGCAGCTCCCGTGTGACTGCGTATAGGGTAGAGTTTAGACAAAACTGCTGTTTTCGATTTTTGGCTTGCCTCCAGTGCAGCATATAGTCCTGCACCTCCAGAGCCGATTATAACCGTCTCAAATTGATGAATCACAGGCACCTCCCTCGTTTTCAGTCAGTTGCATACGTTTAATTGCTTTTCCCCCTCGTCTCGAAGAGTCGGAAATAGCATACATTTCCTGTAAATTTCTATATTTGCAAAACAGATGAAGAATAAAGGACATTTTGGTCATCATAAATACAATTCCCATAAATTCAAACAACAAAAATAAGCACCAGTCACTCGATACTTTAATTTTATTATGAATGTGTCATTGTCAAATCTATCTGCTCCCCAGAGTATCTCCATGATCTACGCTGTCCGCTCAACCTTTCTCGTCTCCGCGACACACTCGTCAACATACGTAATACTCTAATATCGTATACAAAATTGACAGTTCGGGAAGAAATTGGTATGTCTCGTAGGGGTCTTTGTTGATGAAACCAATTTTATTGCTATGTGCAATTGGGTAACTAAAAATCGTAATTATAGTTGTTGTTGCTCATTAATAGCCATGGCGATGTGACTATTTTAACATCTTGGCTATTGGGCTGTAATTACGCACTTTATTTCTAAGATAGAACAATTACCTTATATGGTAGATAAATAATGTTCACCGTTTCTGCACAAATTCTGCGACAGCTTGCTCTTCTGGCATGGTACAGCGGGAGCCTGGTCCTGCTGATTAAAGGAGGTAGCCTGCTGTTGGAAGCACATACGATCAAGCCTAATCAGCATTGGTACCTAATTGCAGCGACAATTGGTATTCTAGTTGGCATCATCAAAGCCGTTTATATTTTCACCAAGAGCTGCCGAAACAACTTGAATAGAATTAACAACCTGGAAAATCCCCAAGTCTGGCAATTTTTCAGACCCGCATTTTTTGTTTTCCTTACCCTCATGATTATTTTAGGGGCAACCCTGTCTAGACTATCCCATGGGAATTACCCGATGCTGCTCAGCGTCGGCCTGGTTGATCTCAGTGTTGGTACCGCCCTTCTAGTTAGCAGTTATGTTTTCTGGCAGAAAAAGTAACTGCTAAGGCATAGACGGCTGACTTCAACTTTATAAGCATAGAAAAAGCAAGATTGGATACTAACAAAGCTATTCTGAAAACATATTCATGTGTAAGAGTTTTTATGATCCTCTACTGTATTTGCAGACCCACTACATACGACAGGAGGAGAAAATATGAAAGCAGAGGTCAAATCAATGCCAGATCAACATGTAGTTTACGTTCGCGAGTTGAGACACTACAGAGCGGTAATCTGCGAGCAAGTTTTTACCTAAATTCAGACAAGTTACCTACTTCTCCGGGGTCTGATTATATACTCCCCAATTAATCAGTCACATTAACTTTCTAGTTGATTTAATGTTTTTCTGATGCAAGAATAAGTTATCAGTATTTTTTAGCTATTTCTGTTCAGAAAGCTTTGCAGTTGCATTCACTACACAATAAAACAGACGATTCTATTCAGCCTCGGCTGCAATGGCATGGTGACTAAGCGTATGGACGAACTTACCACCTCAACCTGTGAGATAGATGGATATACAATAGCTTATTCATGCCGTGGTAAGGGAAAAAATGTGGTCCTTGTCCATGGTATAACAACGTACTCTTTCATCTGGCGGAAAATCATACCCTATCTTGAAAAGGAGTTTCGAGTATTTGCCCTTGATTTACCTGGTTGTGGAGCATCGAGCAAACAGTTGGACAAGAAATATTCTTTGGTCAATCACGCCCATTTATTACACTCATTTGTTAAGCACCTAGATATCACAAAAATTCACCTTGTGGGACATGACATTGGCGGTGGGATAGGTCAGATTTTTGCTGTTAACCATCCTGAACTTCTCTATGACCTTACACTCATCAACACAGTAGCTTACGACTTCTGGCCAGTTCAACCGATAATAGCAATGCGCACTCCCATTATCCGCCAGCTTGCCATGGCAACCCTTGATTTCGGGGCATTGAGAATTCTGGTCAAACGCGGTTTATACAATCAGACTTCACTCACTCAGGAGTTGATGGATTTTTTCTGGGAACCGATGAGAACCCAGGAAGGAAGAAAAGCCTTTCTGCACTTTGCTGCAAGTCTGGACAACAGCAATCTCACAGATATTTCAGATGACCTTCATAAATTGCTTTTACCAGTAATGATCATCCGTGGGGAAAAAGACCCCTATCTCAGCGGTACCATCTCCGAAAAACTGGCAGGTAATATCCCTCAAAGCAAACTGGTGCTTATCCCCAGAGGCGGACACTATGTTCAGGAGGATGAACCACGCTTGCTTTCACAAGAGTTAATCCAGTTTTTTCGAGGAATAAATGAGCAATCAACTCAGTAAGAAGATAGCCGAGCTGGAACACACTCTTAGGGTTTTAGAGGAAGAAAACAGCCTCCTCACAGAAAGAGCCGAGGATTCTTTATTACTAGGTCTCATATCCGATTCCAGTCAAAAAGCTACATCCAGTCTGGATATCCTGGCAAACACCCTTGAACAAATTTCCGTATTAAAGTCAATACCTTTGGCAGTATGCGCCCGATTACATAACGAAAAAGTTGAGCCACTGCTAGGCTATACCCCTTTTTCCTCAGAAAAGACTGCCGATTTCCAAGTGATTATTGATAACAATCTTATTGCATCCGTGGATAACGAACCACAAATCATCAGCTACGGTAAGGAAATTTGCTGCAACTTTGCAGAAGAGCTATTTGCACCAAGACATGCCGTTTTAATAAACTTCACCAGTCAGGCAATTGAAAAGGGTATCTTTATTTTCATTGATGATAGTGGTGATGAAGAGCGTTTGGCTTCCATACTGCCACTGCTCAGCCGGGTTGTGGAAATGGCTGTCTCAAAATTTGACAATGTATGTCTTGTACAGGTTCTAAGCGAGACAAACAGGAACCTTGAGTCTCTCGTGGAAATGCGGACTCAAGACCTGGTCAAAGCCAATGAACAGCTCCGCGATGAAATGCGGGAGAGGAAAAGTTCACAAAAAGCGCTGCAAGAGTCTCATCTCACCCTGACAACCGTACTTGATAGTGTTGATGCTATGATCTATGTGACAGATCTTGATAATGGACTCATACTCTTTATGAACAAGCGTATTCAAGATGAACTGGGAGCAGACTACACCGGTAAAAGTTTCTCGAAAATTTTCGATTTCGACAAAGATCGTGAAATAACAGAATACTGCGAAAAGTATCTCGATGAGAACGGTTTCCCCCGAGAAGCCCTGGTTTGGCAATGTCAGAGTAAAAAAATAGGTAAGTGGTTTGTCATCTCTGATCGTGCTGTAAAGTGGAGTGACGGCCGCTATGTCCTCCTGCGTATTGCCACCGATATCACCTTGTTTAAAAACATGGAAGACAAACTCCAGCATGCCCAGAAGATGGAGGCAATCGGAACATTAGCAGGAGGTGTAGCCCATGATTTCAACAATCTCCTCATGGGTATCCAGGGGAGAGCTTCGCTAATCCTAACATCTCTGTCTGACTCCCATCCAGCCACAGAGCATACCCAATCAATTGAAGAATACGTAAAAAGTGCAGCAGATCTAACAAAACAGATTCTTGGTTTTGCCAGAGGAGGAAAATATTCAGTAAAAGTTGTCGATATTAATGATCTGGTTACCCGGACCTGTAACATGTTTGGTCGCACCAGAAAAGAGCTGATTATCACCAAGAAGATGTCTGCAACCCCCCTTACGGCAAAAATTGACGACAGCCAGATTGAACAGGTCCTCCTAAACCTTCTTATCAACGGTTGGCAAGCCATGCAGGGTAGCGGTGAACTCCTGATTGAAACAACTCATATCACTCTTCAGCATGACGAGGCCCTTATCCACAACGCCAAACCTGGGGATTATTGCTGTATTGCTGTAACCGACAACGGTATAGGCATGGATGAAGACACTAAAAAGCGTGTTTTTGACCCCTTCTTTACCACCAAAGAAAAAGAGAGAGGTACTGGACTTGGGCTGGCCTCTGCTTATGGGATTATAAATAACCATAACGGTATAATTAGTGTCTCCTCCACTCTGGGAGAGGGTAGCACTTTTTCACTATTTCTCCCGGCATCAAAAGATACAGTCCCCAAACATGCATCTGTTGAGGCAGACCTGGCCGGTGGAAGCGAAACCGTCTTACTGGTCGACGATGAGCAAATGATCCGGGATGTCGGCCAGAAAATGTTGGTAAAGCTAGGATACACCGTACTTGTCGCCGGGGATGGGAAAACTGCAATTGACCTTTTACAGAACAATGAAGGTGATATTGACCTGGTTATCCTCGATCTCATAATGCCCGGGATGGATGGTGGAGAGACCTTGGATATGTTGTTAGAAATTCGTCCTGACCTGCCGGTTTTGTTGTCTTCTGGATATGCTCTGGATGGTCATGCCAGCGAAGTAATGGCTCGTGGCTGCCGGGCTTTTCTCCAAAAACCTTTCAGCCTTAAAGTTCTAGCTGAATATATTCGCAGAATTCTAGATAATCCTCCACCAACCAGGAATGATCATTGAATAATTTATGAGCTACCCAGGTTAATCTGCATTTCTCATCAGTTCAGGTGGCTCCAAATGGCAGATAGAATCATAAAAAAGAAGCCCGATGAAACTTTGCTTCATCGGGCTTCTCAACTTTATGAGTCTTAACTATCTCTTTTTTTAATCGTTCAATGCATTTACACCATCACCAGTGATGCCATACTTGCATCGAACCGGGCTGTCCAGCAAGCTGTTCTTCTTAAGCTTGGTTATGTTACTACTGACAACTTTTTTATCAATCCCTGTAGCTTCAGCAATATCTTTAGCCCCGACAGGTTTCTCACAACTCTGAAAAGCTTCGAGTATTTTTTTCTGTTCTTCGGTGAGATCCTGTTTTGTTCCTCCCGCCATTTTCTCTCTCCTCTTATTGTAGTTTTTTCTCTCTGCACTCCTTACACAGCCCAGCAAACTCAAGTCTAAAGCCAGTCACCTTATAGCCATTAATTGCTCCTGGAGCTATGACACCTAATTTTTCTCTATCCATATCCAGATTATCAACCCGATGACACTGGACACAATATATATGGTCATGATCTTCGGTTTCGTAGTCAAAGCGCTTCTGCCTACCGCTAACTTCCAACTTGCCTATCAGGCCAACTTCGGAAAGGATTTCAAGGTTACGGTATACAGTTGCCAGGCTAATTCTCGGCATCTTGCGTTTGACTCGCTCGTAAAGCTCGTCGGCTGTCAGGTGCTCTTTGCTTTTTTTCAGCTCCTGGAGGATCATCTCCCGCTGATTGGTCATACGTAGCTGCATAGCTCTCTCTAGTCAGGAATTATTACTAAAAGTAAGTGATTACTGTTAGCATGTCAAGATTTAAATACTGATTCTTAGGCTTAAAGGATTATATTTCCTTCCGATTTATTGATAATGGATTATATTCTGTAGCGCTGGAGAAAATGCAGTTTACAATAGTATTTCCAATCCAACTTTTTCTGTATATAAAACTGCTAAAGATATGGCACACGAGCAACCTATACTTGAGATATTTAACCTCTATAAGGTGTATAAAGACACCGTCGCGGTAAACGATGTCTCTTTACAGGTCTTTCCTGGGGTTTGCCTGGGATTGCTGGGACCAAACGGTGCAGGGAAGACGACTTCAATAGAGATCATTGAGGATATTATCGAACCCACTTCCGGAGAGGTACACTACAAAGGAGAACCACGAAAGGCCTCATTTAGAGAAGAGATAGGTATTCAATTTCAACACACCTCACTTTTGAATTATCTATCAGTACACGAAACTTTGCGCACCTTTGCCAGTCTTTTCTCTGATCCTGAAGATCTCGACACCCTGATAACCAGGTGCGATCTTACCCCAATACTCAAACAAAGAAACAATAAGCTTTCCGGTGGCCAACAACAAAGATTGATGCTGGCACTGGCATTAATCAATAAACCTAATTTGATTTTCTTAGATGAACCCTCGACTGGGCTTGATCCTCAATCCCGTAGAAATCTCTGGAGCATCGTTGAGCAGATAAAAGGTGAAGGTAAAACGGTTATCTTGACCACTCATTCTATGGAGGAAGCTGAGTATTTATGTGATGAGATCGCGATCATGGACCAGGGAAAAATAATTGCTCAGGGCAGCCCGAAATACCTGATCCAGACCCATTGCGGCAACAACGCTATTAATCTTCCGCTTACCTTTGACATGGACGAGCTCATCGATCTCCCTTGCCATTGGCAGGTTGATGGCAAAATGGTACGAATTGAGTGTGATGATATCTATAATGTTATCGGACATTTGAGTAATATGAATATCAGCCTTGCCGGAATGTCCATATCCTCTGCAAACCTTGAGGATGTTTTCCTCAGGTTGACCGGCAGGCAGCTACGAGAATAAACAGAGATAATACACGGGGATGAATTTCAAACGAATAGGCGCCATGTTCATGGCCAGAAATTGTGAATTTTTTCGGGATAAAGCAGCCTTTGGCTGGAATTTCGCCTTTCCATTTCTCATAATTGTGGGCTTTGGCCTCATTTTTGGCGGGCAGAATTATCAAACATTCAAGGTGGGTGTCTACCCTGCTGCCAGCCAGGAGATGCTTTTTGCTGGCAGTACCATACCACCGAATTTCCGCAGTGAAGATCGGGTCACCTTTATCCCGTTAAAAGATTATCGTGAAGGGGAAAAACTGCTGCGCCAGCATAAGATTGACCTTCTTGTAGATGCCCGGTCAAACGATCATGCTTATTGGATAAACGACTCATCGCCAACTGGATATCTCGCGGAGAAACTCTTCCTGGTATCTTTTTTGCCAGTGGATAAGCAAATTGCCCAGAAAAAGGTTGTTGCAGGTGAGGAGATACGTTACATCGATTGGTTCTTTCCCGGCCTGCTTGGCATGAATATGATGTTCTCGGCCCTATGGGGCGTTGGCTATGTTGTTGTAAGATATCGCAAAAACGGTGCCTTAAAACGGCTCA
>CAZWVC010000192.1:0-8086 GCA_964637245.1 uncultured Desulfocapsaceae bacterium
TTACTTTTCTCACTCCGCCATTATCTAAGGATCCTCTTTATATGGGATTTTCCATAAATGGAGAAAAGGACACCTCACGGGAAGATTCAGTCAGAAACTCATAGAATTCAAGAAATCTGAGAAATACCAAAATATTGTGCAAAAGTATAGTCTAGAATAGACTTGAACAAACCCACAATTCTGCTAAAACAGCCATGCTATCTTTGATAATGAGTCAGTCGAGTCTTTATCTAAAAGGATAATATCTTGTGACCTGCTAACCGCAAGCAATCTGCTTTTTGACTTCTGCAGTCAGTTCTCGAAGAAAATTAAGCCAATCATCAAATTTTTCTCCAGACGTGGATGAAAAATCAAGTACTTTAATTTTCGGATTGAGCCTAAGTGCTTCAGCTTTAGCTTCCTCAACAGGAAAATCAAAATAGGGCAGCAAATCAGTTTTTGTTATCAGGAAAGTGTCTGAACTGGTAAAAGCTTTAGGATACTTGGCTGGCTTATCCGGACCTTCAGGTACGGAGACTAATACGATTCTGTGGTGTTCACCGAGATCAAAACTGGTGGGGCAAACAAGATTACCCACGTTTTCTATAAAAAGAATGTCAAGTTGGTCGCCACCGGGCTCTTTTTTGAGTTGGTGAAAACCTTTATGTGTCATGGAAGCATCAAGGTGACATGCACCACCAGTGGTTAGTTGAACCACAGGTACTCCTTTGGCCCGAATACGTTCAGCATCCCTTTCGGTTTCAATATCGCCCTCAATTACACCAATTCTAAATTCATCTCTCAGATGCTCAATAGTGTGTTCCAGCAGGGTAGTTTTGCCAGAGCCTGGGCTACTAATAAGATTAATCGCTACTGCACCCATTGCTTCAAAATGTTCCCTGTTGTTTTGGGCTATATTTTCATTGGCTGCAAAGAGGCTTTCATGTACATCCACTGTTTTTGTATGCGAGTGGTCTGTAGGGGGTGCGCATCCACAAGAATCACACATGGTTGTATCCTTTTGTTATATTGATAAAAAGTTTTTTGCTATTCCATTTCTACTTGTTGTAGTATCAGCTCATCGCCGCCTTCTGCAAAAAGAAATATTTCATCGCATTTGCGACAACTGTCTGGTTTTGCACCACTGGTCTGTTGTGTATCATTACAGCTGGAGCAGCGGTATGTAACTGCAGTTGTGTTAATAATCAGTTGCGCTCCACGAATCAAGTCATCATCTCTGGATAGCACGTCAAACCCAAACTGAAAAGAGTCAATAACGACACCGGAAAGCGGTCCAATTTGCATGGTAACTGAAACCACTTTAGACATTTTATTTTCTACTGCTAAATCTGCCAATTGATGAAAAAGGTTTTGAACGAGGGAAATTTCATGCATTTGCTACCTCACTCCGTGTCCTGCTTTTTCTCAAATTCAACACCTTCCTTTTTAAGACGTGCAAGAACCTTTTCTGCAATTTCAACAACACGGGGTGCCACTGCATCGGAGAGTTCCATAGATGTATCAAGATCCTTGGGAACGACACAGTAAAATTCGACACATTCAGGTGCAGCATCTCGAAGTTTACAGATTTCGAGTATTTCAAGGAGGCCCAGCTGGTGTGGAGACATTTTCGTCTGGATGTTGCCCAGCTTTACATCTTCGGTGCTGTAGTAGTGCATGGAGCCGGGTTCCGCATCAATATCGACAACATCAATTACGAAGACAGGGTCACATTCTTCAAGAAATGGCGAGAGATAGATACCAGCAGTACCTGCATCCTTGATAATGACATTATCTGGGAATATATAGTTATCCTCTAGGTAATTAACGGTATGGATGCCAAAACCTTCATCTCCGCAGATGAGGTTGCCAATGCCTACGACACCTATCTTCTTTTCATTACTCTTCATAAGTTATTTATTTTAAATAGTGTTAAGTTAACAGATTCTCGGCAAGGGCTCACCATGGAGAGGTGTAACAACGCGAGATCCGCCGATTGGGGTGTTGATGACAACCCTGCCTGGTTTTCCATCAATCATCTTTCCAATAACCTGAGCGTCTACACCTTCATCACAAGCTCGCATAATTGCCAGAGCTTCCTCTGTGTCAGCTTCAGAGACAACTACCAGGCATTTACCTTCATTAGCCAAATATAGAGGTTCCAGACCAAGAATTTCACAGGCGGTTCGCACTTCAGGCGTAACGGGAAGGTCCTCTTCTATTAAACTGATGCTAAGCTTGCTGTTCTCGGCTATTTCGTTGAGTGAGGTGGCTACTCCACCCCTGGTTGGATCACGCATCACATGAATGGCTCCCGGGAGTTCGGTGATGAGCTTAGACACCATCCTGTGGAGTGGCATGGTGTCGCTTTCAAGCTTTCCTTCCATTGAGATCCCGGCTCTTCTGGTCATGATAGTGATACCATGATCTCCCATGGTACCCGAGAGAATAATATTATCTCCAGCCTTCGCATTCAGCGAGGAAATGTCGACATGCTCATCCACCAGACCAATCCCGGAAGTATTGATGAATATTTTGTCGCCTTTGCCTTTCGGAACAACCTTAGTGTCTCCAGTAACCACGGGAACATCACTCTCTTTACTGGCCTGGGCGATGGAAGCTATGATCTTTTCCAAATCATCCAAATCCATTCCTTCCTCCAGGATCAAGCCAAGGCTGAGGCACAGCGGTTTCGCTCCACGCATGGCCAGGTCATTAATCGTCCCATGAACTGCAAGCTTGCCGATGTCTCCACCTGGAAAGAATATGGGATCAACCACATAGCTATCCGTGGAAAATGCCAAGCGACCCGGTTTGTTATCGATTACGGCACTGTCTTCTAGACCATGAAGTATAGGATCGTCAAGATATTTGAGGAAAAGGTTTCCGATTAAATCCTGACTGGCCATACCTCCGCTGCCGTGGTCAAGAAGTATTTTTTTCTTAGACATGTGGTTTATTCCAGTAGCTTCGTATAGCTTATTTTGTTTTTATCCTTTGATAGTGAAAATCAGTCCAGAATCATGGCCTACCATATTTATGGTAGGCAGCACAGGTACCCTCGCTTGAAACCATGCATGGACCGATGGGATTTGCCGGTGTGCAGCTGCGGTCAAACAGCGGACATTGAGGAGGGGTAGTTATTCCTTTGAGAATATCTCCACAGATGCAGCCTTTTGCTTCTTCGACATCAGGAATGGTGATGTCGAACCTTTTTTCTGCATCGAAATCACTGTATTCATCGCGAATCTTTAAACCGCTTTGGGGGATAACACCAAGTCCCCGCCATGCCATGTCGGTGGGCTCGAAGATCTCATCAACCATCTTTTGCGCTCGAGGATTGCCTTCCCACGAGACTGCTCTTTGATAGGTATTTTCAACGGCTATATTACCGGTACCAATCTGACGGGCTAAAAGGATCAAACCATTAAGCAGATCGGTTGTTTCAAACCCAGCGACCACACAGGCCAGCTTATACTTTTCAAC
The DNA here is from genome assembly GCA_964637245.1 of uncultured Desulfocapsaceae bacterium. Taxonomy (GTDB): domain Bacteria; phylum Desulfobacterota; class Desulfobulbia; order Desulfobulbales; family Desulfocapsaceae; genus Desulfopila_A. Next base: position 3,466 of record CAZWVC010000192.1, read on the forward strand.
CAATGGCTGATAGGTACTGGCTCCTATGATGCTTGAGACATGGCCTGGGCAAAGCAGTCCGTCAATTTTAAGATTGGGATCGTCAAGCAGCGCCAGGAGCGGTGGCGGAATAACTTTGTGGGTTGAGAAAACAGTAAAATTCTTAATATTTTTAACTTTGGCAGCCTTGATGGTTGCTGCAATTCCAGGGGTTGTGGTTTCAAAACCCACTCCCAGAAAGACGACAAGATCATCGGGATGCTTGACTGCCAGATCAAGGGCATCCATCGGCGAATATACAATATCAACCTTGGCCCCTCTACTACTTGCATCGGCAAGTGATCCGTTGGTACCAGGAACACGGAAAAGATCACCGAAAATGGCAACTCTAACCTTAGGCAAATCTGCCATGGCTATAAAAGCATCCATGTGCGGTGCCGAGGTGACACAAACCGGGCAGCCTGGACCTGAAATTAACTCAAAGCCTTCGGGCAAGATGGAGCGAATACCGTTACGAAATATCGCCATGGTATGGGAGCCACATACTTCCATAACCCGCAGCGGCTTGGTAAACGATTTTTCCAACTCAACAAGCATGGATTTGGCAAGAGCGCTGTCCCTGTATTCATCTACAAACTTCATAACCTACCCTCTCAACGGAGTAATTCTTCGGGCATTCCCTCAGCCATTTTCCGGATGAGTTCAATATTCGTTTTTGCTTCCTTTTCCTCGAGGGTGTGGATGGCAAAACCGGCATGAATGATCACGTAATCGCCAATATCAGGCCATCTGTCAACCACATCAAGTCTGATTTCCTTGCTGATGCCGTCGGCATCCACAGTTGCTATTTGACTGGTTGTAAAGTCATCAGGGTCACCCGAAACTTGAGTTACCCGCATTGGTATCGCGAGACACATGTTGCAAACCTCCAATAATGATCTGGCCAAAGGAGATACCGCCATCATTTACCGGTACTTTTGCACCGGTAAAGACCTGCAGTCCAGCCTTTTCCAGAGTATAAAATAAACCTTCCATCAGCAACCGGTTCTGCATACAACCACCTGAAAGAACTACCTTATTTGTTTTATGCTGAACGGAAAGCTTAGTGGTGAGCTTTGAAATGGCACCTATAAGCTCGAGGTGGAAATCCAGAGCTATCTGAGAGACATTTAAACCCTTTGCACTTCTGTCTACCACCATCTTAACAAATTCGGTGGAAATAATCTCCCCTTTCCCATCTTTTTCGTACAAAAAAGGTGAATCTGGGTGCACCATGATCTGATCTAGTTTAGTGAGCCAGTCCATAGTGAGAGAACTGGTGGCAAGCGACTCAAGTTCCATCGCGGCATGGCCCTCATAGTCACTGTTCAAACGCAGGTTAACAAGGGCTGCAATGGCATCAAATAGTCTTCCGCAACTCGAAGTAATAGGCGAGTTAAATTCATTCTTTACCATTTCAAGAAGGATCTCTCGCTGAGATCTCTCTATTGTCCGCAACAGTGGGGGGAGATGTTTTTCGGTCACACCGTCGTTGCCATATGCTTGATAGAGAGCAGAAAAAGCCATTCTCCAGGGCTGTTCAGCAGCCTTATCCCCACCGGGGAGGGGAAGATATTGAAGATGGCCTAATCGTTTGAAACTCTGTAAGTTGCTCAGCAGTATTTCTCCACCCCAGATGGTACCATCGGTTCCGTATCCAGTGCCATCAAGAACTATGGCAATTACTTGCTCTGCAATATTATGTTCAGCCATCACCGCCACTGCATGAGCGTGGTGATGTTGGGCGGTATATACTGGTATGTCTAAACTTTCGGCAAAGTGTGAACTCATGTAATCCGGATGTTTATCCCGAACGACGAGTTCTGGTTCGATATCAAATACCTGTTTATGATGGTTGAGTGATTCAACGTAAAAATCATAGGATTCAAGATTAAACAGGTCACCGATATGTTGACTTATAAAGGCAAGATTGCCTCTAGCCAGACAAAAAGTAGATTTAAATCCTCCTCCGCAACCTAAGGTTTCTGGAAGGTTGTTGGCATAAAGAAGAGGCGATGGGCTATATCCTCTGGCTCTGCGGAACAATCGGACTTCATTGTGGAGTTTTTTAGTAACCGAATCATCCACTCTTGTGAGAATTTCTCGATTGTGCAGCAGAAAGTAGTCAGCAATATTGCCTAGTTGAGCAAGCGCCTGCTCATTGGATATGCAAATAGGCTGACCACTTATGTTACCACTGGTCATCACCAGGGCCTTTGGGCAGGTTACCTGGGCAAAAAGAAGGTGGTGCAGTGGGGTGTAGGGCAGCATGATACCAACATCACCAACCCCAGGGCAGAGATTTTCAGCAAGAGACTTGTTGTTCTTTTTCTTCAAAAGAACGATTGGGTGCTGTGGGCTGGTGAGAGTTTTCTTTTCTTCGGCCGAGATATGGCATAAATTCTCGACTGCTGCCAGGTCCTTTACCATTATTGCTAAAGGCTTACTGGGTCTGGTTTTTCTTTTGCGTAGTGCGGCAACAGCGACTGCACTGCAGGCATTGACAGTCAGGTGGAATCCGCCAAGCCCCCTGATGGCTATGACCTTGTCATCTTTGAGTGCCATCACAGCCTGCTCAATAGAGGAGTCGCACCTTATCTCATTTCCAGCGTTGTCGTGCCAGCTTATCTGCGGACCACATTTTGGGCATGCGTTGGGCTGGGCATGAAACCGTCTATTCCCTGGGTCGTTGTACTCCTCACTACAGGAGGAACACATGGGGAAAACCTTCATGGACGTCTGTGGTCTATCATAGGGAATCGTTTCCACAATAGTAAATCGGGGACCACAGTTGGTACAGTTAATGAAAGGATAGCCATAACGCCGGTCATTTTCCGTCAGCATTTCCTGCAAACAATCACGACAAAGAGCTATATCGGGAGGGATTGCAGTATTAGCGGTACTGCCTTGTTCACTTTGAAGAATGTGAAATTTGGAATCTTCGAGAAGGTCAGGATCAAACGGCAGAATGACTACTTCGAGAATTTGTGCCAGTGGTGGTGCTTCGCTACTTATGCGGGAGATGAGACTGTCCAGTCTGTCCTGAGGGGCCGCAGCTTGAATAAAAACTCCGGCACTGGTGTTGCTCACAGTGCCGGAGATGTGAAGTTGGGTTGCTAAGTTGTAAATAAAGGGGCGAAAACCGACACCCTGAACTATCCCGTGAATGCGGAGTTCTACCCCTTTAATTTCAGACTTTCTTGTGTTTGAATTTATCACCAGTAAATATAGAAGATACTAGCCCTTCTGGTTCCTGTACATCGTTCCAAATCACCAGGTAAATGTGGATAAAGGCAAAAATTATAAACCACCACATCAGCAGATGATGAATCCATCGGGCATTTTGCTGGCTGGCGAAAATGGTGACCCCCCAGACTTCCCATGCAGGAACCTCTGGAAAGAGCATGTAGAAGCCACTGACCAACTGGAAAACAGCAGCAGCGATAGTGACGACATAGGTCAAACCGGCAAGCACGTTGTGACCTAACCTTTCATCATGCTGATCGCTGATGTAGCTATACTGCAACAGGGTTCTGAAAAAATTGTTGATGTTTCGGCCGGTGATTGGCAGAGCATCAGTTATTCTCTCCTGTGCATTTCCGAATATGTACAGAAATATACGCACGAGCACCGCTGCAGTAAACACATATCCAGCAACAAAGTGGATATAGCGCATATAGGACATTCCCCAGGTCATGCTGCCTTCTTGCATGGTATTGGTCCAGGGGTTGTTAATGTAAAACCCTGTTGTCACCAGGAATATGATCGAAAGCGCAAATGCCCAGTGATAGAGCCGGAGCAGGATGCTCCAGCAATTTTTCTTTTCGTACGTCATAATTACCTCCTTGCGGTATGATCCGGGTAAAAAAGGTTCATGTCAGACTTACAGTGCCTTAACTTTAACAACCTCTTTACCTTCCGGATCCAGCATATGAACTGCACAGGCAATACATGGGTCGAAAGAATGGATGGTTCTGAGAACCTCAAGAGGCTTCTCCGCATCGGCAATTGGGTTGCCCATAAGAGAGGCTTCGTATGGACCTAATTGTCCCTGAGCATCGCGTGGGCCTGCATTCCAGGTGGATGGTACAACACACTGGTAGTTTTTCAGTTTACCATCTTCGATTACACACCAGTGAGACAACAGACCACGTGGAGCTTCATGCACACCTACACCTCTGATCTCTCCCTTAGGAAAGACAGGAGCGTTGAAGATTTCCAGATCACCAGAAGCCACATTGTTAACCAGCAGATCCCAGTGTTTGAGGGCGAGCTCTGCCATCATTGAACAACGAACTGCGCGGGCAGCATGACGACCTATGGTAGAGTGGAGAATTTCAGGTCCTACTGTTACACCAGCAACTGCGCTTATCTTCGCAAGTGCTGCATCAACATGCTTGATGGTCATTTCATGACCAAGGGCATAACCAACCAGGAGTTGCGAAAGTGGTCCAACCTGCATTGGTTTACCTTGGAAGCGAGGAGCTTTAAGCCAGGTGTAACGGCCTTCATCCTGGAAGTCAGTGTACTTGGGTTCGGTGTCTTCTTCCCAAGGATGCTTGGACCAGTCACCATCATACCATGCTCTGGCAATGGATTCTTC
>CAZWVC010000193.1:0-8052 GCA_964637245.1 uncultured Desulfocapsaceae bacterium
CTCCTGTCTATAAAAATTCGCCACCCGCTGGTCGAAAAGAAGAACTGCGTGAAGAACTTGATGCAGGTTTGGTGGATATGGTTACTTTTACCAGCTCATCCACAGTGAGAAATTTCCTCACCATGGTCGATGCAGAGAGTGAGATAAAGCTTAAAGCCCTCCTCTCTGGAGTAAAGATTGCAGCTATCGGACCAATAACAGCAAAGACAGTTACCGACAATGGTCTGAACGTAGATGTGCAACCTGAAGAACATACAATTAATGAAATGATAAAAGAAATTGTCAGCTATTATAGTAAGATAGAAGCTTGATATTAGGCTCTGGTTTTACAATCGATCTTTAAACAGTTGTCATGGGAACGATTGCGGATGATGAGGAATTGTGATGAGGTAAGTACATTATACTCCTTAGTGAACCTGGAATATGGCAGAAGCATATTTACTCCGCGAGGATAGCGAATCGTCTGTTGATATTGATACCATTCAACATGAGGACGAGGAAGAAAAGCCGGAAGAGGGGCTTTTTTGTAAACACTGCGGCCACCAGATTACTGCTGCTAAATTTGCCATAGAAGCGGATGGTGCCCACCACCATACCTTTTTTAATCCTGCTGGCATAATTTACGAAATACGCTGTTTCAGCGAAGCTGAAGGTTGTCTAACCCATGGTCCAGCTTCAGCTGAATTCGCTTGGTTTGCAGGATTTACCTGGCAGATTGCCATTTGTTCCTTTTGCACTGTACACTTGGGCTGGTATTTCAGTTCAGCAGATTCTGGATTCTATGGGTTAATTGCCAAAAATCTCAGTTCGTAATTATCAGACCTCACGAATGAGATCTATAAGATCATCAGAGCTCATTTTGGCACTGAGATCGCTACCTTCAAGCAAGCTGCCAGCTAGGTCTCTTTTTTCCTGGTGGAGTTGAACAATTTTTTCTTCGATGGAGTTTTTGCAGACCAGCCGATAGATGGTTACTGGCCGGGTCTGACCGATTCGATGGGCTCTGTCTGAGGCTTGATCTTCAATTGCAGGATTCCACCAGGGGTCCATATGAATCACATAATCTGCTGCGGTAAGGTTTAGTCCCAGGCCGCCGGCTTTCAGGCTAATCAGGAAAAGATCACCCTTGCCGGCTTGGAAATCTTCAACTCGCTTTTTCCTCTCTTTGGCGGAGGTACTGCCATCCAGATATTGATAGGAGATTCCTTCCTTATCCAGGTATTCACGAATTATTTGTAAATGACCTATGAATTGGCTGAACACCAGGGCCTTGTGTCGACCGCCGATGAGCTCTTCAACTACCGATGAAAACACCCTCAGTTTTGAACTTTTTATCCTGGCGTTCTCATTAATAAGCTGCGGATTGCAGCACGCTTGACGAAGTTTCATGATCTCTGTAAGGATCTGCAGATGACGGCCTTTCTTTTCTTTATTACTTTCAAGAATATCCAGCGCATTTTGCCTTAAAGCTTCATAAAAAGTAGCCTCTTCTTCGGACATCTCTACCTGGAGGGTTACATCGGTTCGGGGTGGAAGTTCGTCGAGTACCTGTGATTTAATTCTTCTCAGGAGAAATGGCCGTATGAGCTTTTTCAGTTTCAATTTTGCCTCGCGATCCTGAAAGCGTTCAATGGGGATGGCAAAACGTTCATTAAAACTACTGATCGAACCCAACAGACCGGGATTGATAAAATTGAAAAGATTCCACAGCTCTCCAAGATGATTTTCAATAGGGGTACCGGTGGTGATCAGCTTGAATTTGGCGTTAAGGGACATTGCTGCTTTAGAACGCTTGGTAGCAGCGTTTTTGATTGCTTGGGCTTCATCCAGTATTACCGTCTGCCACTTTACCTGGGAGAGCAATTCTGACTCCTGTTGGAGTAGTGTGTAGGTAGTGATGAGAAGATCAAAACTGCCGAGATCTTTAATGGTTTTACCCCTGTTTTTCGTTGGTAGTGTTTTTAAATTCAACGTTGGAGTAAAACGGTGTACTTCTGTTTGCCAATTGGTTGAAACAGATGTGGGAGCGACGACCAAAGATGGTCCTTCTGCGGCGTTCTTCAGGATGATGGCAAGCGACTGCAAGGTCTTGCCAAGTCCCATGTCATCAGCAAGGCAACCACCTACACCAAGATAAGCGAGCCGCGCCAGCCAGTTAAAACCTTCGATCTGATAATCCCGCAGTTCTGCTTGCAGAGTTGAGGGGAGTTGAGGGATGAAAATTTGGGCTTCACCAATGCGTTCAAGCTGTTGGCGCCATCCCTTGTCCGTTGAAGACTGTGCCTGTTTTGCCAGTTCTTCAAGGGGAAGTGCGGCCAGGGGGTGGATAAGGATTTCATCTCCGTCTTCGCCAGCAATATTTTCGGCATAGATATTTAGATCATCAAGGCGATTTTTAAATTCTTGGGTCAAGGCAAGAAACTGGCCGTCACCTAACTGAATAAATCTTCCTGATGACTCCCTTACTTTAATGAGGAGTTCTTTTAGATCGACAACCTTATCTTGGTCAAGGCTAATGTGGCCGCTCATTGCGAACCAATTTTGCCTGTTTGTCCTGATTTTAAGATTCATGTTATTTAAGGAAGCCTGGTGGGTAACATTAAGCTTTTCCCCCTCCGGCCACTCGACCACAACTTGATCGCTGATTGTCTGAAGCTCCATTAGTGCCTGCAGACAGTCATCGGGGTCCTGGAGGTGCCATTCCCGATCATTTTCCTGCTCCATATCTATGGCTAGGTCAAGGATGGGACAGAGTTCTTCCACATCACGAGCCTTATCTTCTTCCAAAGCAAGGTTTCTGCGAGTCTGCAGACGTCTGCCCTTGACTTCTGCCATAATGTTTTCTACACCCTGTCCTGGTTTTAGGTAGTGGCCGCCTTCAGCGAATGGTTTGACGAACATTTCTAGACGGAAGCCCTTACCATAGGGGAGTAGATGCATATAAATCGTCGAGTCGGCTTCGACCATGGTAATATTGGCACTATTACTTGAGTAACGGTCAACTGCAATGGCAGAGTGAACTGTCATGAAAGAGCTGATATTGCCAATGGCAGTGAGTACTTGCTCACTTGCCTCTTTGGGTACAATTAGGCCATCCTTACCTGTGATTTGAGCAATTCTACGATGATTCTCCTTGATAGAAATAATCTTAAACCGGGTTGGGGTTTCCTGAAATACTGTAATATTTCCATCTGTTATGGATTGTGCAAAACGGATGTGCAGCTGATCGCCTAATTCTTCAACGAGTAATTCAGGCTCCCCTGCGATAAATTCGACAGGAGTGTTTGGGGACTGGCTCAAAAAGAGCAGGGGATGGCTAACCATATTTACCAGCACCTTATCCACATCAAAGGCATAGGAGGTGCTGTGAGTATCAGGATTGTGGCTTTTCTGAATAGCCCTGCAGATTTTACGGTCCTGTAGAGAGAGATAAGTTAGTTTTGCAGAATCATAAAGTCTGGCCAGCGATAGAGGTTTTCCTTTGCTCCATTCCCCGTTGGCAGTGAGCTTTTGTTCACGCGGGCTTAAGCTGACTTTACCATTTTTATATTCAACCATCCATACCAGGCGAATTTCCTGGGACGCTTGAGATTCAATTCCGCTTCCGGTAGCGTGAATGAGGGCTTGCAGACTCCGCTTCCAAGGCTCTTCCGGTTCTAAAATCGAAATGAACGAGATAATTTTATTTTCTACACGATACTCTTCAATAAATTTCTGAAGTTCTTCTTTCTCGTGGCTTATTTTTGCTAGAGTTTCGGCATAGCCAAAGGCAAGCAGACCGTAGCCATTTTCTTTAGCTTCGATAAATTTTTCTCTTAACCTGTTTTCCAGATTTGATTGAAGCGAGCTGTTTAGCCAGTAATGGCTGAGACCTGCAAATAGAAGGGTGAGGCTGTGAGGTGAAGGGTTATCATCTCTGTGTTCTGGCAGTTCCTGCACTACGTTGTTGTTAAGCTGGCTATTGATGACCGATGCCAGAAAATGATAAGCATCGATTTCTGCGCAACTCGAAAAATTAGTAATTGCGATACTAATCTGATCGGCAATTTTATTGTAGTTATCCCGGTCTTCATGTTGAAGTAGTGCCAGCACATGAAAAACACCTGCGGGACCAAAAAAGGCGACGTTGCCATCCACACTGAAGGATTGTAATACACTAATGTCCTCTTCATATGAGGTGATAGCTTTCTCTAGTTCTCCTTGTAAAAAGTAAATAGAACCAGCACAACCGCTGCCGGTAAAGGCTTCTTGATTTTTTTTAAGCAACTGTTCTGCTGACTCAAGATCACCCTGATATAAAAGTTGATTAAAATGTAGTCGTATAAAAGGGAGTTTCTCATCATTGCTGCACGAGCTAAACTCTTCTTCATTTTGCAGGTATGCTATGAGTTCAGGGTAGCTGATAAGGTTGGCTTGACCATATTGCAAAACGTTATCAAGAAGATAAAATTGAAAAGATACAGGGAGGCTGCGAAACCAATCTGGGGAGAATGGTCGGGTTGTTACCTGCACTGTGGGGGGCAATGGTGCATTAAGCTCGTTACATTGCTGAGCGATAAACTCTGAAGCTTCATCAATTAGGTCGAATTGCTGAGTATAAATGCCGATACGTAATTCACGCATAGCACGCCAGCAGCGTGTTGACCATTTACCATAATAATAGGATACTGGGGCTTCCTCGCGGATAACCTTGGCAAAATTGTTAAAGGACCCTTCTTTAACCGATTTTTTAGACAGTACTTCAACAATTTCCGGAGGGCATTGCTGAGTATTGTTAACCAGGCCAATTTTTTTAAATTTCTCGATATAATGACTGAGATTTGCTGCTGTAAGCTTGTTCCCTCTTGGTCCCCGCAGGTCGAGTTTTCTCAAGCAGTTTACAATGAGAGTTGAATGAGCCGGTTCATAAAGGACCGAGAGGAATTGGAGAAAGGTTTGTTCAAAGTTGTTTAACTTCTTATATCTTTTGAATGGCTCTGAGTCAGTGGTCATAGTTTGTTAGAATTAAAAATTAAATCAAAGTAACGGATAGGCCGCAGATATAAAAAGTACGGGCGCGAACATTCTACTATATCATGTCCATCTCGGATTTGAATTAAAAAGTTTGAAAAAATGTGTGTTAGAAAGAGTTACTGTGGTTTAAAGTGCGCAACTACCTTTAATGATAGAGAATAGTAAGTCAGAACTTTATTATGTAATTTGTCAACAATGGGTTGTAGATCATTGAATAAAGCAGTGATGTTGTGAGTGCAGGAAAAAAGATTTTTTTTAACCAAAGTGCTAATACGAGTTCATCCTTCATAAAGGAATGAACCCGTACTTATCAGCGAGATAAATGTTACTGGAGTGTTTACAAATTTTTATGGGTATATACCTTGGCCAACTCTCTTCTGTTCTTTAACCATCCAGAGAGTACTTGCTGCTGTTTAAGCTGGATAATGGCATTCTTATAGCGATCTCTGTCGGCTTCACTAAGGGGTGCTTCAGGGCTCTTTCTTTCCTTCAACTCAAAAACATAGAGAGAATTTCCAGAGGTAACCGGCTCTTCAGGGTATGGTAAGTCGGTAGAAAGCTTGAAAGCGCTTTCGACCAGATTTGGCGGTAAACCATTATTGCTGGTATCAGCTTTACTGAGAGATCCAGATTCTGATATGGCTAAGCCGTTATTTTCTGCGGCCTTGGCTAATGAGGACTCAGACTTGGCTTGCTGCAGCACTGTGTTTGCCTTCTCCTGAGCATTTTCGGTTGCCTTGGCCTCTTTGAAATCAGCTGTAACTCTGTCTTTAATGCTTACAAGCTCTGGAATTTCCGGAGACTTAACCTCCTCGGCAAAGAGAATCGCGTAGCCAGTAGAGGTTTCAATCAGGGAACTCAGCTCTTTTTCATTGAGTGCAAATGCTGCATTAAGAAAATTCTGGTCAGTACCAATATTTTTAGGTGGATTAGAACGACTGAAAAAACCGGTTTGCATTACTTCAGTAGCAGGATTTGCTTCAAGATAGGCAGTGAGACTACCGGCACTTATAATTCCTTCATAAGCTGCGTTAGCAACACCTAAAGCCATAGGTTTGGCCTGCTCTGTCTGGAGTTTTTTGCGTATGGATTCCTTTACTTGATCAAAAGGTTGAGTAACTGCCGGGGATATTTCTTCAAGTTTGATAATATGGTATCCAAAGGTTGTCTTAACAATTTCGCTAATCCCACCAGTTTCCAGGGCAAAGACTGCATCTTCAAATGGTGGTACCATCTGGCCTTTGGAGAAAAGTCCTAAATCACCCCCCTGCTCTTTTGAGGGTCCCTCGGAGTATTGCTTGGCGAGGTCAATGAAATCACCCCCTTGTCGGGCCATTTCGAGGACTTCTTGAGCTTTACTGAGTTTATCAGCGTGTATTTCCTCAGAGCTATTATCGTCTGCCTTAAAAAGTATATGCCGGGCACGGCGTTGTTCTTTAGTAGTATATTCAGCACTATTATCTTGATAGTATTGCTCTATCACTTTTTCATCAAGATTAATTTTCTCACCAACTGTGGCATGGCTGAAATCCAGGTATTTAAGTTTGATTTTGGGCTCTGTTTTGTAATTATCCTGATTGGTTGCATACCATTGGGTCAGTTCATCATCAGTTACTTCCACTAAATCCTTGAAATCATCTCGGTTGATCGTTGCATATTTCACTGTAACTGTTGATTTTTCCATTCGATACAGATCTTCGATTTCGAATTCTGAGGCTGTTGTGGCAAACCCGCTTATACCTAGGCTGGCCTTTTGGGCAAGTAAATCTACTTTTATGGATTCTTCGAAAGTGGTTGGAGTGAAACCGTTTGCAGCAAGGATCGTTGAATACTTCTCCATGCTGAATCCTTCATTTTCTTCAAATTGGACCATATTCTGTACGGTTGAACGGATCTCTTCTCGGCTGACTGTGATACCCATTTCAGCAGCACCTTGACGTAATAGTGCTTCCTGGATGAGCTGATTTGTGACCTGTTCCTTTATCCCTAAGTTTTCCAGAAGTCCCTGTGGTACATTGCCGCCAAATTGGTCACGAATCCTATTGAAGGCGCGTTCATAAGCTGTTTGAAAGTCTTGAAAGGAGATCTCCTCATCATTGATAACAATCGCCGCTTCTCGACTGTTCATCATATTTGTTCCAACACCCCAAAAGATAAAAACAAGGGCAATGATAACAACAATAGCTTGTATGACTATAGACTGGGCTTTGTTTCGAAGAATTTGCAGCATAGAATTTACTCAGAATTGAATTTAGTAATTGCGAAACCAAAACAAGTGTGCATTGTGTGCATATGCAAGGTTTTGGTGTCCAATTTAGTTTAATCTATCAACAGAGAATGGATTTACTCTTTCTAGTTATTGAGTGCAAGGAAAATAGTACAGCATAACTCCTCTGGAAGCATCTCCACAGATTGTGACTTTTTGTGAGGCTGAGCTTGTAGCTTTCTTATTGTAGATTCGAAAGGTTCTGCCCGGGGAGCAATACTATTGATTCCTAACAGATTAATATCATAATATTTAGTTAATTATTGTGAAAAAAAATTCTACCTCTGCGTAATTAATAGTCTATTTATGGCAGTAAAAATAAGGAACTAGATCATAAGCACAAAATGATTCGTCATTCACTTGACAAACCATTCACCCTATAGTAATAAGCCTTAGTTAGTAATTTTCAATTTGATTTAAAAACGGTGAAAGCCAGATAAAATAAATTTAAAGGAGGTTGTAAAATGCCAACATTAGAACACAAAGGATCAACTTTCACAGTAGACGAGGACGGTTTTCTGTTGAAAGGAATGGATGAGTGGAACGAAGACTGGATTGACTACGTGAAAGGTACCGAGGGTATCGCTGAGTTAACTGAAGAGCACCAGAAAGTAATTGATGCTCTGCAAGAGTACTACAAGAAAAATGGTATTGCTCCTATGGTGCGTATCCTCTCCAAGACCACTGGTTATCCACTGAAAAGAATTTATGAGCTGTTCCCATCAGGACCAGGAAAAGGAGCCTGTAAAATGGCAGGTCTTCCGAAGCCTACC
>CAZWVC010000194.1:0-8046 GCA_964637245.1 uncultured Desulfocapsaceae bacterium
GTATCATGGGGGACTGAATCGTTTTACCGAAACGAAGGTGAGATATGACTATTCCACCGCGCTGTGCCAAACCATGGGTGTCAACGGCCTTAGCCGAAAAACCAGCATAATCACCACCCCGCAGGAGTATTTCGGATAACAATCCGATGCCCTGCCCGCCAACACCGCATATATAAACATTAAAATTATTCATAAAATTATGTCCATTAATGATTTATCGGATTATTGCCTTCGAAGGGCATGTTTGGATGCAGGAACCATCGCCAATACAAAGTTCATTATTCACCGTAATTGAGCCATCTGCATTTCTCACAAAACTTGGACAGGCGAATTTCTGCACACAGGCATAAATTCTTTCACACTCTTTTTGGTCTACTTTTATGTACTGAGGAACGTGACCTTTCTTTTTGCGTTGTTTTTTCGCGAAAAGAAGCATGCAGGGATGTCTGGCGATGACTACACTGAAATGGTCGTCTGCCATGGCCTGTTGAACAAGCCCTTTTAATTCTTCCTGTTTGTAGGTATCTGTCTCGTAGATTGAATTGATCCCCAATCCTTCAAGGAGCTGGCGAATTGGGATCTTTTCCGTTATGTCGTTGAAATTCCTTCCTGAAGCAGGGTGATCCTGATGGCCAGTCATGGCTGTTGTTCCATTTTCCATTACTATCAGAGTAATGTTGTGTTTGTTAAAAATGGAATTGATAATACCTGGCAAACCTGCATGAAAGAAGGTGGAATCTCCCAGGAATACAACCACTTTTCGTTGGGTGTTAAACAGGGATAAACCAGAGCCGATGGCCGTCGAGGCTCCCATGCATATCATAACCTGACCTAGGTTGTATGGTTCCTGATAGCCAAGTGTATGACAGCCAATATCAGCAACGGTAATGTCATCACCCTCAAACAGCTCACCAATCGCGTGAAATGCACTACGATGTCCGCAACCTGGACACATTTGGGCGGGCCTGGATGGAATAACATCGGAAGGTGATGACAAAATTTTCTCCGTGATGATATCCGGCCAAGATGTACGCAGCAGGGTACGAATTTTATCTGGTGTATATTCTCCAATCCAATCCTCTACACCATTCTTGCCTATTATTTTAGTAGTAAGTCCATGATCATATGCAAGTGCTTTAATGCTGCGCTCAAGTTCATCATCGAGTTCCTCGAGTACTTTTACCTCATCGTGTGACTGGAGAAAATCTAATATAGTCTTTTCCGGTACAGGGTAGACCATGGCAAGTTTAAGGATATCAGGTTTATTTTCGATCGTATCAATTACCTCTAAAAGGGATAAATATACAAGGCCAGAAGTTATAATACCCCGCCGGTTTTTATTTTTGACCACCAGGTGTAGATTGCGTGTCTCAACCCATTGCTGAATTTCCTTGAGCTGGTTCAGGGCTTTTTCCTTCATCGGGTAAACAGCTGAAACCAGAGGGATATAATTGCCATTGTCCACGGAGAAGCGAGGCGTATCGTCCTGTTTAGGAGGAGTAAATGTATTAAAGCTTACCTTTTCCTTAGCATGACATACATGTGTTGTTAATCTGATGATCACCACTTTACCAAGCTCCTGCGACAATGTCGCAGCTTCCTTGTAGTATGTGTAAACTTCAGCAGGATTGGCAGGTTCAAAAAGGGGGGTATAGCTCAAATAGGCAAAATGACGGTTGTCCTGTTCATTTTGGGATGAATTAGCTCCCGGGTCATCACCCAGGACTATTACCATACCACCGATGATGTTGAGGAGGCTGAGTTGCACAAAGGTATCCGCAGCCACATTGAGACCAACGCTTTTAAAAAACACAGTGGACAGGTGCCCATTAATTGCAGCACCAAATGCGACTTCTGTTGCAACTTTTTCATTGGTAGAAAATTCAAAATAGAAGGGTCTTTTGTCTTGAGGAATTGATTGAATGGCGGTGGCTATTTCAGGTGTAGGTGATCCAGGGTAAGAAGTGACAACCCTGGTACCTGCTTCCACCATTGCCCTTACCAGAGCAGTATTGCCCATTACAATCTCTTTAAATGACTTTTTCCTGAGAAGCATTTCTCCCATATCTTTCATGCTATTTCTCCTGGCTCGGATGATGATTATCATGAAAAGCAGAATAGTATAGATAAAGTATAACCATTCTAACATGTAAGATTTAATATAGTCAAAACAGGAAGTAGTCCTACAAAAAAATAGTATTCCCATCACTTTTTTGGGAATAGAAGTTTGAGGAGACTGCTCCTACAAGGCAAAGTAGCTCAATAGAAAATGTGTTCATGACAATGGTTTCAGGATGCAATCAAATATATTATCAGCAGGACTAATACTCGCATGGCTTATAACTCCTGAGTCCATAAGATTGGTGAACATGGGTGCAGGGATGTCAGGTATGTGGTACTTGCTTTCTTTGGTGCTTGGAGCAGTTCTTGCAATTTTTTGTGCCAAACAGATATATTCACCTCAGCTTATAAAAAACGGTCTAAATTCTGACTGTAAAATACTCAGTAGAGTTTTTGGTAGGACCATAGCTGTCGCCATTCTTTTTTTCGGTAGATTACCTTTTCTTCTCTTTGCATCCACAGGATTGCTGGTAACTGCTGGGTTTGCATTCAATGAAGTATTTGTTTACTGGTTTCCCAATTTTTTATTTGCCTCAATTCTGTTGATTTTGATTACCGCATTAAACCTCTTAGCCGAGCCAATTGTCTTGAGATTTCAGTTTTTGTTCACCACAGTTGCGGTTTCGGGTCTTCTCCTTTTAATTACCATGGGATTATTGGGTGAGTCCACCACTCAAGCTTTTTTTGCCGCACCTGGATACGGATTAGATATTTCACTGCTTGCCATGGGTTTTGTCACTTTTCTTGGTTTTGATTTTCATAAAATGGGAAGGAATAACAATATTGTGGTTTTTAGTTTGCTGGTCGGACTGCTAGTTGTTACAGGATGGACTTTTGTAGCGCTAAAATACGTTGCACCGACTCGTCTGGCTGAATCCTATATTGCCTATATGTTTGTCGCAAAAGCAGTTGGCGGTGAGGTGGGAAGATATATTATGGGGGCAATTGTTATTTTTGGCGTTTTAAGCTGTGTAAATGCACTTTTCATTGTTCTCCGCAGACTTTTTAATGATCTCATGGAGGAGGAACCAGCACTTCCTCGCTTCATTAATAAGGGATGGGTGATAACTCTTTTTTTTGCACTGATAATTGAGGCTATGATGATAACTGGATTTGCCGGTGAGCAAATTCTGGAAGTCCAGATTCATGCCTCCATAGTATTATGGTTGTTCTATCTTGGTATACGCTCAGGAAGTACTTTTTTCATCCTAAAACAAGCTAAAAGCAATGTAGGAGGAGCTGGCTATATGACTGGAGTGGCCGTAATAGTAGTACCTGGGTTGCTGGTTTTCTCAAACCCGCAGATAATTTACATCACAAAATTTTTGCTTATGGTGTTAGCAGGAGCATTCATGCTTTCGCTAATATGGACCAGGGTATACAATAAATATTCCCTGAACCCTTAAATTCCGGGAGGAATTAATTATGAAAAAGTTTATCGCATTAATACTGTTCCTCTTTGTTACCAGCTCTACCTTGGTATTTGCAGGTGGAGTGAAGACCATCGACAAGGACGAACTAAAATCAATGTTGGATTCACCCGAACTGGTAGTTCTTGATGTGAGGACTGGCAAAGACTGGAGTTCAAGTGAATTTAAAATTAAAGGTGCTGTACGTCTTACAGATAAAGATGTTACTGCCGCCGTAGGGAAATATACAAAGGACAGTACCATCGTTCTCTACTGTGCTTGACCTAATGAATATACCAGCTCCCGTGTGGGGCAAAAATTTGTAAGCAAAGGATATAATAAAGTTTATGCACTGAAAGGTGGATGGAGGGAATGGTTTAGGAACAAATATCCCTCTGAAGAGAAATCCTAAATAGCCCAGCCAGTCCCCCTCTCCATTACGCTGAGGGGGGCTTCTATAAAGCTCATCATACTCTGCTCTCAATATTAGAGAAGCACAGTGTTTTGCTGGGCTATTTTTTTTGGGATGCCGTTATGAGTGGCATTAGTTTGAGATGAAGAGCTGCGGGTGAAGTGCTGATATCTGCAATATCCGTTCTGACAGTGAGCAGTTTGTTGCCAACTTCGGCGATGACCGGCTCCAAATTGTGCATTTCTATGGGAAATTCTCGGCCATCGAGAAAGAGAAGTAAAGCTTTACCAATTTCACCTTTTTTCACTGCCTCCTCGCTGTCTATCCCCTCTGCAACCGGTCTAATATAAAGTATTTTTTGACGGGCATCATAGCGTAGGTCAGCAATACAGTCAAAATCAACCTGAGCAGTGCCGAGTTTTAGGCGAAAGTCCTGATTTGCCACAGAGGTGATCAGATTTAAATTCTCGCCTTTTAGGTCAATATTGCCGGTAATTCTTTTCTCAGTAATCTTAAAATCAGAAATGTTTACAATGGTGATAGTACCTTCCAACTGGTCTGAGGTACTTGCTATAGTTATGGGAAGGATTCGAGTGAGTGAGTCCTGAATAATTTGCTGGGGCACAGTGATAGTAATAAACTGCTGGTTACCTGTCTGGGCGAACAGTGAAATTGGAAAAGCACCTATGCAGAAAAGGGTTGATATCGTAAAAAGCAGTAAAGTTTTCATCATTGTCTGTATTTTTGGGTAAAACCTCTAAAATGAGGGAGAAGAAGATAAAGCCAGATCACCAGGACAAAGAACAGACCGACTTTAGAGGCATTATCTCTGTAGGAGGAATGTTTATGAAAGTCTATACTTTCTATGGCATCAGCAGCAGTAAAGACACCTTTGAGCGAAATTATACTGGAGTGATCGGGAATTTCACCAGTTACCTTGAGCGGTTCTCCACTGAATAAAATGATCCTGGAATCGTCTTTGGCGAAGTATGCTCTATCAAGTTCAATGTGCTGACCAATTCGACCATTTTGATTTTTCAGGATTCTCATGTAATTGAAATTACTTTCCTCTAGATTCTTCATTACCATGAATGGTGCTGTAAAATAGAGCAGTAAGGTTAAAGTGCAGAGAAAGAGACGAGGGGCGGTGTTTAGGTTAAATCCTTCTCTGTTTATAATCCTGAAATTAATAAAGAGGTAAACGAGACCCACAAACGATAAAACATAGCCAAAAATGTTCTCTGGCCACACGAGTCCGATATTCATGGCTTGCCAGTCGAATGGTGCAAGTAGATGCACACCGCTTCCCCATTTTATCTGGAGAGTATCAAGCAGCAGATGGATTAAACTGTTGACAGCGAGAATCAGGAAAATACGCCAGGGATTCTTAGCACAAGAAGCAACCGAAACACACAGAAGCAGGCAGAAAATGAGACTCGCCTGCGCGGTACAATATAGCTTTACTTGATATGGATCTACAAGTTTTACAGCTAAGAGTAAGCGTTGATATACCCATGGGATATCAGGTATTATTGCTCCAGCAAGAATCCAGGGTATCTCGGTTTTTGGTGAAGCAGCTCTGCTAATTGGAGTCTGTATCGCTATATGAATAAGTGTATTTGGCAAAAGATCTGGCTTGCAATGTATAGCGTTTGAGTGATTGATGTATAGCTATCTGGCTTTTTTCCTGTATTTTGGGCTGGATAGATGCTATTGTCCGGCAATAATTCTATGATTTATCCCAAACTTTAGTATAATTGCTTCATATGCTTTTGCAATATGGAGATATCAGAGTTTTAATATATTGTCAATTTCAGCTGCTACTCATCTCATTTCTGTTGTTGCGAGAACCTGTTTATGAACAACATTACTCTTACAGTATCCAATGATTGTCTGTTGGAGAATATACCCCTGGATTTCGAAAGACGTATAAAGACAGAATTGACCATAGAAAATCCGAAGTATATAGCAGCAAAAAGATATGGCAGATGGATTGGTAAAAAGCTTAAACCCCAGCTAAAATATTATGAACCGGTTCCCAATGGCATCCGTTTTCCTAGAGGATTTTCCAATCAAGCTGTAATTTTGTGCCGTAAATATCTGGATGCAACTCCGCAGATTATTGATAAGAGGAGGTTGCTGAATGAAGTGGATCTGCTGTTTCATGGGAAGCTGAGGGATTATCAAGGTAAAGCTGTTGAGGCTGTAGCTGATCGTTCTTTTGGTGTATTGGAGGCAGGAACCGGCAGCGGAAAGACGATTATGGCACTTGCCATCATAGCTCAGCGAAGACAGCCAACCTTAATAATTGTTCATACCAAAGAGCTACTCTACCAGTGGCGTGATCGTATTGAAGAGTTTTTGCATATACCTGCAGGTCTTATAGGAGATGGGCATAATAATCTTGTAGATATTACTGTAGCCATAGTCAACAGTGCCAGAAAAAAGGCAGGGGATCTAGCACCAAAGTTTGGCCAACTTATTGTAGATGAATGCCATCGGGTGCCTGCTACCCTTTTTACCGATGTAGTTTCTGTTTTTGACAGTCAGTACCTCATGGGTCTTTCAGCAACTGCCTTTCGTAGCGATGACCAGACTACCAAACTCATTTATTTTTATATGGGAGATCCGGTATACAAAGTAGAGCAGGGTGAGCTTACGGCCAGTGGTGCTATAGTCAATCCCAAGATATTAGTCAACAAAACCAATTTTGACTACCGCTATCGGGGTGATTATCAGGCGCTGATCACGGCCCTTACCTCTGATGAAGGGAGAAACAGACAGATTATTGAAGATGTTGCTTCGATTACTAAAGAGGGTGATGGAGGAACCACGCTTATTGTCTCTGATCGAGTTAGTCATTGTGAAGTATTTACCAAATCACTTGAGAAACAGGGCTTTCGCGTGGCACTTCTGACAGGTAAGACAACAACGGAGATTAGAAGCAAAATTGTTGTTGATGTCCAAAAAGGTAAAATAGAAATTCTAGTAGCGACACTTCAGCTGATTGGTGAGGGTTTTGATTGTCCCGGACTCACAAATCTTTTTTTAACCACACCGATCACCTTTGAAGGTAGACTTGTCCAAGTCATTGGCAGAATAATGCGACCAGCGAAAAATAAGCAGGCCAGGGTTTTTGACTATCTTGACCATAATGTCTCGGCTTTACGAAAATCTGCAAATATTCGTCATAAAACCCTAAGGAGGGTTATGGAGCCATCTTTTTTAGCTTCGTGAAGGTATTTTTAGTTAATCGATTGCTAATCCTCATGGTGTAGTGTAGTATGTCGCGTTTTCCTTGAGATAAGATACTCAAGTGGAGCATCCGCAGAAGCGGGTGCTTTTTTTATTATCTGTTATATCGTTTTATTGGCGATTGATAGAATAACTCCAAGTTCTCCGGACAGCAGGAAAGTATTATGCAACAAAACAAGATTCGCAATGCAGCGATCATAGCTCATGTCGATCATGGAAAAACCACGCTGGTAGACCAGCTTTTCAAACACTCTGGTATGTTTCGCGAGAACCAGGCAGTGGCAGAGCGACTTATGGATTCCATGGATCTTGAGCGAGAGCGAGGAATTACCATCACCTCAAAAAACGGTTCCTATCAATATGAGGACTTCCGGATAAACATTATCGATACTCCCGGCCATGCAGATTTCGGTGGTCAGGTTGAACGTGTTCTGCGGATGGCCGATGGTGCCTTGCTTCTAGTGGATGCCCAGGAGGGGCCAATGCCGCAAACCTATTTTGTTCTCAAAAAAGCACTGGAGAACGAGTTACCGGTTATAGTTGTCATTAATAAGATAGACAAGCCTGCCGCCCGCTGTGATTGGGTTGTAGATGAGGTTTTCGATCTCTTTGTTAAACTGAATGCACCTGATCATATCCTTGATTTTCCAGTGGTATATGCTTCTGCAAAAGAAGGATATTCACTGCTCGACCCTGAAGATGCAATTGTAGATGGCGGTACAATGGACCATATCTCCGATATGATCATTGAGCACTTACCTTCTCCACAGGGATCGGAGCAGAGC
Organism: uncultured Desulfocapsaceae bacterium; assembly: GCA_964637245.1. Lineage (GTDB taxonomy): Bacteria > Desulfobacterota > Desulfobulbia > Desulfobulbales > Desulfocapsaceae > Desulfopila_A. Next base: position 7,983 of record CAZWVC010000194.1, read on the forward strand.
TCATTGCAGATGCAGGTTGGTACGATTGATTATTCCCCATACCTTGGCAGACTGGGTATTGGTA
>CAZWVC010000195.1:0-7964 GCA_964637245.1 uncultured Desulfocapsaceae bacterium
TTGTGACTTTCAATCTGGTGAACCATGACGTATCCGACGGACCCTTGTCAGACAGAACATTTATCCACGAACTCTGCCATGTCTGGCAGTACCAGCACGTTGGGCCAATTTATTTGATAGAGGCACTCCATGCCCATGCCACCCTGACCAATGCCTATAATTATGGGTACGCAGATCCCTATACTGGTGATGGCGGCGAAACTGCCCTTGAAGATGCCATAAATAACAATCCCGGTTTAACTCCGGCAGAGGTGTTTGAGCTGTTTAACCCTGAGCAGCAAGCCATGATTATTCAACATTATTATGTGCGTACCAATGAGGTGTCACCACCAAAAGATGTTACTGCCTGGCAACCGTTTAAGGATGTAGTTTATATGCCATGAATGATAAAGAAATATTTACCCATGTGAGAACAACATGTTTCAGACCTTGATAAATCTTCTCCTGAATTTTGCTGCAGCAGGGACAGAAGAGGGCACTCCATTCTCACCTTGTACCCCTCCTATTTGCTCTGAGACGTTTAAAGAGACTATAAGGATAACCATAGGCTTTAATAATGGCTCTCCGGAGGTGTATGTGACTAATATCTCATACGATACCATAATGGTGAAGCCGAGCTTTCTCATGGCTGATGGTAAAAAGAAGAAAAGCATTAAAAATATATCCTGGAATCCAGTAGATGTTGACAAAAAGTATACCAAGCTGGGAGGTAGGGTGGAGGATCTATTGCTGGTAACCCTTTCCCGTGAGGACGGCACGATCAATACACCTTACCCGATAATTGATTATGATTTCATCTTAGGCGATCCCGGAGCAACCCATGATCCCAGTGTGCTGTATAAAATCCCCTTTGGCCTGGGGAAGAAATTTAAGGTATCCCAGGGATTTAACGGCAGCTTCTCACACAGTATCAAAACCAGGAAACATGCGATTGATATCGAAATGCCGATCGGCACGACTGTTTGCGCCTGTCGTGCGGGTAAAGTTGTGGATGTCGTTGAAAAGTTTGCTGATGACACCGGGAAAGAGGCAGAGACGAATTATATTCGTATTTTACATAATGACGGTACCTATGGTATTTATGCTCATCTGATGAAAAATGGTAGCCATGTACAAATTGGGGATGATGTCAACGAAGGTGGAATTATCGGCAAATCGGGTAATTCCGGGAAAACTGACGGACCACATCTCCACTTTGCCGTAGCCAGGAGTGATGGTCATGTTTTGGCCACCATCTCGTGGAAATTCAAGAACTCTGCTGGGGTGCAAATCTCCTGGACAGTTGGTCAGGATCTGATGCATAACTGATCACTTCTGCAGAGCACATTTTACTTCTATCTATCCAGTTGTTCTTCCTTCTTGCTACCAGATCCATTGTGTGCTAGGTTTGCATGCATTGTCTATTTAGATTTTAATTATCCGTAACCATTGAATAATGTGGATCTGATATGAAAAAGCTGCTTCTGTTTTTCCTGTTTGTTCTCATAAGTGCCACTGGCTGTATGAAAAAGCCATTGGACCCTGTGCTTGTCATTATACCCGAGAGAAAAATAGATTATCTCAAAGAAGTGAAGCCCTTGCTCGATAAACGCTGTGTGGTTTGTCATTCATGCTATAATTCGCCCTGCCAATTAAAGCTCTCATCCTATGAGGGGGTTGACCGAGGAGCCACTAAAAAGGCCGTCTATGATGCACATCGGTTGAAAACCATGGATCCCACCAGGCTTTTTACCGATGCTGTCAAGACCGAACAATGGCGAGACAAAGGTTTTTTTAGTGTTACGGAAAGCAACGTCAGCGGTTCGCTCAACGATTCGCTAATGCTTCAGCTGCTCTCGCATAAAATGGATAATCCAACCAGTAAAGGTGAATATAAACCTGAAGCAGAAGATCTGAATTGTTCAAAGGATGGCACTGAGCTCTCATCATATCTCAGTAAACATCCAAACAGGGGGATGCCCTTTGGTTTTCCTCCTTTAAAACAGGAGGAGTTTGAGCTTATTGCCGGTTGGCTGGTACAGGGCGCCAAGGGCCCCACCCCGACCGAGCAGGAAGAACTTGAGTCGATCACCTCGCATGATTTACCGCATGTGAAAAAATGGGAGACTTTTTTTAATAAGGTGGAACCAAAATTTGTGATGACGGCCAGGTACCTCTATGAGCATCTTTTCCTTGCCCATATTCGCTTTGGAAGTGGTACAAATGATTTCTATGAATTAGTACGGTCAAAGACTCCACCGGGTGAACCGATAGTTGTTATCCCAACCGTTCGACCCTATGATAACCCCGGTGGCCAGTTTCATTACAGGTTTAGAAAGATACACTCAACCATCGTTCATAAGACCCACATGGTTTTCACGCTTGATGAGCGTGCCTTTGACCGATATCATGAAATCTTCATAGAACCGGAATGGCTGGAGGAGCCCTCAATTGTAAATCTTTGGGGTGTCGACGGAGCTGATCCTTTTACCACCTTTCGCCAAATCCCACCGAGGTCAAGATATCAGTTCCTCCTTGATAATTCGCATTATATCATAATGACCTATATTCGCGGGCCGGTATGTAAAGGTCAGGTTGCTTTAAATGTCATTAATGATCATTTCTGGTTGTTGTTTCTGAATCCGGAATTTGACCTTGCTGTGCAGTATCCTGCCTTCATGAAATTGCACCGTGAAAAGCTGGTTATGCCTGCCGAGCTTGGCAGCGATTTTAATTTACTTAAGGTGGTGGGTAATTCCTACCATAAACGTGCCATGGACTTTCATAAAGTCAGGCATGATTTCTATACGTCGCATTATTACAATGGTCTGGGCTATGACGCTATTTGGAAAGGGAATAGGCCGGACGATGCCCCTGTACTCACCGTGTTTAGACATTTTGACAGTGCCTCCGTTCATCGGGGAGCACTGGGCAAGCTTCCCCGGACGCTGTGGGTTTTTGATTATCCATTGCTTGAGAGGGTTTACTATTCATTGGTTGCAGGATTTGACGTATACGGCAAGGTCTGGCACCAGTTAACCACCAGATTTTATATGGATGCTTTACGGCGCGAAGGTGAGAGCAATTTTATCGATTTTCTACCAGCTTCCCAACGCAAGAAGATAATGAGCAGCTGGTACCAAGGCATGGATTTTTTCCATGTAGACTATCATGAAACCATAATGCCCACTCAAATCCCATTCATTTCGCAGGATCCGCTGCGGGAATTCGTCGAACACCTCATTACCCAATATTTTCCCGAAGAGCTAGGGTTTCATTTGGACAGGATAAACTACGAAAAACCTGGTCAGACATTAAATATTCCTCAGGAAATTAAAGGTAAAGATGATGTCCTTGCCGCATTTCATTCGGTTGGCAGCCCTGGAGATTCGTTTTTTTCAAGAGTGGATAATCATGATGCCAATGTCGCCTACATCAGAGTGAAAATGGATAATACTGAAGATCTCGTTATTTCTGCTGTTATTCATCGCTGGCATGATAATGTGACCATGCTTTTTGGTGAAGAAAAAAATCTTGATCCTGCCAAGGATAGCGCTGATTTCTTTAAGGGTTTTATTGGTTCCTATCCCAACTATTTTTTTGTGGTTGAGCTTGAAGATATGGGTGATTTTGTAACACTGCTCAGGGATTTTAAAGGTAGTACCGAAGACTTGGACAGATTAAGAAAATATGGGATAAACCGAAGTGATGAAAACTTTTGGGATATCTATGACTGGTTTCAGCAGCGTTTCCTTGAGGAAGATCCGATAAAGGCTGGCTTATTTGATTTGAACAGATATTATCATCAAGCCTTGTAAGTATTTAGCCCGCGTTTCTCATGACCATTATGTCAATTTAGTTGTGTTTAATTCGATTCACCGCTTCAGACAGTTGGAGGAAGAATTGTAAATTTACACAATGTTCACCGAAGGTCACTCCAGGCGGTACCATCTTCGGTAGTCTTTTGCCAGTAAACATAGCTTATTATGGTCTACTGACAAAAACTTTGAACCTGGCACCGCCTGAACTGATGAGAAATGCGGGCTAGCATTAAAGTAATTTAAGGTTCCTCAATAAATCAGCCAACCGAGTTTCATTGAGCTGGATAAGGCTGGTTGGTTTGGCAAATGTGAGAGCTTCCTGATACTCCTGACCTGATAATGGCCTGTCTATGGGAGCCTGGACCGAGCCGCAGGGTCTGTATTGATCCATTATATTCACATGGCAGGTCGGCGAGATCTCTTCTGCGATATATCTCAAAATTTGTCCTGTCTCTTCAAGATGCTCAGGCATTACCAGGTGGCGAATTAATAGTCCTTTCTGAGCAACCCCAAATTCATCTAACACCAGGTCACCAACCTGGTTGAACATCGCTTTAATAGCCTTGCGGGCAATATCGGCATAGTTTTTAGCTTTGGTGTATTTTTCCGCAGTAGCATTGTCCCAGAATTTTAAATCAGGCATATAAATATCGATAACACCGTCGAGCAGCTCAAGAGTTGCAACCGAGTCATACCCGCTGCTGTTGTATACCAGTGGGATGTGCAATCCGTTCTTTATTGCTTCAGGCAGTGCCGCCAGTATCTGGGGAGCGACATGAGTTGGGGTCACAAAATTTATGTTGTGACAACCCTGCTGCTGAAGGTGGATCATCACTGCAGCAAGTTCTGAGCTGGTAAGATGGCGAGAGTCGGTCTCATCAAAATGACTTATTTCATAATTCTGGCAGAAAATGCAGAGTAGATTGCATGATGCAAAAAAAATAGTGCCAGAGCCATTTTTGCCAACCAAAGGTCGTTCTTCACCAAAATGAGGTCCGTAACTTGATACAGGTGCTAATTGCCCTACACCGCAAACTCCCAGGCTTCCTGAAATCCGGTCAACTTTACAATTCTGTGGGCAGATGGTGCAGCACTCCATGATTTCTTGAGCTTTATTTATTCTTTCCTGTAATTCCCCTGTCTGAAAAAGCTCCAAGTATCCTGGACTCATAACAACATTCCTGTTTCACCTCATTACTAGCTTCCGTCTTAGAACTACCCTGATGATCGATATCTTCGCTATGCTAATGTTTTATCCTAGGAGGTAAGCCCGCTCCGATATTAACCGTATGCAACCTAAGGGCACTTCTTTCAGGCTACCTGCAGGAAAATTTATCGCATGCCTCGATCTCAATCAAAATCCCTCATTTTAGGATGGACACTAACTCATCTTCAAGTCTTTTGTCCTGTAAAATTGAAACTTCAAAATATAGTAGGATTATACCTTGAATTACTATTATAACCAAATGAGAGGTTGTCTCGTATTATTTAATTAACAAGGAAGGTTTGATTCAACTCCCAAATAATTATAGAAAAACCTTTATCCAGGTTGCATTAGAGGTTCAAATAGGATAGTATTTCAAGCTGATAGCAGATTTTATATAGAGTATAAGTAATGAATTATATAATTCCGATAATGGGTTCTCTAAAGCGGAATAAGCAGCTTATGGATGCACTAAAAAAATGGGGTTTTCCGCTCTTTGCTATCATCTTCCTTATTGTACTCTCCAAAACCTTTATCAGCTCTGAGCTAACTCAACTCGAAATAATTGCTGATTTATCAATAGAAAAAACTGATGAGTTGCTAAAAGAGCGAAATCTGCAAGAGATTAGTGATCAATTTTCGAAAATATCAGATTCCTATTCCCTCGATGGTATACTTTTACTCGAAGAATCGGGGGTCATTCTCGTAGGAGATACAACAGAAGCTGAAGTTATCATCCAATCAATTGAATTAGGTGGAACGGTTAGCTTAGCAACCCCTCTATCTATAAAATATCAATACGTAGAAGAATTATCCAAAGAAGCTCATCCTCAGGCTTATTTGATCCTATACAGCTCCTCTCCTTTGTTTCTCTTTTTAGTATTGCTAACAGTCTTTGTTGCACTGCTGGTATTGAATTTTGCTAGTTTGTTCCGGACACTGAAGCTCCAGTCGAATGTAACTAAGACGGCAAGAAATGGCAGTGAATTTCAGGAAAATATCAATGATCCAGCTGCAAATAGAATTGGACAAATCCCAGATAAAATATCACAACTCGAAAAAGAGCGTGATGCCGCACTTGCAACGGTAAGGGCAAAGGGAGATTTTCTTGCCCACATAAGCCATGAGATTCGGACATCATTAAACGGTATAATGGGGGTTTTATCACTTTTAAAAACATCAGGTATTGTTGGAGAAAAGAAGCGACTGGTCGATGCCGCGGAGAATTCTGCCCATTCTCTTCTTTTTATAGTTGATGATATTCTTGATTTTTCCAAAATCACATCGGGTAAAATAGAGTTTGAAAGTATTCAATTTAATTTACGCGAAGTAGTGGAGGATTGTCTTGCGCTCTATAAAGATGCAGCCCGAGCCAAAAAGCTAGCCCTGCACAGCTATATGCCCTTGGAGATTAATCCTGATATTTATGGTGATCCTACTCGGCTTCGGCAGATTCTTACGAATCTACTGAGTAATGCGGTTAAGTTTACCAACAAAGGAAATGTGAGCTTACGTCTGTCATTGGTTGAGGAAAATGGTGAAAGTCAGCGCCTGCGCTTTACCGTTGAAGACACAGGTATTGGCATAGCAGTGGAAAAGCTTGAGGGTATTTTTGATATGTTTACCCAGGCTGATGAAAAAACCGCACGTAAATATGGTGGCACCGGGCTTGGCCTGACAGTCTGTAAAAATCTAATTGAGCTGCAAAATGGAGAGATTGGGGTCAAAAGTCGACCTGGACATGGTACTTTGTTCTGGTTCTCACTAGATTTCAACTTAAGCAAGCAGGCAAAAGAACAGCATTTGGTGGAGGCAGTAGCCGGAAAAGAGATAGTGCTTTTTGAAAATTGTGAAACCTGCAGCACTATTCTTCACCAGTATCTGCCAAATTGCACAATTCACAATAAATCTGCTGATGATATCGATGAAGTCTTAGAAAAACTTGAAGCGGCAAAAGTTGACTCAGATAAAGTACCGGAAATAGTGTTAGTTGACCATAGCTGCCTTGCAAATCGCAGTAATAGGCTTCTTCAAGAACTTGATATTCTATTTCCGACCAACCGCCCAGCATGTTTTATACTCTTGCAAAACAGCAACTTAGAACAAAAAATACTCACCCAGGGCTTTACCGGAATTATCCATAAACCCATTCGTCTGAGACAGCTCTACAATGAACTTTCCGGGAGAATAGTGCATGATTCCTATGAGCAGGCAAATAACGAGCTAGAATATTTACAGGGCAAGGTTCTTCTGGTTGACGATGAGATTATCAATCAACATGTTGGTGAAATGATTCTTAGAAAACTGGGGTTGGATGTTGATCTTGCAGGTAGCGGAGTAGAAGCGTTGGCTAAGACCAGTGAAAGAGATTATGACCTGGTACTTATGGATATCCAAATGCCAGACATGAGCGGTATTGAAGCAACTGAAAAGATTAGAGCCAGGGAAAAAGACATGGACCAGGAACCACTGGTCATAATTGCTGTGACAGCAAATGCCCTGGGGAGCATGAGGCAGAGATCTCTGGATGCTGGGATGAATGGCTTTATAGTGAAGCCTATTCAATCACATCTGCTATATGACTATATCAGCCCTTGGTTAACCTACGGTTCAGCCCCAGAGAGTCAAGATGATCCCATTCCTGCAGCAGTTGATGAAGATGATGCCCTAGATAATGATGAACAGGCAACCTGGGATAGAAATCTTGCACTACAATATCTGGGTGGTGATGAAGTTCTGCTCCAAGATCTGATGAAGCTTTTTATCGATAGAAAAAACAAGCTCCTCTTGGCAATCGAAGATGCCATGAAAACCACAGATGGTGAGGCTATTAGTTGTGCAGCCCATGCTTTTAAAGGAGCGGTAAATCACTTCGCAGCTCGAAAATGTCAACGATTGGCTCTCGCTATTGAATACAAGGCCGGAGAAGGTGGACTTGAGGGTCTCGATACCTGTTTTGC
>CAZWVC010000196.1:0-7914 GCA_964637245.1 uncultured Desulfocapsaceae bacterium
ATTTATGAGCTGTTCCCATCAGGACCAGGAAAAGGAGCCTGTAAAATGGCTGGTCTTCCTAAGCCTACCGGTTGTGTATAATTAGCTCATATTATATATTTCCAGAAAGGGAGTCACCTAATGGTGGCTCCCTTTTTTTTGTCATTCCAAGTCCTTTGAACCCTGTATTTTATTGAGTGGGACAACCATCCGTTGATTGTATCTTTTCTGCCAGCTTTCTCTCAATAACCGCTGCTCTCTGTGTATGTTCACGCGATGATATGGTTGCACCGCGCAATCCACCTCGAAGATTGATCTCAGCAAGGAAAATTTCGCCCATCTCAGTCAACATAAAATCGAGATATCCGTAGGGAAAGTTACCCCGTTGCATAATATTCTCGCAAAGCTTACTGATTTCAGGTGTAATGGTATACGGCTCTGGGGTACCTCCACAATGCAGATTGTTGCGGAAGCCATTGGGATTCAAACGTGTATAAGCTTCTCTATAGTCACCTAGAACGATGACTCGCAAATCAGTACAGTCAGCAATAAATGGTTGAGTAACGAAAGGGTAAGCCAAAAGATTGTTCGCAGCCTGATTATAGATCTCTTCAATATTTCCAAAAAGTAGAATACCTATACCGGCGTTTTTACCATCCTGCTTGAGAATTACTTTCTCTATACTTTTTTGGTGGTAGAGGTGGACGATTTCAAGGAGTTGATGCCGATCATAGACACTATAGGTGTGGGGAATCATCCATTGGCTGAAAATCCTTGCCTGGAGTGTTTTTGAACGGCTTGCAAGCTGAGCAGTTGCGGAGGGAATAAGATGAATACCCCTGTCAACAAGATCGCAAAGAATATGTTCTTCACCGCGTCTCAGTGGTATTCTGCTGCAAATTATATCACCTCTTTGCAGATTGTGAAAATCGGTACGCAACTGTTTGTGATCGGTTATTATGCGAGGGTCATTTGTCAAAATATCATCTCACGAAATCTTTCATGATACTCGTCGAGATTTTCTCCGCAACCACCACAGAACAGGCTGATCTTCCCAAGTATTTCAGAATTTTGATCGTTTGCGGTGAAACTGCCATCCTCATTCTGACCGTAATAGGTAGTGATCAAAGCATCTTCGGCAATTTCAAAAAACTCACTATCATTGTTGCAGAAAGGACACGTCAGCCGATTGACTATTTTGGTTTCTTTTGCGACCATGGGTGGGGAGCTGTAATACTATCCACTAATTTTTGTCAGGCTTAGGAGCATCACCTTTTTTCTGAGTGATGTTTTTGGCTACAGATACTGGGGTATTAGAAGAGTACAACTCTTTAGTCGCAGCTTTGATTTCACCGTCAAGACTGGCACCAGGTTCAACTGTCAGGCTTCCTGCAATTATTTTACCGTTAATTGAGCAACCTTTTTTGGCTGTGAGGATTTTTGTTTCAATATTTCCAGCAAATGCCCCTTGGCAAATGAAAGAGGAGACAATAATATCTCCATTGATTTTACCCTCTTTGCTGAGAATAAGATGTTCTCCTTTTAGGTTGCCGTTGATTACGCCGTCAATCCGGGTCTTGCCTTTAAAAGATATTTCTCCTGTAATAGTCATGCTGCCATCAATGATGGAAGAAATAGCTTCACCTTCTACCTTTTCTATCTCTTTTTCAATGTCTTCTTTTTTGCCGAACATGGCTATTTCTCCAAGGGCGAGTCAAACTTACAGGTGAGATTCGCAACCTTCATAAATTTAGAGGGATTAACATGCTTGCCGCGGTAAGCAATTTCGTAGTGGAGGTGCGAACCAGTAGAACGCCCGGAGTTCCCAACTAGCCCAATAACCTGACCTCGGGATACATAATCACCCTTCTTAACGTGATAGTTGTGCATATGTGCGAACGTGGTGACGTATCCGTTGCCATGTTTGATTTTTACGGTTTTTCCAAAGCCACCGTTATTCCCGGCAAAGGTGACTTTCCCGTCTGCTGTGGCATATATAGGATCGCCTTTCCTCCCGCGGAAATCGATACCTTCATGAAAGGCAGCTTTGCCATTTAGTGGGTCTTTTCTCTTGCCGTACCAGGATGATATCGAAGCTTTAACTGGTTTCCCCAGAGGTAGAGTCTGGATTGTCTTAAGATAACTGTCTGCCCGGTATAATAGGTCATCATACACAGCATTTTCTGCTGCGACAAAAGGCCCACCGCTGTTTTTGGCAGATCCTTTTGTTTTGGTTTTGACTTTGATCCCTATATTGTTGATAACATTTTCAATGAATTCACTTCGTTGGTTGAGTTCACTCACAGCGGTAGAGAGCAGCAGGTCACGCTCTTGTTTGTAGCTCATTTGCTGTTGTAAATTTATCTTCTCAAGTTCTGCAATTCTTTTCGTGCTTTCAAGTTCGATTTGGGCGACAAGCAATTTATTTTGGGCTTCCAGACCTTCAATGACTTCAGTATTGTTCGCCTCTACTTCTGCAAGTCTTTTCTCCAGGTTTTCATTTATGTTTGCAACCTGTTTCATCTCATGCTTGGTTGAACTCATTTTCATTGCCAGATACTTATTGTGAGTATATAAACCTGTTGTGAAGATACCAGTTGATAAAAGAGTTACAACTGTACAAACAGCCACCGCTGCAGAGATGATAAGTTTTTTCTTGGAAATTTGGAAGGAAATTGGTTTTCGTCGATCGCCGGCAATAATTATATGGAATTGTTCATTCATTGCAGATTGTAAAAATTAATTGTATAAAAAAGCATAGCAGACTGCTTTCGTGATTAGTAAATCTCCCGTCATTAATTGCTTCCATTTAGCTTTTGCAGCCGTTAGACTTATACACGTAAACTTTAAAAAAATCAACTAGAAAAGGGTTGTTAGGCTTTGCTTAAGGCGTCGCAATTACGAAAATCTTCAAAGGATTTTTAGGGAAAAATGAGGTCAACTCCAGCAGAGAAACCCTTTGATTTTCATTTATTCATTTGATCTTCAAGTATTGCTCGAGTTTTAGCATTCCAATATCTGATATGTCCAATCTTATTAGCTGTAAAACACTCACAAAATCTTTTGGGGCTCAAACACTATTCCGTGATGTAGAGCTAGTTATCAACGATGGAGATAGAATTGGACTTATTGGTCCCAATGGGTCTGGCAAGTCCACTCTGTTGAAGATTATCTGTGGCCTTGAGGATGCTGACTCAGGTGAAGTAATTACAAGAAAACATACTTCCTTCAGTTATTTAGCGCAGGACGATATATTTACTGATGAGCTGAGTATTACCGAAAATCTATACAATTCTTTAGCTACGCTGGAAATTGATGAGGTAGAGAAGCATAACCGTATCAACACAATGCTCAGCCGGGCTGAATTCAAAGATGGTAAGCTATTGGTAGCCTCACTTTCAGGGGGATGGCGAAAAAGACTAGCTATTTGCCGAGCATTGTTGGGTTCCCCGCAAGTGCTTATTCTTGATGAACCAACCAATCACCTTGACATGGAAGGTATCATCTGGTTGGAACATTTACTTACTGGACGGCTAACCGACGGTCCTCTGGCATTTCTGCTTGTCAGCCATGACAGGCACTTTCTCGAAAACTGCAGCAATAGAATAATCGAGCTCTCAGCAGTGTATCCCCAAGGATCGTTTCAGGTGAATGGTTCCTACACTGCATTCCTGGTAAAAAGGGAACAATATCTCAATCAGCAGGCGGAGCTTGAGGATCGACTCTCAAACAAAGTACGAAGAGAGACTGAGTGGCTGCAGCGAGGACCAAAAGCCAGAACTTCCAAAGCCCGATATCGGATTGATGAAGCGTACCGACTGCAGGATGAGCTCGAACAGGTAAAAAGGAGAAACAAATCTAAAGGGCAGGTCGGTATCAATTTTGGCGGCACAGGGAGGAAAACCAAAAAGTTGCTTGAGGCTACAGATCTTGCCTTTTCTTATGCTGAGAAGAAGCTCTTCTCGGAGCTTGATATACTGCTTAAACCCGGCAGCAGGTTGGGGCTATTGGGCTGTAACGGTTGTGGCAAGTCAACACTGATGAAAATTCTAGCTCAAGGGGATGGGATCTCAGAGAGTCTCGATGCTGGGAAAATTAAAACAGCTGATAATGTTAATATTATTCATTTTGATCAACAAAGAGAATCACTAAATCAACAGCTTAGTCTTAAGCGGGCACTTGCACCGGAAGGTGATTCTGTTGTGTTTCAAGGCAGGTCCTTGCATGTTGTCTCCTGGGCCAAACGGTTTTTATTCCAGGCAGATCAGTTGGAAACTCCTGTCGGCGAACTATCCGGAGGTGAGCAGGCAAGGATTCTCATAGCCAGCCTCATGTTGCAGCCAGCTGATATCCTGCTCCTTGATGAACCAACAAATGATCTTGATATCAGTTCATTGGATGTTTTAGAAGAGAGTCTTCTGGAATTCCCGGGGGCACTTGTACTTGTCACCCACGACCGTTTTCTACTGGATCGGATTTGTGACCAGGTATTAGGATTTGATGGTAAAGGTCAAGTTACCTATTATGCCGATTATCGGCAATGGCTGGCAGGAATCAATCCAAAGAAACAGAATGGGATATCCTCTCCCAGGAAAATAAAGACGGGTGAGAATAGTGGAAAAAGTCAAAACTGGGTTGGCAGATTATCCTATCTTGACCAACGTGAATATGATCAGATGGAGGGAAAAATATTGGAGGCCGAAGAGCTTCTTGAAGGGTACCAAAAGAAACTCGATGATCCAGAAACCGCTGCTGATCCGATAAAACTCAATGAGTCATGGCAAGAGATGGAAAAGCTCAAGGCAGAAATCGAAATACTCTATGAGCGCTGGGAGGTGCTTGAAGAGAAAAAGATGGCCCGTTGAGGGAGATCAGTTCGGTGTAAAGGTATAATTATTTTTACCTATCCGTTTTGTGTAGTACATGGCGTCGTCTGCTTTTTTCATAAGCACTCGACTTTCTTGGCCATTTTCAGGATATACGGCAATGCCGATACTTGCGCCTATGTTGATTTCAATGTTATCAACAAAAAGCGGTGACGAGATATTTTTTACTATTTTTTCAGCTACATTGGCTGCAGCAAAGCGGTGGGGGACTTCTGTCTGTATCACTAAAAACTCATCACCGCCAATGCGGGCAACGGTATCAGCCTCACGTAGACTTTCAACCAGGCGTTCGGCCACAACCTGGAGGACTTTGTCACCAATATCATGTCCATGTGAATCATTGACTTCCTTGAAGCCGTCAAGATCAATAAACATGATTGCCGCCATCCAGCCTTTTCTTTTCGAGAGAGATATAGCACTTAAGAGTCGCTCGCGAGCAAGACGAAGATTTGGCAATCCTGTCAATGGGTCGTGGTTTGCCAGCTTGCTTACCTTTTCCAGTGCCTCTTCCAGCTTTTCTTCTGTATTTTTGAGGCTGGTGATATCATAATAGGTCAGAAGTCTGCCATTATCAGGAAGAACAACACATTGATACTGTAATACTACTCCATCACCCCTCTTTAGTTCCATGGGAGGGATCGCTCCTTTCTTGACAGCCGCAATACGCTTTTCAACGTAGTTGGGGAAATCTTGCGGTTCGACATCGTAAACACCAGTAGAGGCACAGTATTCCATTATTTCCTTCATGGTTGGTTGCTTATCTGTGAACTCTACCGGTAAGTTGTATAATTCTCTAAGGGCCTGGTTGACAATCCGCGCCTTAAGGTCGGAATCCATCAGGAGTATGCCGTAATCAATGGTGTCTGTTACAGCATTAAATTCATTTAGAGTCTTTGCAAGTTTCGCCTCAGTGATTTTTTGTTGAGTGATATCCTGTAATATGCCAATAACAAAAAAGTCATCTGATTCCTTAATGGCAACCAAGTTAAGAAGGATATTGCGATCATTTACCTGCAGGGGGTTTTCATAGCTCGACTTAAAATTGGTTGAGCCTTCATTTTGTATCTCGGCAATCCATTCCTCAATCTCTTGTTTTTCGACACCTTCAATGTAGTCAAGAAAATTCGAGGAGAGAATTTCAATAGTGTCCTTTTGGAGGAGCAGCTGGGTTGCCTGATTAGCCTGGACAATTTGCCCTGAACAGTCAAGCTCGACTATCGCCTCGGCCACATTATCAAAAATTGCCTGATAATGCTTGCGGGCCAAGAGTAATTCCTTGGTAATCTCCCTTGGATAAAGCTTTTCACCACCGATGGTTTTCTGGTCTCTGCGGATACCTTTTTTATACTGATCTAGAACATGAAGAACATGCTCTCTAAGGTTTACCGAAGGGCCTTTGGCAATATAGACATCGGCGTCTAAGTCAAGTATCTGGCGATTATCTTCAAGCGAAGTTGAGGAATGTACAGCAATGAAAAGATCTTTTAACTTTCTGTCTTTGCGAACAATATTGCAAAGTTGGTCGCCACTGACCTTCGGCATGATGATATCAGTAAAAAGAATATCAGGGACCTCTATATCCAATTCAACCAGTGCAGCCAGACCATCGAGCGCAGTGGTTACCTGACATCCTTCAGCTTGAAGGTGATGGCTGATGAGTTTGAGAATAGTTGGATTGTTCTCAACCACAAGAACTTTTAGCACATTTTACTCCGTCTGGTAAAAGGCTATGCTCTAACCTGAATTTATTGTGAGTCGTATTGGACGCTAGGCTAAAAGATCCTTAAAGGATCCTGGGTCCTTTAGGCAACAATACCATATGAATGTATGTATTGTCTAATCCAAATGCGAAAAAATGCTATTGTATCAGTATTTTCGAGGATTATTATTGGAGAAGATCGAGAAACTCAGCCTCACTGAGGATTTCTTTATTTTGGTCGATTGCTTTCTTCAGTTTTGAGCCCGGCTTGCTGCCCACTACAACATGGGTGAGTTTCTTGTTTACGGATGTTGTAATTTCTCCACCATATTCGATAACCCTTTTTTTGGCCTCGTTGCGTGATAAGTCCTCTAAACTACCAGTGAATAGAAAACTCATTCCAGTAAATTTTCCGCTATCCTCGACTGGTTGACATTCTGGAGAGACACCCGTTTCCTCTAGTTTTTGGAGAAGCTCCTGTGTTCTGGGATCATTGAAATAGTCAGCAAGGCTAGTTGCTGTTTGTTCGCCTATCCCATCAATATCGAGAAGTTCTTCAACGCTTGCTTTGGCCAGTAGGCTTAGCGATTGAAATCGTTTTTCCAGCAATGAAGCTGTCACTTCACCGATAAATCGAATACCTAGAGCAGAGAGTAATTTAGCCAATGGTGGATTTTTTCTTGCGGTAATTGCGGCGAGCACATTCTCTGCAGATTTTTCGCCCCAGCCTTCTAGTCTGGCTAGTCTGGTTTTATCCAATGAGAAGATGTCCGGAATATCTTCTATGATTTTTTCAGCAAAGAGCTGCTCAATATTTTTTTTGCCAAGTCCTTCGATATCAAGACCTGCTTTAGAGCTGAAGTGGGATAAAGCTCTGAGTTTTTGAGCCGGACACAATGTGTTAGGACATCTGGTAACTGCTTCACCCTCTTTCTTGATCAGTGTATGGGAGCATACAGGACATGTATCTGGTGGAATAATCTGCTTCTCGCTGCCGTCTCTTTTTTCAGGAATTGGTTTTACTACCTCTGGAATCACATCTCCAGCTCTTTGAATCAGAACAGTATCGCCTAAACGAAGATCTTTTCTCTCTATTTCTTCATGATTATGTAAGGTTGCTCTGCTGATCATCGCACCATCAACATTGACTGATTCTAGTTCTGCAACTGGGGTGATAGCGCCTGTTCTACCAACCTGGTAGTTAATTGCAGTGAGTCTGGTGGTTGCCTGAGTTGCTGGAAATTTACAGGCAATGGCCCACCGAGGTGCTCGTGCCTTATTTCCGAGTCTTTGCTGGAGCTTAAAATTGTCAACCTTCACCACCATCCCGTCAATATCGTAGGGTAAATC
>CAZWVC010000197.1:0-7833 GCA_964637245.1 uncultured Desulfocapsaceae bacterium
ATTTTAATTCTCCACAACTTTTACTGTGGAGTTAAACTATGGGACAGCACTGATATAATATATAAAAACAGCTTCTTCTTGATTGTAGTCATAAATGCGACTGTTGTTCAATACAATATTGGTAATATATGTCTAATGTGGCTACTTTAACTGGATACCTATAATCATTTTACTGGTTTCGAACGGTAATGGCACTTTCAGTCTTTGCTCCGTTCACTAACTGACCATATAACTGCAGGAAAACAGCTATGAAACCTTTTACCTCAGCAGGTATGGTATACGATGGTAATCATTTTTACATACTTGATCAAACCATACTACCACACGAAGAAAAATGGCTAGAATGTAGCAACACAGATACCCTCATTGCCCTGATTCAACGCCTTGCAATACGCGGAGCCCCCGCAATCGGAATATCTGCCTCGATAGTATTAGCTCTTCAGGCTAAAGAGGGAAAACCACAGGATGAGCTTATTATCGAAGCACAAAAGCTTCAATCAGCTCGTCCCACTGCAGTTAATCTCAAAAACAATATTGAACTTATTCTGGAGAGTATAAAGGTGGGTCAGTACCCACAAAAAGTGATTGAAACCGCGGAAAAGATCTTTAAAACTGACCAAGCTCTCTGCGATAAAATCATAGAAAACGGAGTCCAACTATTCTCTGCTGGTGACAAAATTCTTACGCACTGCCACACCGGAGGGGTTGCAACTGCTGGAAGAGGTACGGCATTGGGAGTTATATCCGCGGCACATTTCCAATATGGAGATATATTTGTATGGATTGACGAAACCAGACCTCTTCTCCAGGGGGGACGCTTAACAGCATGGGAATGTTTGAATTTGAAGATCCCCCATAAAATTATCTGTGACAATATGGCAGCCATGTTAATGCAAAAAGGCGATGTTAGCCGTGTTATTGTAGGAAGTGACCGGATAGCGACCAATGGTGATTTTGCTAATAAAATTGGAACATATTCTCTTGCCGTGCTTGCTCACTATCACGACATACCATTTTATGTGGCAGCTCCCAGCACAACCATTGATCCACAGTGCTTTTCAGGTTCAAAAATACCTATAGAGGAACGAAGTGATAATGAGATTAAAGGTGTTATGGGAAGTTTTGGCTCTTGCAGCTGGGCGCCCACAGAGAGTGAGGGGTTTAATCCAGCCTTCGATGTAACCCCTGCAGAGCTTGTCACTGCATGGATATTGGATACTGGAATCTATACACAAAAAGATATGAAAAAGAAGTTGTGGTGGGTGCAGTAAAGAAGGCCTGGGTTGAGGCCTTCTTTAAATAAACTATCAATTCCTACTTTTTGTACCAGCTACCGTCAGATTTTTGATACCAGTGCCCTTTTTTACCCTTATCGGCAATCATCTTGGCACGCCGCTGCCCTACAAGCCCAGGAGATGCCCCCTGCTTCTTACCAATTGCAGCATAAACTTTACGGCGGTCATTATTTTCATCTGCAACTAATTTTGCACCACTTTTATTTGCAGTACGGAACTCAAGAAAACCTTTATTGTTCTCACCTATGCTGCCTTGATCTTTCAAACCATTTATTGCAGGTATTCTTGCTGCCATCCGATCTTTAATGGAAGCCGAATGCACTGTAGGAGCAGCAATGAGAAAAAAACAGGTAAAAACTGCTAAAACAAGGAAAAAAGGAGTACGTCGCATATTCCACCTCAACGATAGTATGTTTGGGTTATTCAACCTGAGCTTCATCTAGATCACCAAAAAAATCATCCAGTGCCCGATCAACCTTCACATTAATATCGATTGTAATGTGAATTGGTTTAATTTCAACGGGTTTAACATCAACCTCATGCTTCGTACAGGACATGATATTTCCTGAAACCAGGATAAATAGTCCGCCATAAAGCAAATTTTTGAAAATTCTCATATTACATATTCTCCATAATGGATTGAATGTTTTTCCCATAGCGGAACAGATCATTCAACGGCAGACGAAAATTAACATCTAGCCGAATAGGATGCTGCAACCCCGTTCCTGTTTTTGACTTAACTATCCTGCCCTGTTTATAGCCATATGGAAGTGGCGCAGCCGGTTTGCCATCGAGCTGTAATGCCAGCAGTAGTTGGTTATTTTCGGTATTAAAGGTTAATTTTGTCCAATTGTAGGAAAAGTTTTCCAGCGCATTAAGAGAATAGTCCAAATATGCAGCCTGATTAATTGAACCCATTCCCTGGCGCAGCTGTTCGGTATTGTTAAATCGTACTATACCACTATCCCCGGGGGTAGAAAATAGAAAACCGTCATCAAAGCGGATACCAGCCTTACTTATGTTGAGAGGCAGCCGACCATTTAAGGAGCCCTCACCTTCTGCATCCCCAATGCCAAGCTGATTCAAAAGCTCAGTATAACCAAGTCGATCACAATACAAAGTTGTATCCAATTCTTCCATATCCCGATAGAATTTCAGTCCCCCGGTCTCTACTCTACCACCACACCACTTTAACTTGATTCCCTCGATAAAAAGGGTATCAAGATCATCCACACGAAAACGGATTGCAGCATCAGACATCATTATCTTTCCCAATTCCAAGCTACCGATGGTCGCCAATTGACTTGGTTTACTTTGTACTGCAGGTAATTTGGGAATTTCTACTTTGACATCAATATCTGATAATGTGTATTCACCAAACTCAAGACGGCCATCACTGTAGGTAACAGTTGCATCTCCAGTTATTGAATTTCGATATATATTCGCTCGAGCTTCAGCCATTACATTTCCTGAAAAAACAAGTCCTTCTGGAAGAGTAGCAAACTGCCCAACTGTGGCTGAATCAATTCCGAATTTTGGTAGGTAACAGTTTATTTTGATCTTTTTCTCAAAATTGACCGAGCTGCTGCAAGTAAATTGCACATTTTCATTTAGGGGGGTTGTCAACAAACTGTTTACTACTGCCTTGTCTGGTGATACTTCAATAGTAGCCTGTAATTTTGCGCTATTTCTATTTTTATACTCGATTGCATTGATCACCAGACTACCCGGAATAGTAACTCCTGGTGCTAATGCCGGATAATTAAAAGGTAAATCGAGTTGAATTTCCTTCAAGGTAATCTCTTTTTCTGGGTTATCGACCTGTTGGATTTTTCCAGTAAACTTTCCTGCAATTCCATTATCAGAGAGTTCAATAGATCCTTCCCCGTGATGTTTCCCAACAGTTAAATTCTCTCCTATTCTAAAAGGTTCACCTTGAACTTCAAAGTTGAGGGCAAAAAGTGTGCTTTCTCTCCCCCCATTGATATCAATTTGAATTGGCGAAGATGTTAGTTTCGGTAGTCCTGTTACTCTGCTGTGAAGTAAACCATTCACCAGGTCATATTCCCCAACAAGGGAAACTTGGCTCTCTTCGGGCTGTCGAAGTACCATCTGTGCTACTGTAAAATCTATTTTTCCAAGCTCGCTTTCGAGTTGAATAAAGAGTGGTTTTTTCTCAGACTGGCTGCCTAACTCCACGCCTCTACCCTTTAATAAGAAGTTGGCCACACTGATCTCTGCTGAAAATCTATTGAGAATATTAACCCCATCGGTTCGAACATTACCATGAATTACAGTTTTCCCTCCTAATTCTATATTCTTGAGACGAGGGATGTTGGCGGTGACCCCCTCTAAAGTCTCAAGTTTGGTATTAAAAACGTGTTCGAGTCCTCTTGAGTTCCTCTTGGTTTTTATCTCGGTGACACTTGGTAAAATTCCATAGGTGACTAAATTCGTCGTGATGTTCTCTAATACAATCTTCTCTTCAGCATTTTCACTGAAATTGGGATGTAAAAATCCCTCGAAGTTTAAATTATGCCGTGTCGCCTCATTTTCATGAAATACCACAAGCCCATCTCGAATTGTAATTTTCTCAATTGCAACAGGCAGATTAGGGAATTCAACTGTCGAACTTTTAGCTGCTGCAGAACCTGCTGATTGCATGGTACGAACAGCAATTTTCCCTGATTTCCTCTCCAGATGAACGACAGGTGCTTCAATTATGATTTGAGAGATTTTTTTCTTTAACAATTCCTGAGGAGCAAAATGTATTTCAAATTTTGGTATGACTATCCCGCTTTTTTCGTCATCACCTAGATGAATCGTGCCACGAACCTGCCATGGTGATATTTTTGAAAGGCTCAAATTGGAGACAGAAAATGGCAGGTTCTGGCTTATCTTAGGGAGAAAAACATGATCGGCAGCAAAAGGTAAAAGTATCAGCGATAAAGCTGACCCCAAAACCAGAAAGAGAGAGAAGATCATGAAAATATAAAGAGTTTTTTTGATCATCGAGAATAATTTGCTCTCCGTTACCAATTCCTATTAATTTTATATATATAGATGTTATAGAACGCCGTTTGCGAATTGTCAAAAAAAGATTGGCATTAAACATTCGCTTCCAAAATCAAATCTATCAAGAATGCTAATAACTCTTTTTGGAAGAGTAACCAGTTTCTTATGCTTTCTACGATCGTTAGCGCCATCACAAAGACTTAGCGACTTCTCTGAAAGTTAGCCAAGCTTAACTTTTTTGTTGACTCCTAAAATTTTCTCCTGTACTGTTGTGCCACTTTGTAGCTTTGGCTACCTTATAAAAACCTGAATCTTATGCACATCAACGAACATAATTATTTAATTTTACATATATTACAGAAGACCATGGAGAGGAAGTATGTCAACTAAAATTAATCTTGCAGCTATGAGCAAAGGCAAGTCCTACCAGGTGTCGGGATTTGTCCAGGCGGCATCAGAATATGCGAATAAACTGCACAAAATGGGTTTTGTTATTGGCACTCCCATTAAACTCGCCCCCGTGAAGCTATCAGATCCGATGGTTTTCCAGATACGAGGGAGCAGAGTTGCCCTGAGAAAAAAAGAAGCACAGCAAGTGTTAGTAGAGGAGCTCTAAAATGCATAAGATTGAAAGAATAGCTATTGCCGGGGTTCCCAATTCAGGGAAGACTACTCTTTTTAACAGGTTAACAGGTGCTAGCCAGAAAGTTGGTAATTGGCCAGGTGTTACGGTCGAAAAAATTGAAGGTACATTTGCCCTGCAGAAGAGCAAAGTTGAACTGGTAGACCTACCGGGTACCTATAATCTCAGCCCTGATACAGAGGATCAAAAAGTTGCAGAACGGGTCATCCGAAGTGGTGAATATGACCTTATTCTCAATGTCATCGATGCTACTAATCTCTCCAGAAATCTTTACCTCACCATGGATTTAAAAGAAAGAACTAATCAAATTATCGTTCTACTTAACATGGTCGATGTCGCCGATGCCGAGGGAATCTCAGTTGATACCGATCGTCTGAGCAAAGATCTTGGGCTACCTGTCATCCCTGTTGTAGCCGTCGACAAACATTCTGTTGAAGAGGCAATCAAACACATTGAAATGGTAGCTGAAGACCTTCCACCGCATGATTCGCATGCCTCAAAAGCGGAGGTGATGGATACGGTCAAGAAATATGCCTTTATTGACGATATTTATACACGCACGGTTGAAGAGAAAAAGGATCGCGATGAAAACCTGACCAACAAAGTTGATAATATTGTGATGAATAGATTTGCAGCCATCCCGATTTTCCTTGCATCCATGTTTGTAACCTTTTGGTTTGCCATTGGACTTGGTTCGGTTTTTATCGATTTCTTCGATATCATAGGAGGTCTCCTTTTTGTGGATATTCCGGGGACCATCCTCGGGGCCATAGGCAGTCCTGAATGGCTCACGGTTATGATCGCTGGCGGAATAGGTGCAGGTGCACAGACCGTGGCCACCTTCATTCCGGTGGTCTTCTTTATGTTCCTGGCACTTGCAATCCTCGAAGACCTTGGCTACATGGCGCGAGTTGGCGTAGTAGCAGATCGCTTTATGCGTAAAATAGGCTTGCCTGGCTCAGCATTTATCCCCATGGTTGTTGGCTTTGGTTGCACTGTACCTGCAGTAATGGCTGCCAGAACACTCTCTAACAAGAGAGATCGGTTCATGACCATTTTTATGGCCCCTTTTATGTCTTGTGGTGCCAGGCTGCCGGTCTATGCCTTATTCTGTGCCGCTCTCTTTGGTGCATATTCCGGTCTAGCCGTTTTCTTAATCTATCTAACCGGATTGTTTATGGCTATTTTCACTGGGTATATGCTGAAAAATACTCTCTTCAAGGGAACTCCCTCGCACTTTGTGATGGATCTGCCGCTGTATCACCGCCCCCAGGTTGGTGCAGTCTTCAAAAGTGCCTGGTTAAGAATGAAGAATTTTGTTAAGAAGGCTGGCTCCATCGTTGTTGTTGCTGTATTCGTTCTCAGCGTGCTCAACTCTATTGGTATTAAGGATGGTGAGGTTAGTTTTGGCAATGAAGACTCTCAGTCATCCATTCTAGCCTATTCAGGAAAAACCATAGGCCCTATCTTTGAACCGATGGGAATCAGTAAAGAAAACTGGCCAGCTTCAGTCGCTTTATTCACCGGATTGTTTGCTAAAGAAGCCATCGTGGGAACAGTTAATTCACTCTATGCGACCATGGACATGACTGCATCTTCTGAGATTGCAGGTGAAGTAGAAGGTGGACTTGATATTGGAGGTGCAATTACCGAGGCATTTACCACTGTTGGTGAAGGATTTGTGGGTATTATAAGCTCTTTTGATCTTATTGGCATAGGGTTGGTATCAGAGGATAAAGCAACTATATCAGAGGAAGTAGGAGTTGATACTGCTGTACTTCAGCACATCGCTGCACACTTTACTGTATTTTCTGCTTTTGCCTATTTGCTGTTTGTGTTGATGTATTTTCCCTGTCTTGCAGTAATTGGTGCAGCCCGTCAGGAAATGGGTGGCTTTTATGCCGGTGTAATGGCTGTTTACAGCACCCTATTAGCATGGGCTGTGGCAACATTATTCTACCAGGTAGCAGAAGGCCATAATTTCTTTTACACGCTGCTCTCATTTATCATCTTGTTATTAATCTATAGTGGTCTTCACCTTATTGGCCGACTGGAAGAGGAAGAAGATAAACCTGTTTTTGCTCCACCCATACGCAAGAGTTGTTGCGATTAATTTTTCCAATGTTCCCTTGGAATTATGAAATAAGAATGTAACTCTCTACGTCTTGATAAGAAAAGGGTCCCCAGCTGCAAAATAGCCAGGGACCTTTTTTGTCCTATTTACCTTTCAGGCAAGTCGACATGGCCAGCTCGGAGTCTCACTTCGTTCGCTTACCTTTCATAGTCTCTTCTTCGTTTCATATACTTTCTGTATAACAAAACACAAAGATCCTTGAATAGCGAATCATCTCGACTAGTGAAATGCCAGAGTTAAAACTCTGCATAATTGGGCGGCTAGTTGATATATCTACTACCTTTCTATCTCATCAACCTAGCTATTTCCAAAATAACTCCACTCTCATGAATTATTGAGAGTTACTTCTAAATAATACTTTCCTGACTGGGAAATAGCGTTTGTAGATCTGCCAAGATGCTAAAAGTAGGATCGACATATAACATTGAAAAACAGAACAATGCTGTATTAAATCCTTTAATCACCGATGTTCACCTTAGAACGGCAAAGATCAATAAATTGGATAAATATAAATCATTCTGATTACCCCTAATGCTCAGCAATGTGTCTGAGGTAGGTGTTGACCTTTTCCTCGGGTCGCCATAAACCCGTCCATGGGGGCTTGACTGTAGCCATCCAGGCTACAGACACCCGAGAAAAGTCCAACACCTATCTCACTAGATTACGTTTGCTGAAGAATAGGGGTAATCAGATTATTTATTTTAATTGGTTGATGACAATAGTCAGCTTTTTACACCCTGTAAATA
>CAZWVC010000198.1:0-7763 GCA_964637245.1 uncultured Desulfocapsaceae bacterium
GACACATTACGAGCATTACAATGGCAATTTCTGGCAATACAAAGTGTGCTTTCCAATATTGCCAATATTATTCACCTTTCAGGCTCGTGAAATATCCGGGCTAAGTTCAATGAAAGACCTACAGCTAAATGCTGAGGATGTACAAATATACATAAAGAAAAATGAATTGCCCAGACGCCGCGAAGGTACATTGGGGAGCTTTGCCGAAGAGATCATTCGTTTCGGCTCCTTTGTAGGTTCATCAGTTGAGTGCCACCATTCCCTTAACCGTGCTATGGTACAGGCACGTCAGCATATAGATTCCCAGGAAAAGAAGAAAAAATCGGTTAAAAATGGCAGACTAATAGTAGCGGAGAGACTAACCGGCTCAAAGGGTAGGTTTGCCAGAAATTGGTATGCCCCTCATGGCGGTTTGTGGGGGTGTATGATCCATGCAAACACGCTGACACCCCAATCCTCACTGCTTCTCTCACTTGCTATTGGTGTTGCCGCCTGTGAAGCTCTGCGACAGGAAGGCCTTAAACACTCAGCTATTCGTTGGGTTAATGATGTTCTCGTAAACCAGGCAAAAGTTGCTGGATTTCTAATAGAAAGCCATACTGGACCCTCCTGGGGAGAGCAGTTTCATCTTATAGGATTCGGCATAAACGTTAACAACAGTGAGTTCCCTCACGAATTAAGGAATACTGCAACATCGATTGTTAATCAAACTGGCCACCAAACTGATTTGAAAGGTTTTGCATTGAATTATTTTGCCAAACTTGTGTGGAATATTGGGCTTCTGTATTTTGTTGAAGGTAGACACATGGATAAATTAGTGGAGCAGGATAAATTTATCCATCCAGTCATCGAACGTTGGTCTGAACTCTCTGATACCTTGGGAAAGAAAATTGTTTTTGGCTATGATGTCTTAACCACCCCTCAATACACTGCGAGGGTCACAGGTATAGCCCGGGATGGCGGGCTGGAAATGCTACTAGATGATGGTTTAACAATCACTGAACATAGTGGTGAAATCCGCTACCTGTAATATTTTCATAGTTTCCCTTTCTGCTAGCCTTACAGAAAAAAAAGCAGGCGAAAACGTAAGATTAGCTTTAAATTTGACTCCTCACCTCTTGACAATCCCTCCAACATTTTTTATTTTTTTCGCCGATTATAGCTACAGCACTGGAAACATTAGGTTAAACGTGTTTACTGATTGATTTGCGGTATTAATATTAATGTCTGACTGTGGATAATACTTTTTTGCTAGATCAATTGTATTTTTCTATTTTTCATCACCTGGTTGAGCAGATGAGAATTATTCACAAGACGCTAGCCTACATTTCTCATCAGTACTGGTGAAGATTGAATAGTTTTTAACTCCAATCAATTTGCTGAACGACGTATATAGAAATTGCTAGAGCATCACCCATGCAGGAATATACATCCAAGGGATTCAACCTGAAATGAGGTTTAAAGATGATAACAATAGATAATGTGTCACGCAGGTATGGTGACTTTGCAGCAGTCGATCGAGTGAGTTTTACCATCACTCCAGGCGAAATAGTAGGTTTACTGGGGCATAATGGGGCTGGAAAAACTACTATAATGAAAATGCTGACTGGATACCTAGAACCCTCAGAAGGACAAATTACCATTAATGGGTGCGATATTATCAAACAGCGTCATCAGGTTCAGCAAGAAATAGGATATCTTCCAGAAAATTGCCCTATTTATTCCGAAATGACGGTGGTTGATTATCTTGATTATGCTGCATCATTGTATAGCATATCAGCGAGCAAAAAACCTGCTATGATTGTCGAAGCTATTGAAAAAACCGCACTGACAGATAAGGCTCATCAATCAATCTCCACCTTGTCGCGAGGATATCGCCAAAGAATAGGAGTTGCCCAGGCGATTCTGCATAAACCGAAATTCCTCATACTTGATGAGCCAACCAACGGTCTTGATCCCACCCAAATTCAACAAATGCGTGAATTGATAAAAGATCTGGCAAAAAAATCAACTGTAATTATTTCAACGCATATTCTTCAGGAGGTGCAGGCAGTTTGTGACAGGGTGATAATAATACGCAATGGCCAATTGGCTCTGGATACCAATCTTAATATGCTGCAGTCTGAGAAAAAGCTGCTGCTCTCACTTGATACAGCCGTTGAGAATCCGGAAAAAATATTGATGGACGTTACCGGGGTGATGCAGGTGAGTAGAGCAGAACACAGTGGGTTGAGTGAAGCTGGGCGTAGCTATGCCATTGAGCTTGAAGAAGACGCCAGCAGCGAGGAAACTGCTGCAGCAGTAGCTCGGAAAATTCATGAACAGAAGTGGTCCTTATATGCCATGCAGTTTGAAACTAGGGATCTTGAATCTGTTTTTGCTCAAATAAGTGCGCCGTAGAGGAGTGAACGATGAATAAAGTCATACGTATAGCCCGTAAAGAATTTACGACATTTTTCAGCTCACCCGTCGCCTATATATTTATGGGTGCTTTTCTGGCCGTCAATCTCTTTATTTTTTTCTGGGTTGAGACCTTTTTTGCAACCAATATTACAGAGGTTCGACCACTGTTTAAGTGGATGCCGATTCTTCTCATATTTCTTACCGCAGCGGTTACAATGCGGCTCTGGGCTGAGGAAAAGAGGGCAGGGACACTTGAGTTTTTGCTGACTTCGCCAGCCAGACCGATCGCTCTGGTAATGGGGAAATTTCTCGGCTGTTTTGCGCTTGTTCTCCTTTCCCTTCTTCTCACTTTGCCTCTGCCAATTACTGTCAGCTTTATGGGATCCTTGGACTGGGGGCCGGTTATGGGTGGTTATCTGGCCGCATTATTTCTTGCCGCTTCTTATATTGCCATTGGTCTCTATGTCAGTGTGAAATCGGATAACCAGATCGTCAGCCTTATCACCACTGTACTTGTCTGCTCATTCTTTTATCTTCTGGGATCTGATATGCTGACAGGTTTTTTCGGTACAAAAGGTGCGGAGATTCTACAGTTGCTGGGAACCGGATCACGTTTTGATTCAATTATCCGTGGAGTGATCGATTTTCGGGACCTTTACTTCTATCTGTCAATCATGGGGGTCTTTCTGTGTCTCAATGTGCTGGGGCTTGAGAAAATACGCTGGGCAGGAAACCCACGAAACAAGGAACACTCAATATGGCAGACTGTTACCTTGCTGCTGGTGGCCAATCTTATTGTGGCTAACTTCTGGTTGGCGCAGATTGGAATCATGCGAGGGGATCTGACCCAGGGAAATATGTATTCTATCTCAGAGTCTACAAAAAGTTACCTTCGTCAGCTTAAAGAGCCTTTACTCATACGCGGATATTTTTCTTCGCAAACTCACCCACTGCTGGCGCCTCTTGTCCCAAGGATCCAGGATCTCCTGGAGGAATACTCAATCGCCGGTGGAAATCGGGTCAATGTTGAATTCGTTGACCCATTAGAACACCCGGAACTGGAGCAAGAGGCGGGGCAGAAATACGGTATCCGACCAGTGCCTTTCCAGACAACGAGTAAATATCAAGCTTCGGTCACTAATTCTTATTTCGACATTCTCATCCAGTACGGTGATCAATTTGAGGTTTTGGGATTCAGGGATCTCATTGAATTGAAAGTTAAGGGTGGAGATGATCTGGAAGTTGAGTTGCGAAATCCGGAATATGATATAACCCGTGCTCTTCGAAAAACACTATACAGCTATCAGGGGGAGGGTGATTTATTTGCAGATATTGGTAAACCCATCGTCTTAACTGGTTTTATTTCTGCCTCAAGCAATCTACCGGATACACTGGTGAGCTTAAAAAATGAGCTAAACAACCTAGTCGAAGATTTGCAAGAGAAAGGTGGAGAGCAGTTTTCTTATAGGGAGATGGATCCCGAAGAAGATGGTGGCAAAATTGCTCAGCAGTTGCAACAGGAATATGGTTTTCGACCTATGGCCGCAAGTCTCTTTGATCAGCAAACATTCTGGTTTTACTTGATCCTGCAAAGTGGTGAGCAAACCATTGAAATTCCGCTTCCCCAGGAATTCGATCGCGATAGTCTGCAGCGTTCTATAAATGCGGGATTAAAGCGCTTCGCTTCGGGATTTACCAAAAGTATTGCCTTACACACTCAACCGGTTACCCCACCAATGCCTCAATATGGTATGCCGCCACGCGGAAAGCAATTTAATATCCTTCGGGATTTCCTGCAGCAGGATCATAAAGTCAGTGAAACTGATTTGAAGAAAGGAGCTGTTCCTGAAGAAACGGATTTACTCATTCTGGCATCCCCTGAGAGCCTGGATGATATTCAGTTGTTTGGTGTTGATCAATTTCTTATGCAGGGAGGTACAGTTGTGTTGGCGACATCGCCATATGATCTTGAAATGAATCGAGAACTTGGCATAGTGCAGCTGGATTCGGGCTTGGAACCTTGGCTTGCCCATCACGGCATTGAAATTAATCAAGAACTTGTACTTGATTCCCAGAACAGTTCTTTTCCTATTCCCACTCAACGAAATGTAGGCGGTTTTACTATCCAGGAGACCAGCATGATAGATTATCCATTCTTTGTGGATATCCGCAGTGATGGGATGAATGAAGAAAGCCCTATTCTTTCAGCAATCTCCCAGGTGACCCTAAATTGGTCATCACCAATAAAAATTGACAATGAAATTAATAAACAGCGTAAAATAACCCATCTTATCGAAAGTTCAGAAGACAGCTGGACAACAAACGAGCTCAATCTTCAACCTGATTTTGACGCTTTTCCTCAATACGGTTTTGCCAAAAACGCAAGTGAGGGCCGTAAATTATTAGGTGTTGTTATTGAAGGTAATTTTACTTCATTTTTTGCAGGTAAACTTTCCCCTCTATTAACAAATAGTGAATCAAAGGAAAACGAAGCAGACGGCGACCAGCCAAATGAAGCAACCGCCGGAGAGGATGAGGAAAATAAACAGGTGATCACCAGAGTTATTGATAAATCCCCTGAGTCTTCGCGAATTGTTCTTTTTGCCTCAAATGCATTTCTGGCAGATTCGATTATCAGTCTTGGTTCGGGAGTTAGGCGTACAGGATATCTGGAACCTGTGCAGATGATCGCCAACACAGTGGATTGGGCACTTGAAGAGAGTGGTCTTTTGGAGATCCGGGGAAGAAG
Organism: uncultured Desulfocapsaceae bacterium; assembly: GCA_964637245.1. Classification (GTDB taxonomy): domain Bacteria; phylum Desulfobacterota; class Desulfobulbia; order Desulfobulbales; family Desulfocapsaceae; genus Desulfopila_A. The sequence goes on from CAZWVC010000198.1 coordinate 5,153, forward strand.
TCATTTTTCCAGACCACTCTACCCTATGAGCAAGCAAGGGCAGTTGTTTTTTGAGTACCTCAATTATGGTCTTGCTCTTGCCGGTCTTTTTGGTGTCTGGCTTATTCACTATTTTTTGAGAAAAAAAGCACTACTCCGTGAATACACACTTCTTCAAAAAATCTCGGGGAGGATATAGATATGCAGCGATTCATACTTCCTGCCACAATTCTACTCATCGTCCAGCTAGGACTTGTAGTTGGCGTTTATACACAGGATCAGGGTTTTGAACCCTATGCACCAAACTCCAAAGTTGTAGACTTTGAACCCTCTGCAGCTGACACCATTTATATTGCTGGCGAAGATGGCAACCTGGAATTAAAAAAACTCGAAGATAGCTGGGTGTTGTCCATTGAAAGTAAGGTTCCAGCAAATAATCAACAGGTAGAAACTTTTCTTGATACCATTTCAGGTCTTAAGCGTACTCTTGCGGTAGCCACTACAGAAAATGCTGCCAAACGCTTCAAAGTCAGCGATAACGAGTATAATTATCATCTGGTTATTAAAGACAAAGAAGCAGAACTCGCGAATCTCTATTTTGGTACTTCTCCAGGTTTTAAACAAATACACATGCGACCAGCTGGAACCAATGAAATTATCATTGGCGGTTTGAGCTCTCATGAACTGTCTCCGAAGGTAGAACAGTGGATTGATAAAGATTTACTCAAGCTTGCCAAGGACTCTATTAAGAAAATAGAGATGAACAATTATGTTTTTGCAAGAAATGAGGATTCAATCTGGGAAATAGAAAAAGCTGACGGTGAACCTGATCTCGAAACAGAAAAGATTGAGGATTTACTTGATAAAATGATCAATTTGTCGGTGAGTGGATTTATTACCGATAATGATAAAAAGACTAATTCTGCAATACTCAACCTATCATTTTCATTGACCCTCGCTGAAGATAAAAAGCTTGATTGGAAATTTGAGCAGATAGACGACACTGAATTTGTGGTATATAGGTCAGATCTCAGTTTTGGTGTTAAAGTAAGTAAATGGCAAGTTGATGATCTGCAGAAGGTGATTGGCGAAAATCGTGTAGCTGCCGATGAGAAACTGGTGGAGGATGTGCCAAAAGAGTAATATTACACATGAGTAAGTGTAACAAAGAGTATCAATTAGCCTTGGATGTCGGTTTCTTAGCAACCGAAAAAATCATTTCGGCATGTAAAGAAATAAAAACCTGAGGCAACCCACTTGCCATTAATAAAGGAGTATTGGGTATGATGGATCTGCGATATTTTTTAAAATGTTTGCTTCTTCCCCCATTCACACAGTTACTCCTTCTCCTATGCGCTTATCAATTAAGGAATCGAGCACCAAAGTCAGCATGGTTTCTGGCATTTTTAGCAAGTGTAAGCCTCTTCGCTTTGAGTATTCCGCTTACCACAAATTTTCTTGCTGATACCTTAGAGCAAACAGTGGCACTGCGTCCTGATCAGCTTGGAGACATCAATGCCGACGTAATTGTGATTCTCTCTGGTGCGCAGAATGAAAACGCCCCCGAATTTGGCCAACCCGTGAGCTCTTCTGAGCAATTGAGCAGAGTCCGATACGGTGCATTGCTGCAGCGCAGCACAGGACTGCCAATACTATTGAGCGGGGGATCGGTGCGAGGCGATGAAAAACGCAGTCTTGCCAAGACAATGGCTTTTGACCTTGAAACTGGTTTTGGTGGAGATGCTACTTGGTTGGAGAAGAAGAGCAGAACCACCATTGAAAATGCCAAATACAGCTATGCAATTCTAACCAAAGAGAATAAAACAAAAATATTGCTGGTGACAAGTTCATTGCACATGTTGCGGGCGCAATGGAGCTTTGAACAGTTTGGCTTTGAGGTGGTTGCAGCTCCTACTAATTTAACACCCCAGAAGAACCTCACTTTCAAGTCATTCATCCCAAATTCTAATAGCTTGCAGTTAAGCAGTCAGGTAATACATGAATGGCTGGGATATTTTACCTATAGACTCTTATATTCCAGATAATTAAAGTCGAGCGACAGTAGTAACTATGATGTAAAGGAGATCACATCCTCGCTTCGCCAATCCGTGGTATGATTTTATTATAGCCTTAATCTCAAGGTAAACCTCGCTATTATAAGCATGGTGTGCGATTAGAGCTGAACTTGTATGTTTTATCGATGTGGATCTCCACAAGCGTATCTGGCATGTCACAATAAGGACATCTGATATCGGCTAGTTACAAACCTTATCCAGTGGATGATCTTGGCAGACAAGCGACTTCAATGCAGCTATTTGGTTGTTCAATTGACTAATATAAATATGTGCTTTTTCCAATTCCTCTAACATACCTTTTCTATGTGAGCCCAACTCCAATATTTCCAACCCATTTTCATCATACTGTTTTTTGGGAACAGCTCTGAGATGTTTCTCTTTCCACATGTACATGGTATGTTCTTCAATTGATTCCAGATTATACTCTGGATCGAAAACATAGTCTGCATGAAGAACACCGCCGCGTTGATAGATTGTTCCATTTACATCAAGTTTACCTGCTGGATTGCTTTTACCAATTCCTACATTACCCGTACTTGCAATATAAATAGAACTAG
>CAZWVC010000199.1:0-7730 GCA_964637245.1 uncultured Desulfocapsaceae bacterium
TGCTGAAAGGTATATAAGCGAAAAGGGGTAATTTTCGTCTTACAATTTTGAATAATGTTGCGAGGATGTTGATGCTCAATCACCTCAGCATGCACATTCGTGGCAGAGTACATCCATTCTCCTCAAAAGGTGATTGTAAAATATAGTTCTTACACCTTTTAGCGCATCTATCCTATGTATATTCTCAAACGGGAACAACTATTAGACACATCTCTTGAGAACGTTTGGGACTTCTTAAAGAATCCATATAATCTAAACGCTATTACCCCACCTGATCTCCACTTTGAAATCATCTCGACTGTTCCTGAAGAGATGTATGAAGGCCTCATTATTGATTACCGAATTACTATCCCGGTGATTGGTAGGCAAAAATGGGTTACGGAGATAAAGCATATCCAAGCCAATCACTCTTTTGTTGATGAACAACGTATCGGCCCATATAAATTCTGGTACCACCATCACCAAATCCAAAAGGTAGACTCAGGTATTAGAAGTAGAGATACCATCTACTATCTTCCGCCATTTGGACTATTCGGTAAAATGCTCAACGTATTTTTTATTGAGAGAAACCTCGACAGGATCTTCGATTTTCGCAAGACTAAGCTGCATGAGATTTTTTGCTGATTGAGATTCTTGAAATCAAATCAGTTAACTCATCGACATAAGATACGAGCGTAAATTTTGTTTTGTATGGGTTAGATCCAATTTCTTACGCAGATTTTTTCGATGAAAGTCCACTCCGGCAACAGAAAGGAACAGGATGTCGGCAATTTCTTTGCTTGACCGACCACTTCGAATGAGATGCGCAACCTCAATTTCCTGAGGGGTTAACCGTATCTCTAGGGATGATAATTGCTGGAGGAAAGGTGAAATAATATCTTTTAGATTGTTGTTTACAATGTCAACCAGTGTTCTCTGCTTCTCATTCAACCTAGCTGCACTGAGTTTCTCAACGTAGGGAAGTACCAATCGATCAATATTGGCAAAGATTACTGCTTCCATGTTCTTTTTATCTTCATTTCGCTGTTCAAGGAGGACCCTCAGGGCAATATTGGTCTCTTCTAATCTGACCTTTTGTGCTTGCAGCTCCTTTTCTTTATTTTCAAGGGTCTTCTGAACTTCAACGATTGGAGTAATATTCTCATGACTGACTATTACGCGGCATAAATCCTTTTCCCTATAAGGAACAACCCGGACTACATACCAGCGTTTTTCATCAGGAGAATGGCAGGGATACTGCATAAGAAATTCATCTATCTCACCATTCATCACCCGCCGGATACCTTCTGCAACCCTTACACCATCATTATCTTGGTCAGTACTGCTTTCACAAATTTGCAGGTAATTACAGTTAAGGCAACTATCCACGAACTCTAGGCCATTATTTTCACCAAACTCACGCCATGATTGGTTGGTTTCCACAATGCTGCCATTCTCATCAAGAATCGCTACCTGAGCAGACATAGCATTGAGGATTTTTTTATACAGCGTTGCATCTTCCATAGTTCCCTCCAACACTGATAGTTAACGCTACCATTATGCTATGGATACTATTGCTCCATGTCAATAAGAGGTGGAAATAATTTGTCTATATTTTTTGGGTTTACCTGCAGTGCTGAGGTAATAGATGGCAAGCTGACCAATCTGATCCAGTTTTATTTGTAAACTTTAACAATTAACTGAACCTTATCTACTAAAGGAAAGAGATTAAAATCATTAAACAATTAGATCGGCTAAGATAGATTCAAGCTCGTCTAAAGAGCTGCTGAAGAAGTGATCACAGTTTTTAAGAACGTACATTTGTGCCGCTGGATTCCAGCTGCTTATCATCGCTCTAATCTCAGCAGGTGGCGCAACATCATCTTTGTCACCAGTAATTACTGAGTTTAGACCTTGAATTTTGCCGACTGAACTAAAATCCATAAAAGCAACTGGTGGGGAAACATAGACTTGAGAATCAACCTGTGGTGAAAAATCGATTCCGGCCAATACTCTGGTACCAAATGAATAACCAGAAACATGTATAGATTCTAATCCAGTATCTAGTAAATATTGAACTGCTTCGAGCACATCTTTGCCTTCACCGCAACCATTGTCAAAAACGCCTTGGCTGTTACCCACTCCACGAAAATTGAACCGTAGAGTAGAGTAGCCCTTTCGAAAATACGTTCTACATATAGCTTCAACCACAGGATTATACATGTCCCCACCATATAGCGAATGCGGGTGGGTTACAATAACTCCTTTAGAGCCAGTTTGTCGGTACAATAATCCTTCCAAAACTAGTCTATCGGATGTAAAAACAACATGGGTTTCAATCATCTTTTCTCGCGAAAACAGTATGAACCAAATGGGCTATAATTTTGAGATGTCACTCCAGTGGCTGCTGCAGAATTGGCAGGTCTTCGCAGTCACTCTCCACGGCACATGACTCATCGGTTGGGGAGAGGAAGTCGAAGTTTTGATTTGTTGGGTTACTTTGTAAATCCGAGGATTCAATATTTTCCTGCTTTAGGAGACAATTATTTGATAAATATTGCTCTATTGGACCTGCCCCTTTCACAACCTGAACTCCGTATTCTGAAGTGATCAAAAGCACGGGTATTTGATTTATACCAAAAGACCGTAACAACTGTTTATTGACATTGGTATCATATACCTCCATTCTTTGAGCAGTTGGGTGATTAAAATCTGTTATTGTATCAATAGGATTAAATCTCATTCCGCAAGTGTTATCCTCGTTTAACGATTCAATTACTTTTTCACAGTATTTACATGTGGAGGAGAAAAAGAGATATCTTTGCTCCCTGCTATCACCTTGAAGTAAAGCAAATGTACCATTATCGAGTCCTTGCAACGGACTCCCTTTGATATAATCAAACTGCAAACTGATGAAACCTATAAGTACTGCAATGAACACAGTAGCGCCACGAAGAAATTGCGGTAATCCTGCCAAAATGTTCAGTGAGAGAATTAAACCAAATATAATTAAACAGTATGAGCAGAAAGATTGGGCAACAAATTGCTGAAATGCTACCAAAACACCTTCGGCAGCAAAACCAGCAAGAAGTAGCAAATCGACATAATTCCTGACTCTTTTATTATTGCCAGCAAACCACATTCCCCAAAATATGAGTTGGAAGAAGACGAAGCCGGCAATATTTATATATAGTGGTGGGATTGACGTGAGACTGTCAACTATTTTGCACCCATCGTTAAGGCAGATACCTTCCTTGTCATTGGCAAGGAAGTAAATTTGTAGAAGAGTAAATATGGAGCCTAAGAGTGCAATCAAGCGGCTCAACTTCATCGAGAATGTCATGCTTGAGTTTCGTTATAAATGCTAAGAGATTATGATTTTATAGTATGATTACGCTAAAAATGCTTTTCTGCTTCCTGCCCATCGCAAAAAAAGAATTTATTTTATCTTCTGAAAATTACTCCACAAGTCGGAATAAGTATATTCACAACTTCAAAGTTGGCAAGAATATTCTGTCGGGGATTGACGAAGGACAAAACCAAACAGTACCAGCATTTAAGAAAGTGGTTCAATTAGACCTTTACCTTGATTGCGCGGATTTCCAACATCCTTATTGACCTGAAAGTAGCGGATATTATTAACTGAAGGACAATCCAAAATTGCGAGTGCCTCTTCTTTGGTCCCTTTTAACCAGGATACAGCCTGATCAGGCTCAAGAATAACGGGCATCCTCTGATGGAGTTCAACCAAACTACCTCGTGCTGAAGTAGTTATGATCGTACATGACATAAATTCATCTTCACCATCTCCCCACGTCTCCCATAACCCAGCGAAAACAAGAGGTTCATTTAATGTTGAGGAGATGTAAAATGGGGTCTTTTGTTCACCAACCATTTTCCACTCATAATATCCAGTTGTGGGAATAAGACATCTTCTATTCGCCTGCCATGCTGAGCGAAATAGTGGTTTGGTAGTAAAAGTTTCTACCCTGGCATTAAAAGTGGCATATTTGGTTTTTGGCTCCTTTGACCAAGATGGTACAAGCCCCCAGCGCATAGTAAACCAGCCCTCTTTGGTGAAAACAGGGACACCGGAAGAAGGAGCGATATTATACTTGTCTACTACTTCCTCTAATATCACCTTGAAAACCACCCCCCACCTTCCAAGATCCTTTATGGCATATGCATATCGACCACACATGGCTTAAATTTATAGTAAATTATAAAAAATTAAATTAACCCTATAGCTCCTACTCTCTATTCTATTCTGAGAATAACTCTGTGGAAGATACAATTTCTGCAAAATGGTTCCAGAGGTTATTCGTAACTGCCTATATTTTCTACATTTTCATAAAAGTCAATATCGACTACACATCATAGCTACTTTAAAGCGAATTGCTCTCGTAACAACTTCTTGTTTATTTTTCCCACGCTGGTCTTGTCAATTTGTTCAACAACTTTCACCTGAAGCAAAAGAGCTTGCTTCGCCAATAAACCCTTATCAGTATAGCTTTGGATGTGTTTTATCAGCTCTTTCTCAGACACATCACCTTTAGGAACTACTAATGCCAGAGGGCGCTCCCCCCATTTATCATCGGGTGTTCCTATCACGGCAACTTCACTTACCCCAGAATGGAGGGATATAGCATCCTCAAGTTCAAGTGATGATACCCACTCACCGCCGATTTTGATGACATCTTTAATGCGATCGGTAATGCTGATGTATCTCTTTTTATCAATATTTGCGACATCACCGGTATGCAAATATCCTCCTTCCCAGAGAACTTCAGAATTGCGCTTATCTTTGAGGTATGCCTGAGTCAACCAAGGTGCTCTTACAACGACTTCGCCGACCTTACTGCTATCCTTTTCCACATCTGTCATTTTGCTGTCAACAACACGAATATCTACAAGCGGTAATGGTCTTCCTGTTTTACAACGAACATCTATCTCATCGTCTTCAGACAGGTCTTCCTCATCAACATGTGCCAGAGTAAGGACGGGACAGGTTTCAGACATGCCATAACCGGAAAAGATATCTGCACCCTTCTGCAGCAAGACTCTGCAAAGAGCTTTAGGCATGGCTGCTCCTCCAATGATGACTTTCCAATTGCTAAGGTCAAGCTCAGCAAAGGCTGGGTCATTTATGAGCATGTGAAGAATTGTTGGAACACAATGGCTGAAAGTAACCTTTTCTTTGCTAATAAGCTGTAGCAGGTGTGATGGTGCATATTTTCCAGGATAAACTTGTTTGACTCCGGTAAACGTGGCAATGTATGGAAACCCCCATGCATGTACGTGAAACATCGGAGTTATGGGCATGTAAACATCTTTTTGATGAAATCGACCCTGTTTCTCAACAGAGCTCAGCGCTGCGATAGTTCCAAGGGTGTGAAGCACAAGTTGACGATGGCTGAAAAACACTCCTTTTGGCATTCCAGTAGTGCCCGTTGTATAAAAGGTGGTCGCCCTGGTATTTTCATCAAAGTCTTCAAATTTATAAGAGGAAGAAACGTTTTGCAGCAAATCCTCATACTCCCCGACAAGTGGTACAGAGGTCGCAGCCTGTTCTCCTCCATCGCGTAACAGCATATATCCCTTAACCAAATCGATTCTTCCCCGAATTTGCTCTACAAGAGGTAAGAATTCTTGATTGACAAGGATATAGTCATCTTCAGCATGATTGATGGTGTATAGTATCTGTTCAGCGGACAGTTTAATATTCACCGTATGCAAGATGGCACCGATCATGGGAACGGCAAAAAAACACTCCAGATATCTATGACTGTCCCAATCCATTACCGCCACTGTATCTCCAGGTTTAACTCCTAGATTTACCAGGGCATTGGCTAATCGACAGACCCGTTCACGAAATTCTCTGTAAGTGAAACGCTGCTCCCCGCGGTAAATTATTTCCTGCTTGGGATTATCAACGACTGGAGAATAAAAGAGAGATTTAATTAAAAGTGGATAGGAATAAGCGGATTGTGTTTTTTCAATAATATCAGTCATTTTATCCTCATCTTTATATTAATTCCTTGATCTACTAATTTTAATTGCTGCACTATATTTTGATAACACTATAATTGCAATGAAGCTATCTCAATTTCTGTGATTTACCTAAGCGTGCTAAATAGTATAACATTCAATATTTTCGATTATTTAATACCATTATTCTGTTTTAAAGGTATTTCGTTTTGATACCTTTACTTATATAATATTAATTCCTACTTTTATTTGGAGTATGGTTCTGCTACTATGTAGTTGATACCTTAAAATAGAAACTCATCAATTGGAGGTGCTATTTAAAATTACAACGGCCCTGCAAGTGGGGGGAAAATGGGCTGCGTGTTCTTTCCAACCAAAAGAAGTAAACTTGTTACTAGTATTTGTTTTCAGATTGACACTGTCTGGCTGGTAAGACAATCTTCAACGATATAAGGGGATACCACCATGAGAGGCAACCAAGAAGCATATGTGCTGGTAAAGGTAAAGGATGGCCGTAAATTTGTCTGTGCAATCAACAGATTAAAGAGTGATAAAAAAAACCATAATCCTGAACTGAAAAATACCCGAGTGGATCTTGAAAAAGATGTTCTCTGGCAGTAGTAAGGATAACTAAATACATCCAAATAACCCTAAACCAGTGAGAAAAAGTTTAATATCTTAATATTTTAAAAAACCACGAATCTTTATTACCCTAATAGCTGGTCATTATAAGAAGGAGACCAGATCATCTTAAAGGGCTAAGTATCATACATAATGATGCTTAGCCCTTTTCCTATTGTAATTCTTTTCAAGTCGACCATTCTTTCTTCTAACTATCCACAAAGCCCAGCTTTTCGGATTGTATATGGGAGATAGATCGGAGTTTACGCTTACCTGATTTTTTTGTATTTGCTGAGGGAGCTGACTTTTTATGCAGTACTGTGAAAATAAATATGTCTCCCAGCTTAAGAATTAGAAATGAAAAACCAGTCCCCAACGCCAAGTACCCTATTTTGAAGAAATGTTAGGCTGAAATTCAGACTAAATAGATTCCTTTATATCAGAATGAACCTGTTACCTTAGTTGAATAACCAAGCTACCTTAAATATAACCAACTATCAGTTTATTGTGAGTAATTGTTTCTCATAAAAGATTATCGGCACATCACTTGCAGAATAGCAGCATATTATCTTCTAACAATCTTGGAGTAATGCAGCTATGTTACACAACATCTCAATATCATGTAGAAATATTTCTAAAAATTATTATGAAGAAGGATTCTTAAACGAACGTATAGGTAACAGATATCAAATTTTGCCCAGCTACTAGTAATTGTATGGCAAAAAAACTGGATTTGTTAGGCGAAATTGAGGTAAAAGGATATACACTTTTCTTAATTAATATTCAGGTGGATATTTTACTCTAAACTTGAACAATAGTAACAAAAATAGAGCGAAAAATATTTGTAAACTAATCCTGCAACTGATAACGCCACGGAACAAATAAATATTCGAGCTCTAGTATACTTCCACCAATAATCTGAAAGGACAAACATATGATAATAAAGAAGGCTATTTTTCCAGTTGCTGGGCTGGGAACACGTTTTCTGCCAGCAACGAAAGCAATGCCCAAAGAGATGCTTCCTGTTGTCGATAAGCCAATTATTCAATACGCAGTTGAAGAGGCGCTCGCTTCCGGTATAGAACAGCTTGTCTTCGTTACTGGGGGCGGTAAAACTGCACTTGAAAATCATTTCGATAGAA